>CALZRA010000046.1 GCA_945828345.1 uncultured Bacteroidales bacterium
GGCGCACCTCCTGCTCGGTGAAGCCCACCATTTCGTTGAAGCCGTAGGCAAGGGAATAGTTTGTGCCGATGTTGAAGCCGCTGGTGAGGTCGTCGAGTGTTACGGGGCTGACACCTGTCACGAAGACACGCTCGATAGAGGAATCTGTACCTGACTTGATGGTGTCGAAGAAGGTGCGCAGGTAGCCCGTGCCGTGCGTCTCGCCCTTGTATTCGTCGAGCCTTGTGGCATCGGAGAGGATATGGTTGGTGAAGTGGTCGTACTCGTCGATGAAGAGGTAGACTTTCTGTCCGGCTTCACTACAGGCTTTATACAAAAAGTCAAGCTGCTTCACAGCCCCATTTTCCTTCAACAGGTCTTCTTCGATATTTGCAGGAAGCAACTTGGCATATTTTCTGCAGAAACTGGCAAACTCTATCCTGCAGTGCGCATCCATCGAACTGCGGTAGTTCCCCAATTCCGCATCGATGACGGCAAAGTTGAGGTAGATGACGAGGTACTTGTTGTGACCCGGCGTGGGATGCTGGCCGATGTAGAGGTCGCCGTAGAGCCGATCGAACTTGTCGGCCTGATTGACATCATAATAGTGGCGCAGCATCGACAGGGTGAGGCTCTTGCCGAAACGGCGCGGACGGATGAAGAAGAAGAACTTGTTGGACTCTTCCACTTTCTCTATAAACCGGGTCTTGTCGACATAGTAGCAGTCGTCTTCGCGTACGGCCACGAAGTTCATCATGCCGTAGGGTATGCGCTTTGCTTTTGCTGTACTTTTTTCCATAATCAAGGAAGCTATGAAAGGGGCAGACATTGAAGCATCCAATACGCTGCCAACTCTTCAATGGTTATCTGCTTGCAAATGTATAAAAAACTTCGTGCTTTCCATCCTGACTACATCAAGAATCATCCCATAGACAGAATGAAGCAGAACTCTTGTGCCAAGAGAGAATTGTACATACTTGACACATCGCCATAAACAGTTCACCGAGTTGTTTTTTCTAAGTGCCGAGTTGATTTTTCTAAGTGCCGACCCGTAAATCCTAAGTGTCGAGTTGTTTTTACGAACCGCTGGATTTCCTCAGACATACACAGAATAGAAATCCGGATAATGCGCCAAAACATTGACCCTTCGGATAACACCTACTGAAAACGCTCCTGCACTATGGATGCAGGAGCGTTTTATCTGTGGTTTCCGTATGTATGACCGGATTACTTCTCAGCAATACAGATGCTGACACGGTTTTCCTCAACCTTATCGAAGGGCTGAACAGTGTCACCCTTAGCGTTGATAACGATGCGGCTTGCATCAATGCCACGCTTAACGAGTTCATCGGCAACAGCCTTGGCACGCTTTACAGAGAGGCTCTGGTTAATCTTAGCATTACCAGTAGCTGCATCAGCATAACCCGTAATGGCCACCTTGGCATCGCCATACTTGTTGAGGTAAGCAATGAGGTTTTCAACCTTGCTCATCTCACCCTGACGTACAACAGCCGAGTTGATGGTGAAGAAAATGTTCTCGCGCAGGGGCTTCACTACTTCTACCTTGGGAGCAGGAGTTTCGGGAACTACCTGTACGGGTTCTTCAACTACTACAGGTTCTTCTTCGGGTACTACCACGGGAGGAACAACTGCGGGGGCAACCGTCTTGGTGGTCTTGCCCAAGTTGAAGGTCAAACCAGCCAATACGTTGAACTGCCAGTCGGGGTTGCCAGCCTTCTTGGAGTTAAAGTGGTCGGACAGCAGGTTGGCATTACCTTCGAGGTTAATGGCAACACGCTTGCTCACACGGAAGTTTGCGCCCAAACCAGCACGGCCTACAGGCGAAACTTTGTGGCCATCCCACAGATACTCGAGCTCATAGCCCTGCGTGTTGAGCGACTGTGCCTCGTCGTTGTCGAATGCATAGTTTACACCACCACCTACGAAGGCATAGAGATTGAACACACGATTGGGATTGAACTTGCAGAAGAGTGCGCTCAGATCGAAGAGCACATCCACGTTGCCCTGCAGATAGTTGTACTTGTAGGTCTGGGCGGGAGTAACCCAACCGCCTTTGCCCTGCCAGCCGCTGGCACCTACGCGAACGCCCACAACAGGTGTAAAGCGATAACCTGCACTCAAGGCAGCAGCAGGACTCAACAGGTCGGAGAAGTCTGCCTCACCACGGGTAGCACCTACACCACCCTGTGCCTGAATGAACCAATGGGGGTTGAAAACTTCCTTGGCTTCATTGCCATTCTCAGTTGCGCTCTGAGCCGATGCGGTGGTCATACCGCAAGCCATCATGGCGCATACAATCCATTTTGTTGCTTTCATATTGAACAGAATTATAATTTTCAGGAAGCGAAGATATGCAGATTTTCTTGCACTGTTGTCCGTTTACTTAAAAAATCTGCTCTTTTGGCGTGTTTTTCTCGATAATTAGGATTTAAAGGGGCTTTTTTGGCCCCTTAAAGGATTGATTCGGGACATTTTCGCGTTTTTGAATAGACGCCACCAAGCATGCGAAACTGCCGGCAAGTGGGACTATCAAGCCTCCTCCTGTCGGCAGGAAATTTCTACAAGTCCTTCATTGCGGCTGAACATCAAAAGGGCAAAAGCCCGACACATACGCTTGTCTGTATCGACGCTTTTGCCCTTTTTCGATACTGAGGCTGACTCAGTGCTCCCACGGAATGGATTCCGGTCTATGAGCTGACCGGGCCTTGGGGACGTTACTTATGAACGCAGGGATTATCTGCGCAGGTTCGGATTCTTCTCGACTTCATTGTTGGGATAAGGAATGTAAATGCTCTCGTCGCCAGCCCAGGCGGACTTGGTTACAGCTACACTTTCCTTTGCCGTGATGCCGGGAGCCACTTCGATAGGCGCATTAGCCACACGGTAGTCAAAGTTTTCCTTCAGGCGGTTCATGCGGAACTCATCAGAACGGCGGGTGACCATAGCAACCCAATAGCCGGCTACCTCCCATCCATGCTCCCAATAGGCGGCTTCGGCCAGCTGATCGGCAGTCAGGTTATCGATAGGATAAGTACCCAGGTTGGGGATAGTGATATGGTCAGCATCGTTGCATGCACGGGCATGTACTCGCTTGAGGCACTGCTTGGCCAAAGCAAGGTCGGACGCTCCACTGCGTGCTGCGCTTTCAGCATACCACAGAAGCACCTCGGCATAGCGAATGACACGGTGGCGGTGACCGTTGGTCATACCGCGATAGTTACGCTGCAAGTAGTTGTAAGGCTGGGCTATTTCGCGTCCGTTATCATCGGCGTTGGTCGTGAATACACAGAACATGGGATGATAGGCGTCAACGACCTTCTTACCCTGTTCATCAAGTTCCCACCAGTCTACCATTTTGGTGATGTTGCCATCGCCGTCCTCAAAAGTAATCTTAGGTGCATAGACAGCATCCTTGCGCTGCCCCTCAGGATAATTCTTCCAGAACTTGATTTCTCCCCAGGCATCGCCCCAGCCGCCGTCGCCGAGCCCTTCAAAACGACAGCAGGAGGTAAGCTGCGAATCGTGATCCCAGCTGCCATTGATGGGCGAGTTGTCGATGCCGACCAAGGTTGCCTTGTTGTAGTTGTGACCCATGGAATAGACCTGATTCCACTCCTCTTCGAGGAAGAAACCGTATTCGCTCTCTTTGTCGATGACTTCCTTGGCCTTGTCGGCTGCCAGCTTGTAGTAGGCCTGCCCATAGTTGAGCGGATAGCCAGCCATTGACATGTAGACAGCGGCCAGAGTGGCCTGAGCTGCCTGCTTGGTGACCCAAGCATCTACTCCGTCATGATGACGGGGAGCCTTGTCATAACCTGTGGGTAACTTGGCTTCAGCATCCTTGAGGTCCTCAACAATGAGGTTGTACACGTCCTCAACCTTGTCGGGTGCATGGTTGGGTGCAGAAAGAGCCGAGGTGGTCATCAATGGCAGGGGGCCGAAGATGCGCACCATATAATAATAGGAATAGGCGCGCCAGTATTTGGCGTTGCCAATGGCTATATTCTTCTCGGTGTCGCTCACCGGAGCCTTGTCGACAGCTTCGAGTATGAGATTGGCGGCCTTAATGACTGCATAATGATTGCTCCAAGCTGCTGTCACGCCCTTATTGTTATTGGTGGCACTGAAGGCATCCAGCTCAGCACAAGCCTGCTTGTTCGAACCGGGGTTGGCCGTAATGTCGTCGCCTTGCCACTGCGGATACATCATATTGGTCCAGCCCTGTGTCAGGTTGACTTTTTCATAGAGGGCCGTCACACTTCCATCGAGGGCGGCTTGCGAGTCAAGGTAATTGCCCGGCGTGAGCAGCCCTTTGGGTTTTTCATCAAGAAAATCGTTGCACGAGGTGGCAAACAGAGCTGCTGCCATCATGCATCCCATGAATATTTTGCTTTTCATAACGGTGTTCAAATTGATGGGTTAGTCAAATAGGATAAAGGGTTAGAACGTCATGCGCACGCCCAGCGTGAAGGTGCGCGGATTGGGATAGGAACCCATATCAAGACCATTGTTGCGGTCGACATGACTGCTGCTGAACGATGCGCCAGCAGGATCGTTGCCCTTGTAGCCCGAAATGGTGAAGAGATTTTGAACAGAGAACGAGAAGCGGAAGTCGGCCACATTGCCCGTTTGGCTGCGCGGCAGGGTGTAGGCGATGCTTACGTTCTGGCAACGGAGATAGTCGGCATTTTCCAACCACTTGGTTGAGTTGCCATAGTTCTTGTTCTGAGAGCCAAGCGTGGGCATGTCCTTGCCTACATTGGCCAGATAGTCCTTGTCGGTAACAAACATAGAAGCACCAACCTGCGAGTTCATGGCGAAACGCACGAGGTTGAGACGCTGTGCACCGAATGCGGCATTAAAGAACACGTTGAAATCCCAGTTCTTGTAAGTCACCGTATTGTTCCAACCTAATGTAAAGTCGGGATTGGCACAACCGATAACGAAGCGGTCATCGCCCGAGGGATTGAGCGTGATGTTGCCATCCTTGTCATAGTAGGAGTCGACATAGGTGCCGTCTTCCTGCTTTTGCAATCCGGCCCACTTGTAGCCATAGAATGTACCGATGGCTTCGCCTTCCTTGATAATGGTACAGGGGTCAACCGTTCCCTGCGAAGGACTCGGTCCGTAGAGGATAGGATCCTCAGCCGTCAGCTTCGTCACCTCGTTCTTGACGTAACTGCCATTGAGACTGCTGGTCCAGCTCAGGTCACGTGTCTGGATGATGCGGGCAGAGAGTGTCACGTCGATACCCTTGTTGCTTACTTCACCGGCATTTACCCAATAGGTCGAACCGCCCTGATAGTCGGGAGCCGTCTTCAGGAGCAGGGCATCGGTGGTTTTCTTGCTAAAATAGTCAACGCTCAGCGAAAGGCGGTTCTCCAAGAAGCCGAGGTCGATACCCAAGTCGAACTGCTTTACTTTCTCCCAAGTAAGGTCGGGAGTGGCAGGAGTATTAGACCAGTAACCCGTGAAGTTTGTGCCTGTGCCGTAGTTGAACGCCATGCTCGACATGGTACCCAAGGTGCTGTAGGGGTCGATGTCCTGATTACCGATGATACCGTAGCTGGCACGAATCTTCAGATTGCTGATGGCCTTCACGTCTTTCATGAATTCCTCTTGCGTAACTGTCCAGGCTGCTGCAATGGAGGGGAAATAGCCCCATTTCTTGTTGGTGAAACGTGAGCTACCGTCGGCACGGAAGGTGGCGGTCAGCATGTAGCGGTCGCTATAGTTATACATGACACGGGCCACACCTGACAGCAGGGTCCACTTGCTGTAGCTGTTGCTGGCATTACGAGTGGCTGCATTCTGCACATCCCAGTAGCCTACGCTCTCATTGGCCAAATCGTTACCGTTGATAGCCATGCTGCGGCGTTCATAGGATGTAGCCTCCCATACGCCGGTTGCAGTGAGCGAATGGCCACCCCAGTTATGGGCATAGGTGAGGTTGTTGGTGCTTTGCAGCAACATGCTGTAGACATTGGAATTAGACATGGAGCTGGCGCCCATTGCCTTGCTGGAACCGAAGCTATAGGACTTGCGGTCAGCATAGTCAACACCGTTGGTAGTGGTAAAAGTGAGTCCCTCGGCTATGTTGAACTTGAGGTCTATGTGACCGCTGACAGAACTCTTCTGCCGATCGTTCTGCGTGCCGTTGAGATAGGCCAACGGACTGCGCTGGATACAGTTGTAGGGGTCAAGGCTATAAGAGCCGTTCTCAGCAAGCACCTCCATAGTAGGCGAATAGTTCAAGGCTATCCAGATAGGATTCCACTGGTTCTGGTTAAAGCCGGCCCCCTTGCCCTTGCCCTGTGACAGGTTGAGGTCCGCTGTCATTTCCAACCAGCTGAACAGCTTGCTGTGTACGTTCATCTTGGCCGAATAGCGTTCGAACTTGGTATTCTCAATGACACCTTGATGCTGCATGTAGTTTCCTGACACGTAGAACTGGGTGTCTTCGTTGCCCTTAGAAATCGCCAGCTTGTAGTTTTGAGTGACACCAGTGCGCAGCACCTCGTCAAGCCAGTCAACACCGGGATTGGTTCCGTTGAGATAGCCTTCCAATTGGGCGCGGTCTACACCTTTATAGTCTACCAAGGCCTGTGCATAATCCCTGGTGCTCATAACCTCGGGCATGTTGTAGGCGTTGGATATGCCGACGTTGGCATCAAACACTACCTGAGTGCCAGACGACCGGCCCTGTTTGGTAGTCACCAGTACAACACCATTGGCACCGCGTGCACCGTAGATGGCGGTTGACGAAGCATCCTTCAGCACTTGCATGCTCTGAATGTCCTCGGGGCTGATTCCGTCAAGCCCGCTCTCGCGTACAATGCCATCGACCACATAAAGCGGGTCGTTGCTCTTGTTGATGGAGTTGACACCACGGATACGGATTTTCAGGTCGCCGCCAGGAACACCGCTCTGCACGACCTCGATACCTGAAACACGTCCCTGAAGAGCATCCTCAATGCGGGTGATCGGTTCGTCCTTGAAGGACTTGCTGTCCATAACCGACACGGAACCGGCCAAGTCAGCTTTGCGCACTGTACCGTAACCGATAACCACAGCTTCATTCAGCGTGTTGTCAATGCTCTTGAGTTGAACGTTCAGGTTCGTTCCGCTTACCTTCAGCTCCTTACGGCCATAGCCTATATAGGAGAATGTAAGGGTCTGGCCAGGAGAAGCCTTGATACTGAAGCGTCCCTGATTATCGGTGACGGCACGCACACGAGTGCCCTTCACAACTACTGTAACACCTACAAGCGGCTCGCCGTTTTCATCGGTAACAACACCGCCCACAGCCCTTTGCTGCTGTACGCTCACGGTGGCGACAGGAGCATTGTCAGGGATATGGGCGGAAGCACCTTCTACCGATAGGGGAAGAAGAAACATGCAAGCACAAAGTGGCCATGCACCGTGGGCGCATCGCTGACTCAGTGGATAATCCATCCACGTCGTTTTCATTAAGTTTTTCATGAATCGGTAAAATAAATAAGGTTTATAATCCGGTTAACTATGTATCCGCAAAAGTAGACGATTCGTAGACTCGTTGCAACAATTCGGGATAAAAATTTGTTTCGTTGTGATTTTTTTACACTATAGCATCCTATAGGGAGTGAATCAGGTCGTTTTTTTGCATTTCACGAAAAGCACGAAGGGCCAGAGGCAGACAAAGGGCAAATGAACAGATATCGGCCAAGGCCTGACACATTTCGACTCCCGCCAAACCTAAATACTGCGGCAGTAACCCAATGAGGGGGATGAAAAACAAACCGCTACGCGAAGCGGCAGCCAAATTGGCCTGCCAAGTTTTGCGGATGGTTTGCAGCATCATGTTGGAAAGGCCAATGGTGGGCAATAGAACAAAGGTGACCATCTGCCAACGTAAAGCAGCCGCACCCACCTGCACAACCTCAAGATCGTTGCGAAACATGGTAATGATGGACTCGGCAAACATAAAGCCAAAAACGGAACAAACGGCTAAAAAACAAGTTCCAAGTTTGGCACAATAGACAAAACCTTCCTTGACACGCCCATAAAGCCTTGCCCCATAACAAAATCCACAAAGTGGCTGGAAACCCTGGCCAAAACCTATGATGACGGCAAAGACGAAGAAGCAGCACCTGCCAACGATGCTCATACCGGCTATGGCCGCATCGCCATAAACTGCAGCCGCAACATTCAAACTGGCCACTGATATAGCTGAAAGTCCCTGACGCAACAGGGAAGGTGTGCCTCCCATGATGATTTCGCGGAACAAAGACGGACTGGGTACAAACCGACGCAGGCTGATACCCAAGCCTCCATTCTTACGCGACAGGGTGAGCAACATGACAAAGCTGCATATCTGGCTGATTACTGTTGCCCAGGCAGCCCCTTCTATACCCCAATGCAGAACGAAGATAAAAAGGGGATCGAGCACCACATTCAACAGAGTGCCGGCCAAGATGCCTATCATAGAATAGGAGGCGTTACCCTGAAAGCGCATTTGATTGTTCAAGGTCAGAGTACCAGTCATAAATGGGGCGCCCACCAAAAGAATGCCCAAATAAGACTCGGCATAAGGCTGTATGGTGGGGGTAGAACCTAACAGTTGCACAATCTCCTGCAAGAACATGTGCCCTGCCAATAGTAGCAGAAGCCCCACAGACAAGCTACTCACCAAACCCGTAGTAGCCATAATCTGGGCTTCGAGCCGCTTGCGGGCACCCAACATACGTGAAATGTAATTACCCGAACCATGCCCGAAAAAAAAGCCGATGGCCTGAACCACCGACACTACACAAAACACAATGCCCACCGCAGCAGTACATTGTGTGTTGATTTGACTGACAAAGAAGGTGTCGGCCAAATTATAGAGGCTGGTAACGAGCATGGAAATGACGGTGGGAAAGGCCATCGTCAATATGACACGGTGAACAGGAGCCTGTGTCAAAAAGGTATAGTTGTCGCGTAAACGGCCCATAATCAATCAGCATCCTTGCTCAAATTTTTCCTACGAGGCAATCTGTAGACACGCGTCTTTCCACGCAGATAAGCATTGGGCTCAGGCAAATCAAGCGCAGGAGCATCATACTCGACCAACTCAAAGTCACCCCAATTGGAAAGCCAATAGCTCTGGTAGGTTCCACGCGGAATATGTACACGCACATCGGGAATAAAATTACCCGTCTCCAAACGGGGAGGAACCAATGAGTTTAAATAAATGTCATGAATTTGACTACATCCTCTAAAAGCATTCATGCCGATGACTTCTATCGAAGAGGGGAGACTCAATGCACCTACTTCGCTAACCCCAGTAGGCAGTGGGGCAAACAACAAAGTATACATCTGGTTACACCCATCAAACGCCTCACGCTCTATAATGCGTGTATATTCTGGAAGTGACAGAGATACAAAGCGGGTAGAATAGAACATCCGGAACTCTATGACACCATTACTTGCTTCACCAGAAGACCCGTTGAGAAACGTGGCATCTCTAAGATCTAACTTTGCCAAAGTTCCGCATGTGGGCTTGGTGTAATATCCACCCATCTTGCGCAACAACACGACATCCACCTCATTGAGTGTACCACTCACTTTAAGTTCCTTGATTTGACTAATACGATTTTCACTGATTATCTGAGGGAGCATGCCACCTTTTGGAACATGCAAGCTGATACTCTGGGACATGAGTTCCAAAGTACCAACAAAAGCCAATAACAGCCCTAATCCTATTTTTAAGAAAACCATGTAAAGGTGTTTCATGCAGATGGTATTAGCCTAATCAGGATTTGCAGCAACAAGCACCAAGGCCAATTTAGATGCCGCATCCAACAAACAGAATAGCTTTAAGAGTTGCCACTTGCAAGTTGAAAATATTCGATCTCACAGAATAACTCGACAAGCTTTTTCTATCTGTCTGCAAAGATAGTGTTCGAAATCCAATAAAAAAGAAAAGTTTCCTTTTTTTCTGAGTTTTATTGTTTGGACAAGGGTGTGAAAGGCAGCTTCAGAACTATATAGTCTCAAATAGAATAGCATTGCTCCGTTAGAAACGACTGGAATGCTCCTTGAAAGCATAGGGCCAACAATTCTCATAAAGAATACGCATCGTGCGCATCGGACCATATACGTTGCCAGACAATGATTCATGCGACATGACGTATGGAATACGCCCATCTGACATGCATATCTAAGAAGAGAGGCAACAGACTGTGAGTCCGTTGCCTCTCTGTTTGCTGTATATGTTTACTCAGCCTTAGCTTCTTCGGCAGGAGCTTCAGCTGCGGGAGCCTCTTCTGCTACGGGTGCCTCGGCGGCAGCACTCTTCTTGCTGCGACGGGTGCGAGTTGCCTTCTTCTTGGTCTTGGCCATGTTTTCATCGAAGTCAACAAGCTCGATAAAGCACATTTCAGAAGCATCGCTTGCACGGAAACCGGTCTTGATGATGCGGGTATAGCCACCGGGACGGTCAAGCACCTTTACGCGAACTTCACGGAAAAGTTCGGTAACTGCCACCTTGTCCTGAAGATAGCTGAACACCACGCGACGCGAATTCATCGTGTCCTCCTTGCTCTTGGTGATGAGCGGCTCAACGTACTTCTTCAGTGCCTTAGCCTTGGCCAGAGTCGTAGTGATTCTTTTGTGCTTGATCAAAGAGCAGGCCATGTTCGAAAGCATCGCAGCTCTGTGAGAAGCAGTACGGCTCAGATGATTAAATTTCTTATTGTGTCTCATTTCGGGTTTTAATCTTTACCTAATTTATACTTTGTGATATCAGTTCCAAACGACAGATTCAGACTCTCCAGCAAATCATCAAGCTCGGTGAGCGATTTCTTACCGAAGTTGCGGAACTTGAGCAGGTCGTTCTTGTTGAACTGAACGAGCTCACCCAGCGTTTCCACATCAGCAGCCTTAAGGCAGTTCAGTGCACGAACCGAAAGGTTCATGTCAACCAATTTGGTCTTAAGGAGTTGACGCATGTGGAGTACCTCTTCGTCGAACTCTTCATTTTCGACATCAGCCTTATCCTCCATTGTGA
The DNA here is from genome assembly GCA_945828345.1 of uncultured Bacteroidales bacterium. Taxonomy (GTDB): domain Bacteria; phylum Bacteroidota; class Bacteroidia; order Bacteroidales; family Bacteroidaceae; genus Alloprevotella. The sequence continues at coordinate 11,030 of CALZRA010000046.1, forward strand.
TCTTCTCGTCGGAGAAGAGCATAAAGTGGTGAATAAGGATTTTGGCAGCCTCCTTGAGTGCTTCCTTCGGGTGAATGGAACCATCCGTAGCGATTTCAAGCACAAGCTTGTCGTAGTCGGTCTTCTGCTCAACACGGAAAGGCTCAACCACATATTTCACGTTACGGATTGGAGTGTAAATAGAGTCGATAGCAATTTCGTTCACGTCCTGGCAGAACTCACGGTTCTCTTCAGCGGGCACGTAACCTCTGCCTTTGTTGATTGAAATGGTTATCTGCATCGTGGCTTTTGAATCTAAGTGACAAATCACTAATTCAGGATTTAACACTTCAAATCCAGTGAGATATTTACTTATATCGCCAGCTTTGAACTCCGTGGAGTTAGAGATGGTGATAGTAGCCTTCTCTGTTTCGTATTCGTCTACAATCTGCTTAAAGCGTACTTGCTTCAAGTTAAGTATAATGTTGGTTACGTCTTCCCGAACTCCAGGTACCGAAGCGAACTCATGCTCAACCCCCTCAATTTTAATGAAGTTGATGGCATAACCTTCGAGTGAAGAAAGCAGGATACGGCGCAACGCATTTCCGACAGTAGTGCCGAAACCAGGCTCCAAGGGACGGAACTCAAACTTTCCGAACTTGGGGTCGTTTTCCAACATTATAACTTTGTCAGGTTTTTGAAATGCTAATATCGCCATGAATGTAAGGGGATTATTGATTAGTTTTTAGAGTACAACTCGACGATCAGCTGCTCCTTGATATTCTCAGGGATATCAGCACGTTCGGGCTTGTGCAGGAATTTGCCGCTCTTCAAGTTCTCATCCCATTCAATCCAAGGATACTTGCTGTGGTTGAAACCTGCCAACGAATCAGCGATAACCTCCAATGACTTGGAACGCTCGCGAACACCGACAACCTGACCGGGCTTTACGCTGTATGAAGCGATGTTCACCACGTTGCCGTCTACAGTGATGTGCTTGTGGTTAACAAGCTGACGGGCAGCAGCACGAGTGGGTGCAATACCCAGACGGTAAACCACATTGTCAAGACGGCACTCAAGGCTCTGGAGTAAGATTTCACCAGTAATGCCACTGGCAGAGGCTGCCTTTTCAAAGAGGTTGCGGAACTGCTTTTCGAGCACACCATAAGTGTACTTGGCCTTCTGCTTCTCAGCCAACATGACACCATATTCAGAAGTCTTGCGACGACGATTGTTGCCATGCTGTCCAGGAGGATAGTTACGCTTTGCCAACACCTTGTCGGCACCAAAGATTGCTTCTCCGAACTTGCGGGCAATACGTGACTTAGGACCTATATATCTTGCCATTTTATCTTATGTCTTTGTTAAACTACGTGTGTTATACTCTTCTTCTCTTCGGGGGACGGCAACCGTTGTGGGGCAGCGGGGTAACATCGATGATTTCGGTTACTGCAATACCAGCACCATGTACGGCACGAATAGCAGATTCACGACCGTTACCGGGACCCTTGACGTATGCCTTCACCTTACGCAAGCCCAGGTCGAAAGCCACCTTGGCACAATCCTGAGCAGCCATCTGAGCTGCATACGGAGTGTTCTTCTTAGAGCCACGGAAGCCCATCTTGCCTGCTGAAGACCAAGAAATGATTTGACCTTCGCTGTTTGCAAGAGACACAATGATATTGTTGAAAGAGCTGTGAACGTGCAGCTGACCCATAGCGTCAACCTTTACGTTTCTCTTCTTGGCTGCAACTGTTTTCTTTGCCATAATTATTTATTATTTAGTAGCTTTCTTCTTGTTAGCAACAGTCTTCTTGCGACCCTTGCGCGTACGTGCATTGTTTTTTGTGCTCTGTCCACGAACAGGAAGTCCGTTACGGTGACGAACACCACGGTAGCAACCAATGTCCATAAGACGCTTGATGTTGAGCTGGATTTCAGAGCGGAGGTCACCTTCAACCTTAAATTCGGCACCAATGATTGCACGAATCTTAGCTGCCTGGTCGTCAGTCCAGTCCTTCACTTTGATATCTCTGTCAATGCCGGCCTTATCCAAGATTTTTGCCGAGCTACTACGACCTATACCATAAATGTAGGTCAGGGCGATCTCACCACGTTTGTTTTGAGGGAGGTCTACACCAACAATTCTTATTGCCATATACTTGTTTTGTTTATTGCGGTATTCGGTTTAACCCTGACGCATTTTGAACTTAGGGTTCTTCTTGTTAATTACATACAGACGACCCTTACGACGTACAATTTTGCAGTCGGCAGAGCGCTTTTTGATTGATGTTCTAGTTTTCATTATGCTTTGTTATTTGTATCTGAACACTATTCTTCCTTTTGAAAGGTCGTACGGACTCATTTCTACTTTCACCTTGTCACCCGGCAGGATCTTGATGTAATGCATGCGCATCTTGCCTGAGATGTGCGCGGTGATTTCGTGTCCGTTCTCCAATTCTACCCGGAACATGGCATTGCTTAATGCCTCGACGATTGTCCCGTCCTGTTCGATTGCAGCTTCTTTTGCCATATCAACTTTTTTGTCTTTCGATTTCTTCGATTTCCTTAAACGACGACAGGATATCTGCCTTACCATGGTGGATAGCTATGGTATGCTCGAAATGTGCAGCAGGCAAACTATCGCGGGTAACAACGCCCCAACGGTCGGGCAACATGGCCAACTCATGCGATCCCATGGTAATCATAGGCTCGATGGCAATGCACATGCCATTTTTTAGCTGCTTGCCGGTTCCCTGTCGCCCATAATTAGGCACCTGAGGGTCCTCGTGCATATCCTTGCCGATGCCGTGACCTACAAATTCACGCACCACACCGTATCCGCTGGCTTCACAATGATGCTGTACCGCATAACCTATATCACCCAAACGGTGCCCGGCAATGGCCTGCTCAATGCCCAAGTAAAGCGACTCCTTCGTTACGCGCAAGAGTTCTTTTACTTCGGGCTTGACTTCACCTACACAAAACGTATAGCATGAGTCACCACAAAAACCATTGAGGTAGGTTCCACAGTCTACCGATACCACATCGCCGTCCTTCAACGGTTCATCGTTCGGTATGCCATGCACCACCACTTCATTTACTGAAGTACAGATGGAAGCAGGGAAAGGCGAACCATAAGGATTAGGGAAACCCTTAAAAGTAGGTTCTGCCCCATTGTCGCGGATAAACTGCTCCGCCAGAGTGTCCAACTGACGGGTTGTGACACCCGGCGCAACAATCTTGGCTATTTCGGTGAGTGTTGCGCTCACCAACAGATTGGCCTTGCGCAACAACTCAATCTCATCGTCTGTTTTCAGAAAAATCATTCAGACTCCAATTTAATAGGCTGCTACTTTCGCTGAACGTGTGCGAACATGTCCTGAATTGAGCAAACCATCGTAGTGGCGCACCAAGAGGTGACTTTCAATCTGCTGCAGCGTGTCCAATACAACACCTACCAGAATCAGCAGTGAGGTACCGCCGAAGAACTGGGCGAACTCCTGCTTCACGCCAAAGACACCAGCAAACGCAGGCATAATGGCAATGAGGGCAATGAAGAGTGAACCAGGTCCGGTAATGTTACTCATCACTCTGTCAAGATAGTCAGCAGTGGGCTTGCCGGGTTTCACGCCGGGAATGAAGCCGTTGTTGCGCTTCATGTCCTCTGCCATCTGTACAGGATTCAAAGTGATAGCCGTATAGAAATACGTAAACAGCACAATCAAAATGACAAACACGAGGTTATACAGGACACTCGTATGATCCAAGAACTGATTCAAAGCCCAGCTGCCGCCGTCACGCGAAACAGTCTGTGCGAGAGTCAGGGGGATAAACATGATGGCTTGAGCGAAAATGATAGGCATCACGTTGGCAGCAAAAAGCTTCAGGGGGATGTACTGGCGTGCACCACCCACAGCACGGTTACCTTCAACACGCTTGGCATACTGCACGGGCACCCTACGCGTAGCCTTCACCAGCATAATGGCCAGAGCCATCACGAAGAGAAGTGCAACAATTTCGAAGAGGAACTTGATTAAGCCACCACCTTCGGCACCGCTCAATGCAGTCACGAACTCCTGACCAAAGGCAGCCGGCATACGGGCGATAATACCAATCATGATAATCAGCGAGACACCGTTACCGATACCCTTGTCAGTGATTCTTTCGCCCAGCCACAGGATAAACATACTACCTGCCGCAAGGATAATCGTAGACGAGAACATGAACCAAAAACCATCTCCCACAAGGAAGGCTCCTGAACCAGCTGTCTGGGCTTTCAAGTTAATCAGATACGTAGGTGCCTGGAAAAGCAGGATGGCAATGGTGAGCCAACGCGTATACTGATTGATTTTTCTACGGCCACTCTCGCCTTCACGCTGCATCTTCTGGAAGTAGGGCACAGCGATGGCAAGCAGCTGAATGACAATCGATGCCGAGATGTAGGGCATGATTCCCAACGCAAAGATTGAAGCGTTTGAAAATGCACCACCCGAGAACATGTTCAGCAACGACATCAAGCCCTCGCTCGTTTGTTCCTGTAACTTCGCCAAACGACCGGGATCGATACCGGGAAGTACCACAAACGAACCGAAGCGGTATATTGCGACAAATAGGAGAGTGATGAGGATTCGAACTCTCAAATCCTCAATTCTCCAAATGTTCTTGATGGTCTCGATTATTTTTTTCATCGAAAATAGGATAGATTAGAGTTTTGTAGCAGTACCGCCAGCAGCAGCGATAGCTGCTTCGGCAGACTTGGAGAAAGCGTGAGCCTCAACAGTAAGCTTAGCCTTGAGTTCACCGTTGCCAAGAATCTTAACCAGATGCTTGGAAGCAACGAGACCGGCAGCAACAAGCTCAGCCATGCCAATCTTTTCCAAATTCTTGGTTTCTGCCAGTTCCTGAAGAGTAGAAAGGTTGATAGCCTTATACTCTACACGGTTGATGTTCTTGAAACCAAACTTGGGCAGACGGCGCTGCAAAGGCATCTGACCACCTTCGAAACCAATTTTCTTGCTATAACCAGAACGCTGCTTGGCACCCTTGTGACCACGCGTTGACGTACCGCCCTTGCCCGAACCGGGACCACGGCCAATACGCTTGCGTGAGTGAGTTGCGCCACATGCAGGTTTTAAAGTATGTAATTTCATAAAGCTTCGTGTATTGAAAATTATTCTACTACCGTTACCAAGTGGCGAACCTTGCGAATCATGCCACGGAGCACTTCCGAGTCCTCCTTCTCAACAATGCGATTCATCTTGGTCAGACCTAAGGCATCCAACGTGCGCTTCTGGTCCTTGGGAGCACCGATACGGCTCTTCGTCTGTTGTATCTTAATCGTTGCCATATTTTTATCCTCTGAATACTTTTTCCAAAGAAACCCCGCGGTGCTGGGCAACCGTGCGGGCATCACGCATCTCGCTCAGTGCCAGAATTGTGGCCTTTACGAGGTTGTGGGGATTGGAAGAACCCTTTGACTTAGCAAGTACGTCCTTGACACCAACACTTTCAAGCACTGCACGCATGGCACCACCGGCAACCACACCAGTACCTTCAGAAGCGGGTAAGATAAGAACTTCTGCACCACCGAAGTGAGCAGCCTGCTCATGAGGAACTGTGCCCTTGAGCACGGGAACCTTAATCAAATTCTTCTTAGCTGCCTCAACACCCTTGGCGATGGCGGCAGTAACTTCGCCAGCCTTACCCAGGCCGTAACCGATAACGCCCTTACCGTCACCTACCACTACAATAGCGGCAAAAGTGAATGTGCGGCCACCTTTGGTTACCTTGACAACTCGATTGATAGCAACCAGTCTATCCTTTAACTCTTCTGTATTTACGTTTACTCTGTTTGCCATAATCTATTAGAATTTAAGTCCACCTTTGCGGGCACCATCAGCAACTTCTTTAACACGGCCGTGATACAAGTAACCGTTACGGTCGAATACGACCTCGGTGATACCTGCAGCGATAGCCTTGGCTGCAACAGCCTCGCCAACCTTGGCAGC
>CALZRA010000047.1 GCA_945828345.1 uncultured Bacteroidales bacterium
CTTCGGGGCGTGCCTTGAACGCTTGTCAATCTTCGGGGCGTGCCTTGAACGCTTGTCAACCCATGTGGGCACCAGCGAAACTTGAATAATACGATTACCTAATCACCAATACTTTATCACTATAACATAAGCGATAACCTTATCCCTCATAACCCAAGAGAGAACCTTATCACTTTATTTGTCCTGCTCTTCTTCGGTATGGCATCCTTCGAAGTGCATGGCGGTACGTGCCTTTTCGGGCGGGAAGGTGAAATAGGTACAGACGGCCTCGCTGCACACGCGGTCTTGGCTGTCTGAGAGGGTTGCCTCAATGACAACGAGGTTGCGCCGCTGCTGCACAATATGCGCGCGCAGGGTGACGTGCGGTTCATCGGTGCTCACAGGACGCAGGTATCGCGTTTCCATCTTTGACGTTACACCGGCCGTCTGCAACTTACGCATGACGACCCAGCCGCAGACTTCATCGAGCAGCACGCTCTGGATGCCTCCGTGCAACGTGTTGAGCCAACCCTGATATTCTGCGCGCGGCTGCCACTCACTGACTATGTCGTCGCCGTCTTCATAGAACTCCAACTTCACGCCCAGCGGATTGTGGGGCGCACAGCCAAAGCAATTGTAATCTTCGAGATGTACGAAGGGGTTGATTATCTTTTTCATATATCATTTGTTGGGTTATTCCATTTAGGTTATGAGAGGCTCTCTTGGGTTATAAGAGATAAGGTTATGAGGTTATAACATCACTGTTAGAACGATAGAAACTTCAATCGCTCAGCGAGTAACTTTATAACCTCATAACCTAATACCTCATAACCCTGGCTAAATCATACCTACCCCACACTGCCCTCCAGCGAAACGCTGAGCAGCTTCTGTGCCTCGACGGCGAACTCCATGGGCAGCTTGTTGATGACTTCCTTGGCATAGCCGCCCACAATGAGCGACACGGCGTCTTCGGTGGGAATGCCGCGCTGGTTGCAGTACATCAGCTGGTCCTCGGATATCTTGGAGGTCGTGGCCTCATGCTCGACGGTGGCGTCGGGGTTGGCCACGTCGATGTAGGGGAACGTGTGGGCACCGCACTGCGAACCGAGCAGCAGCGAGTCGCACGACGAATAGTTGCGCGCTCCGGCAGCCTTGCTTCCGACCTTGACCAAGCCGCGGTAGGAGTTCTGGCTCTTGCCGGCCGAAATGCCCTTTGAGATGATGGTGCTGCGCGTGTTGCGCCCGATGTGGATCATCTTGGTGCCCGTGTCGGCCTCCTGGTAGTTGTTGGTCACTGCCACGGAGTAGAACTCGGCCTGCGAGTCATCGCCCATAAGCACGCAGGAAGGATATTTCCAGGTAATGGCCGAACCCGTTTCGACCTGTGTCCATGACAACCGTGAACGGGCACCGCGCAGCTGTCCGCGCTTGGTCACCAAGTTATAGACACCGCCTCGTCCTTCCTTGTCGCCAGGATACCAGTTCTGCACCGTGCTGTACTTGACCTCGGCATCGGCATTGACCACAATCTCCACGATAGCAGCATGAAGCTGGTTTTCATCGCGCATGGGGGCCGTGCATCCTTCCAGATAGCTCACATAGCCGCCTTCGTCGCACACGATGAGCGTGCGCTCAAACTGGCCCGTGCCCATGGCATTGATGCGGAAGTAGGTGCTCAGCTCCATGGGGCAACGCACGCCTTTGGGAATGTAGACAAAGGAGCCGTCGGAGAACACCGCACTGTTGAGGGCCGCAAAATAGTTGTCGCGGTAGGGCACTACCGAACCCAGGTACTTGCGCACCAACTCGGGATTTTCGCGCACGGCTTCGCTGATGGAGCAGAAGATGATGCCCTTTTCCTGTAGCTTTTCCTTGAACGTCGTCTTCACACTCACCGAGTCCATCACCGCATCGACCGCCACGCCGGCCAGTGCCATGCGTTCTTCGAGGGGAATGCCCAGCTTGTCGAAGGTCTTCATGAGTTCCGGGTCAATCTCCTTGTTCCCCTTCTCGCGCTGCTTGCGGGTGGGGTCGGCATAGTACGAAATGGCCTGATAGTCGATGGGCGGCAGGTTGACATGTCCCCAGTCAGGCTGCTTCAGGGTGAGCCAGTAGCGGTAGGCCCGCAGGCGGAACTCCAGCAGCCACTCGGGTTCTTCCTTCTTCGACGAAATCAGCCTGATCACATCCTCATTGAGTCCGCGCTCAATGATTTCGGTGTGTACGTCGGTGGTAAAACCATATTCGTACTGCTTTTCGGTGAGTCCCTTCACGTATGCGTTGTCCTGCGCTGCCGTCGCGTTGCGGGCAGCGGGATTCTTGTCAGCGTTTTCCAGCATATCCATAAACATAGTTTAGTCAGAAAAAGCGTGCCGCATTTAGCTCTTGGCACGCATGTCCACCCAGAGGGTGTCGCCTTGAGCCTCATCGTCGGGTGCGGCCTCTACCCCATCGGTAGAGAAGAAGAGTCCCAATGCTCCGGCCACAGGCTCATAGAGTTTGGAATCGGCGCGCTTCTCTTCGTTCATGATGTGGAGGGCATCCATCACGTTCAGCACGCAGCTAATCAGCAGTACATACTTGAAGCCGCCCACCAGTGCGCCGAGCAGGGAGTTGGGGATGCCGAGCTTCATGCCCTTAATGGCCTTGGTGAGCAGATTGGCCACCAGTCCGAGCACGATAGGTACCACAATCCACAGCAGCAGGAAGGCCACCAAGCTGGTAAACATATTGGTCTCTGAACCTTCGACGGCCAGATACTCCCCGAAGGAACTGTAGCAGGTGGCAGCCACGAGCAGACCGGCCAAGAAGCCGACAGACGACACCACCTCTTTCAGCAATCCGTTACGCCAGCCATTGAACGCAGCCCAAGCGACCAGCACAATAATAAAGATGTCTATCATATTCCTTTTGTTTGCGCCTGCAAATGTAGATAAAATCTGCGAGCTTCTACACCGGCACAATGAAGAAGTCGTTTTTCTTTTAAGTAACGGATTATGAAATGAAGCGAAGTGCAAAAAAAGTCAACAAGCGTTCAAGGCACGCCCCGAAGGGGCAACAGCGCTTAGCCCAGGGCATCGCCCTGGGTGGAATGAGGCGATAAAGTACGCCCTGCAAGGGCAAAAGCGTTTGAACACATACGTTTTGTTGGACGCTTTTGCCCTTGCAGGGCGCAATGGCGGCGGTTAACCAACCCAGGGCGCTGCCCTGGGCTAAGTGCTCGTTGGGCTTTCAGCCCGTTCCTTGAACGATCCTTTTCAAGTTATCCTTTAAGCGGGGCGTGCCTTGAACGCTTGTAAACTCACCGCAGGAGCTGTCGAGACTTGAATCATCATATTATAACCTCATAACCCAAGCGCAATAACCTAAGCGAAGGTCCTACTCCGGAATCACATTGGTTGTGCCGCTCTTGTAGGTGTAGGTGCCGTCGCACGAGATGCCTTTGGCCTTCTTGCCTGTGACATTCATCGAGATGTTTCCGCCATCAAAGATGTAGTTGCCCTTCACCTTGATGCCGCGGCACTTCGATTCGAGGACTGCATCGCCGGGCATGTAGGTGGTGCCCGTCACGTCCATGCTGATAGAGGTCGTCTGGCCCGAGGCTTGGTTGATGAGCAGGTCGGTGCCCACGCTGAAGCCCTTGGTGCCCAGCCCCGATACCAAGGCATATATGCTGCCGCCGCTCACGGTGAGGTTGCTTTCGGTCTTGAGACCCTTCACATCGTCGGCCGTCACACTGAGCGAGAGAGAACCTCCGTTGACAAATGCCTGGCCGTTGAACTCATCGGTGGCATCCTTCGTGACCGACACGTCGATGCAGTCGCCCTGTGTGCCGGCTATGTTCACCGTACCGCCGTCCATCTGGAAGTACTGCTCCACGTGCATACCGTCGCTCACAGCCTGAAGGATGTTGAGCTGGCCGAAGTCTGCCGTAAGAAGGGTGTACTCATCGGAGGCGTAGGCATGTTTGGTCATGCCCGAAAGGTTGAGCGTACCTGCTCCCTGGAACTCGGCATGTCCGTTGATGAAGAAGCAGGCCTTCTGTGCGCCGCCCGTACCGTCAGCCAACGTGGTGGTGGTACCGGCAGGCAGCACTACGGCAATGCGCTTGCCGTTTTCGATGCACACAGCCGAACTGTCGGGATTGGTGAGCGTGAGGTTGTCGAGCGTCAGCGTGGCTTTGTATTCACCGTCCATCCAGAACGAGCCGTTCGCCGAGCTGCCCGACAATACATAGTTGACTTCCTGCTGCAAGTCGGCAGCGGCCAACACCGACACGTGGGCACCCTGCACACGGATGGCCAGCTGCGGGGCTATGTCGGCCGAAACGGTTACCTGTGCCAGACCGTCCTGGTAGTTCACGCTGAGGGTGGCGGGCTGTACCTCCGAACGGTCAAAGAGGATTTCGCTGACGGTGGCCGTGCTGAAGGAGTTGTTCTGCACGGTGAAGGTTTCGCCTCCTTCAGCAAACCAGATATCGCCCACTGAGGCCGAGGGAACCAAGGTGGTCACCTGGCCCTGCACCACCTTCATGGTCTGAGCCGATGCGGTGAGCACAGTGCAAAGCACCCCTATAAGGAATAGTTTCAGTTTCATTTTGCCAATAGTTTAAAGGTACGACCGTTGATGTTCACGAGATAGGTGCCTGCGGTGAGCCGCGTGGTGCTGACCTGGCGGCCATCGACTCCATACACGCGGATGCTGCTGCCGGCAGGGGCATTGGTAATGAGGCGGCCGCCCACGATGCGTACCTGCAGCGAAGCGTCTGTCAAGCCGGCCTGCGACCCGATGCCTGTGGGCTGAAGGCTGAAGAACATGCAGCTCATGTCGGCCAATAGTACACTGGCACTTTCCCGGCCGTTGTCGGCATTCAGCTTGCCGTCGGCAAAGGTGATGCGCAGGTTGTCGATGCCCAGGCTGGTTTCATCGCCATTCAGGGTGCGCAGGGTCAGATAGTCGTAGCTCTGCGCCTGTAGGCCCAGGCCAAAGAGCAGTCCCAGGCAAGTGAGTAGGATATGTTTCATAATCAATCTGTTTTTAGGGGGGGGTACGCTTGTAAGTTTTCGGGGAGGATGATGCAGGAAGCTGACTGGATGATGCATGTGGGAACCGCAGGGCAGGAGCTTTCGACACTCGCGGTGCGGCAGCCCGCCGCCGTGTCAGGCGGTTTCGCCGCGTTTCCATACACCAAGCACGCTGCGCGTTCAGAACTTGAACTTGTAGCTCAGCGACAGGGCATGGTTGTTGGAGCGTGCATCGTCGTCGGCACCGTTATCGTAGACGTAGGCGAAGTCGAGACGGTGCTGCTTGGTCACCTTCCACTCCACGCCTACCGTGAGCCGCTTCTTGTCGAGCTGCAGGCTCTCTGCCAGATTGTTGCTCAACTCGTAGGACACGTAGGGGGTCCAGTCGCAGTGGCGGATGTTGTATTCCACACCGAGGCGCGAGCGCAGGTAGTGGCGGTTCTTGGCCGACTTCACCTTGTCGGCCTGTTCGAACTTGCCGAACGTCTGTCCCGCATACTCATAGCGGTCGCCTGTCCATCCGGGCAACATCTCTTCGGGCACGAGCTTGCGGTATTTGTCGCGCAGGGTGTTGGCTTCGAGCAGGTGGGTGAACTGGTAGCGTTCGCGCAGGCTCAACGTGAAGCGTCCCAAGGGCAGCTTGCCCGTCACGTCGAAGGTGGCGCGATGCTTGTTGCGCCAATAGGCGTGGTCTACGTTGTAGCCGTTGAACTCGGTCGTGGGCTGGTCATTGTCGTCAGTCTTGTAGTCCACCTCGGCTTCCTGAAAGCTGTAGTCGCGCAGGAACACGTAGCCGGCACTGACCGACAGGAACTTGACGGGCTTGTAGGTGGCACCGGCCGACACGGCCCAACGTGCCGGTTGGCTCACGTTGTCCTCGGCACGGAACTCAAAGGCGGCATCGACGGAGAACTTTTTGCCCAAATCTTTTTGTACCGTCATTTCAGTCCATAGGCTGAAATCGTCCTGCGCCGAGGCGGGCATAGCCAGCAGGGCGGCGGCGAACAGAAGGAGTTGTTTCATGGTGCATCGCTTCGATGGATGTTACTTACTTGGTCCTGGCAGGAAAGGCGCGGGCCGGTCATGCAGCCCCGGCCTACCCTACGGGAATCTTGAACAGGCGGTCCACCGACTTGATGCGCTTGTCGGGGTCGTTGTAGAACACGCGCAGCATGGTCATGTCGGTCAGGAAGTCTACGGCCCCCACTTCGACACGGTTGATTTCGAGGCCCAACCGGGCTTCGAGGTCGGCCTTGAGCTCCTCGTAGCGTTCGGGTTTGATGAGGTCGATGTTGTCGTACTTCACGAACTTGCATCCTTCGCTACTCTTGGTGAGGAAGCTCTCGCACATCCACACGCAGATGACCAGAATGCCGTTGATGAGCAGCTGTTCGAGCAGGCTCAGCCCGTCGCTCTTGCCGTTGAGCACACTGAGGGCCACGAGGAAGAACAGATAGGTCATTTCGCGGATAGGCACACTCTCGGTGCGGTAGCGGATGATGCCGAAGATGGCAAACAGGCCCAACGCGGCCCCGATGCCCATGTCGCTTGCCTCACGCAGCAACAGGGCGATGAGCATGAAGATGCTCACACTGAGCAGAATGAAGGTGAAGTAGTAGTCGCGGCGGTGTCCTTTGGGATAATAGAAGAACTGGACCACACACCAGGTGACTACGGTGTTGATGATGAGACTGACGATGAGCTGTCCCATCATGCCGGAAATTTGCAGGTTCTCTGCGCTGAACAGGGTTTCGAAAAAGTGATTCATAGTGTTTGACAAATAGGTCTGTCCCCCGGCCCGCTGCCTGCTTCCCTCCGATTGGGAAACACAGGGCGGCACGCCCGAAGGAGATGATAGGTTAGTTAGATGATTCGAACGTGGCTTTCTGGCTTACCTTGCGAACGCGGATCAGGCGTTTCTTGAAGCGGTTCACGCGCAAGGTCGGGTCGGTGACGCAGGCTCCGATGCAGTATTTGCTGAAGCCCGAAGGCTTGATGCGCAGCGCGCGCAGCATGGGCAGTATGGGCGAAGCCACGCGGCCGTCGCGCTTCAGCTCGATGACCACTATGTTGCTCATAGCGGCCGAAAGCTGCGTCTTGTAGTTGTAGAACTGGATGTCGAAGTCGATGGTGAGCCGTTCCGTCTTCGCCCGGTTTACCAAGGTGATGCGGTTAAAGCGGTTGCCCACGGTCGGCACGAGGTGTTCGAGGCTGAAACCGGTTTTCTGCTGCAGGAAGTCCTGCCCGGCCTGTTCTTCGAGTACAGCCTGTAACGAGGGCACCGGCACACGGCTTTTGGAGGTCTTGCCGTGGTTGTCCTTCTTCTTCACTTCCAAAAAAGACTGGTCGGAACTCAGATAGGTGCGCACCCGGACCTTGCGCCGGGGAGCATGACCGGCCTGATGGGTGCGAAACATAAGGTCGCTGGAGTCGTCCCAGTAGGTGGTGGCATAGGGACTGATGCGCCGCCCCTCTATCTCCTGCGAGTAGTAGCTGTCGCGCGTCATTTCGAGCAGGCGCAACAGGGTCGGCAGGTTGGTGAGGTACTTCTGGTCGGTGCGCTTCATGAGTCGAATTTCCGACATCTGCTCCAAGGTTATGGGAGGCATGGCCCGAAGCAACGCATCGATGTGTTCGGTGATATTCTGCATCGCTTTCAAGATTGGAAAGCTGTAAGCTCTCCTGTTTTTCAATAGCTTAGACTGAGGTCGGGTGTTGGCTCACTGAGCGGGCGGACATGGACGGACGCGCCGTGCAGGACGGCACCGTGAGCCCGGCAACACTGCGCCCTTTCAGGCAACGCTCAAGCCCTAATCTGCGAGCAAAGATAGACTTTAAATACAGCCGCACCAAGCCGACTGTAACATTTTTGAAACAATTTCGACAAATGCCCTGCGGCACAGGCTTTTCACATGGTAAATGGGGCTCAATGGAGCAGGGACCTGCCCGCCCCGAACAGGCAAGGACAGGGAAGGCATCCTCCCGAAAAGCACGGCACACCCGGCCTCACGCGGAGCGAAGGCTCACGCCGCCATGCGGAACAGCCACGGGGACGCTCCCTACTCGAAGTAGAACGACAGCACCACCATGCTGACCGTGGCGCGGTCGATGCTTTGGGTGTAGATGAGCTGGCTCGGATCGGTCAGGTCTGGGCGGTTCTTTTGCAACACATTGCCCAGGCCGAAACAGAACTTCAGTTCGGGGATGAACTTGAAGAAGGGCATGTAGAAGTCGCAGCCCATGCCGACTTCGGCCATGAGGGTGAAGGGCTTGACCTTGAGCTTGGCCTGCTTGGAAATGCCGAGGTCGTACATAGGCGACAGACCCGCAATGACATAGGGGCGGTAGTTGTTGAAGCGCGGCGCAGCCAACTTCACATCGAGCGGCACACCCACATAACACGACTTGAGGTCCTGCGACTCGCGGTTGTCGGTCGAAAGGTCGCGCATCACGACGTGCTTCGAACCGAAGTGCAATGAGGGGACTGCACGCACACTGACATAGCGGCTCAGCTTCCATTCGCCCAGCACACCCACCGAGAAGCCCAACCCCATCTGGTCGGCCTGCGCCACCCACTGCTGCCCCGTAACGGGGTCGATATAGCCGTTGTTTTGCAGCTGGATGGTCTGGTCGTGTATGCCGGCAAAGAAGCCGTAGTGGAACTGCCGCTCGTCGATAAAGGGCTTGTTCTGCACGCGCCGGGGCTGCGCCCATACCGTATGGCACAGGCAGGCACTATATATAATGATAAGGAGTAAGCGGAACACTTTCATGATTGAACAATAGCTATCAGTATAATAACGCAGCGAAGGCCCTTTTATTGCCACAGACAAGCACATAAATCCGCACTTCCCCTCCAAGGCCAGCACGCCTCGGCCTCCTGACATACGCCTACAAGCGGACCCATACGGCACAGGCCAAGCAAAAAGTTCTGTAACTTTCTTGCCAAAGTCTTTCTGCATTCAAAAAAAAATGCACTACCTTTGCACGCAGTCCCTTCCGCACCGAGCCACCTGGCCGAGACGGTCTGGACTGAAAGCAAGGACAATCCTTCTACTAACAACTCAATTAACAATTTAACTCTTCTATTATGGCTTACGTAATTAGCGACGATTGCATTGCTTGCGGCACTTGCATTGACGAATGCCCCTCTGGCGCAATTTCTGAAGGCGAAAAGTACTCTATCGACCCCAGCGTATGTGTGGACTGCGGCACTTGCGCCGATGTTTGCCCCTCTGGCGCCATCGCTCCGGGCGAATAACAAACAGCCATGCCCCTGCCTGCGGACACAGACTTGCAGGCTTGACACAAGGCAGAAAGAAACAGCCAAGCCAGCTTGGCAAGAAAAGAGTGACGGGACGCGTCCCGCTCACTCTTTTTTTGTTGCACGATTCATGAAGTGCCGAGTTGTATTTCCTAAGCCTGGACTTGTTTTTCCTAAATGCCGAGTTGTTTTTCCTAAGTCTGGACTTGTTTTTCCTAAGCCTGGACTTGTTTTTCCTAAGTGCCGAGTTGCCCTTCCTTAGTTCCAAGCTACCGATCAATAAATCGCCAAGGGGCGGGCTGAAAGCCCAACAAGCACCCAGCCCAGGGCATCGCCCTGGGTAGAACAAGGCGATGAAGTGCGCCCCGAAGGGGCAAAAGCGTTAGAACACTGGCGTTAAGGGAAAACGCTTTTGCCCCTTCTTTAAGTGCTTCATCACTTCACGCTCCTACCGCCATGCTCTTGCGCAACACTGCCCGGTAGCCCGCATAGAACAAACTGGCTGCTGTGAAGAGGCCGCAGCTGAAGGCCACAAACAGGCCCCACGAACCGAGCCGCATGGGGAAGGCCAGCACATAACCCACGGGCAGGTTGACCACGATGTAGCTGACAAAGGCTATCCACATCATCGACATGACCTGCGACGTGCCGCGCAGCGCATTGGCAAAGCAGATCTGCATGGCATCGCCCAGCTGGTAGAGCACCAAGGGCGGAATGAGCGACAACGACAGGGCGCACACGGCCACATCGGTACTGAACAGCCCGACTAACTGCCGGCCCAGACACACAAACACCAACGAAGAAATCACAGCCATACCCAGCAGTATGTGGCAGCCGGCACGTGTGGTCTGGCGCAGTGCTGCCCAATTGCGCTGGCCGTAGAAGACCGACACGCGGATGCTCAGCCCGGCCCCGAAGCTGTAGTAGAACAGGAAGCCCAGCGTGCCGATGGTGAGCATGACCTGAAAGGCAGCCAAGTCGATGGCCGACACCCACCCGGCCATGATGCCGCTGAAGGCAAAGGCTCCGCTCTCCATGCCCATCTGCAGCGCGATGGGCAGCGACTGGCGGTTGATGTGGAGCAAGGACGCGCGACCGAAGCACTGCCGTGTCAGGCCGCGGCGATAGGCGGCATAATGCTTGCGTCCCAGCAGCACGGCCAAGAGTATGACAGCCATGACCACACGCGAGCAGAGGGTGCTGAGCCCCGCGCCGAGCAGTCCGAGTTCAGGGAAAGGCCCGATGCCATAAATGAGCAGCCAATTGCCCAGAATGTTCAGGCCATTGCCGGTGAGCAAGGCCCACATGGCTGTACGCGTTTCGGTAATGCCGTCGGTGAACTGGCGCAGGGCGTTGAACAGGGCCAGAAAGGGCACCGAAGCCCACACGGCCAGATAGTAGGGGCGCACCAACGGCATGATTTCGTCGGGCTGGCCCATGTGGTGAAGCTGTGTGTAGCCCCACCCCATCACTGCCATGAGCAGCAGGGCGAACAGGAGGTTACACACCACGGCACTCCCCAGCGTAGTGCCGGCCTGCGGCTTGCAACCCCTGCCGAACAGCGAGCCGATGAGCGGGGTCAGCCCGTAGCTGTAACCCATGAGCAGAAAGACAACGAGGTTGAACACGCTGTTGACAAACGAAGAGGCGGCCAGGGCCTCCGTGCTGTAACGCCCGACCATCATGGTGTCGGCAAAACCCATGATGATGACGCCCAGCTGCCCCACGGCAATGGGCAGGCCCAGCTTGAGAATGGCCTTGTGGTGACGTAACATGTGACAAGGGACATAAAAAAAGGAACGGAGAATCTGGGGCGGAGTCTGCCTGCGCATCGCTCCGAAATTCTCCGTTCCCTGATGATGATATGGTGTGGCACCCCGGCTCAACGGCGGGCCACACGGATTTTGAATTGCTTGGCTACCACAGCCTGCTTGCCCAAACCGAAGTTCACGGCAAAGAGCACCCAGTCGTCGTTCAGGCGGCGCGGGGCACGCACCGTGGCCTTGTAGCGCACGCCCTGCCCCGAAGGCAAGGTTCCCACTGTGGCCGCAGGCGAGACTGCCACCTTGCGGCTGCTGCAGGTGATGTTGGGCGTCACGTTGTAGAGTGTGCGGTCGCCGCGGTTGTAGATGTCCATGACCAGGCAGGCTTCCTCTTCGGGGTCAAGGCTCTGGTTGTTGTTGCTGTCAAGGAAATGCACATTGGCCACCTCGATGTATTCGACATCGGCATGGGCCGCCTCGGGCGACTTGAACCTGGGGCTCCGATAGGTGCCGTAGTGAACCTCCTCCACCCCGTTTCCATAGTCCTCGGCCTGCCGTTGGCGTGCCACCCCATTGTCCTTCTGTTCGCTGCGGGGCGCAGTGGCCGCCGCACCGATGGCACCGCCTATCACCATGCCGGCCAGTGTGCCTGCATCGGCACCGCGCGGCCCGCCCATCAGCCCGCCGATGCTCGAGCCGAACATGCCTCCCAGCGAACTGCCCGTGGCCACGGCATTGAACTGTCGGTAGCTGCTACACGAGCTGAGCGTGAAGGCTGCCGAAAGCAGCAGGATAAACACTTTCTGCATTGCGGTAGACTACTTGACGGTGATTACGAGATACTTGCTGACACTCCAGAAGGAGGTGGGGTTGGTGATGCGCAACACATACTGGCCCTGTGCGTCCTTTTCGAGCGTATAGGAACCTGCGGGGTGGTTGGTCATGAGCTTCGCACTCTTGGAGTAGAGCTTGATAGTCTTGGTGACACGCAGGTCGATACGCGTGAAATAGTCCTTGTTGAAGTCGTTGGTCTTGAGCACTTCGCCTTTTTCCAGAATGCGCTGTTCGCTCAGCTCCTTCTTGGTTCCAAACACGTAGTAGGCCGTGTGAAGCTCCTTGTCCTGAGCTGCAACCTGGCGTTCCTTCTCCTCGTTCTTGCGCGTCAGGTCGCCCACATTCTCGTTGAGGGTGTTGATTTGCTCACCCTGTTCGGCGATCTGGATATCCTTGGCCTGGAGCTGGGCGCGCAGTTCTTCGATTTCGCGGTTCTTCTCTTCGAGCTGCTTGTTGTAGTTCTCCACCATCTCCTCCAGCTTGGCCTTGGTCCGGGCATCGCTCTGGTTCGAGTTGCGGAGCTGCTGGCGCAGGCTGGCAATCAGCTCGCGGTTCAGGCGCAGGGTGCGCTGGATGAAGGCCATGTTCTCGACAATGGCCTGGCGGTTGGCACCTTCGCCCTGCTGGTTCTCCACGTTAACACGTCCCTCGGCCTCATTGATTTGGTCGAATCCGTCCTGAATCTGCGAGAGGGTCTCGATGAGGTCGCTCGATTCGTTCTGCGACTGGGTGAGTGCCTGACGCAGGGAGTCGATAGTGGCCTCACTGGGGTCGTAAGCTTCCTGTTCTTTCTCCTTTTTGGTATTGCATGACACGATGCACATCGTGCACACCGCTGCGAGCAGCATTACAATCTTCTTCATATTCGTTCTCTTTTGGTTTTCTGTCATTGTCTGGTGCGGGCTTTCTCAAAGCTCGTCTGGCTCTGTCTGCCGGTCACCATTATTCCTTTTCTTTTCTCTCTTGGGGGCTTCGCAGCCTTCAACGACCAGCACAAACTCGCCCCGCGGTTCCGTCTGCTGAAAGTACTCCAGCACCTCGGCCAGCGTGCCGCGCACCGTCTCTTCGTGCAGCTTGGAGATCTCGCGGCAGGCGGCACAGCGCCGCTCGGGGCCGAATGCTTCGGCAAACTGCGCCAGCGTCTTCACCACCCGATAGGGCGATTCGTAGAATATCATGGTGCGCGTCTCGGTGCGCAGGGCTTCAATGCGCGTGCTGCGTCCCTTCTTCTGGGGCAAGAAGCCCTCGAAGGCGAACTTTTCGCACGGCAGGCCCGAACTGACTAAAGCTGGTACGAAAGCGGTAGGACCGGGCAGGCACTGCACGGTCACACCCCGCGCCACACAGGCACGTACCAGCATAAAGCCCGGGTCGGAAATGCCGGGGGTACCTGCATCTGATATCAGCGCCATCACCTCGCCCGCCGCCATACGGGCGGCAAAGGCATCGGCCGTTTGGTGTTCGTTGAACTTGTGATGCGAAACCAGCTGGTTCTTTATCTCAAAGTGTTTGAGCAGCAGGCCCGACGTGCGCGTGTCCTCGGCCAGCACCAAGTCGGCCTCTTTGAGCACCCGCAGCGCACGCAGGGTGATATCCTCCAAATTACCCACCGGAGTGGGCACCAAATAAAGCATTCCCATAACTTTCGGTCACAATTTCGGGGCAAAGATAGTGCAAGGTGAGCGCAGTGCAAAAGAAAAGCTGAAAGTTTTTCATTTTGCACTGCCGAGCCGCAGCCTATCTTATTCAAAGAAGTGCAAGGTGAGAGCAGTGCAAAAGAAAAAGCGCAGATTTTTCTTTGGCACTGCCGAGCCGCAGCCTATCTTTGCCCGACACAGAAAGTTAACCGATAATAAATGCCACCCAAGTATTGGGATAGCCACACAGAAGAAGTACCTTTGCCGCGAATTGGGCACGCGCGGCCTGCCAGAACCACATGCGTCCGACAACACCGCCCCACCCTATCCACACAGACACAAGCACTCATTATATATATAAGCACATGAAACGAAAAATCGCACTCATAACGGGAGCTACCAGCGGCATCGGTGCCGGCTGCGCCCGACGTTTTGCACAAGGAGGCTACGACGTGATTGTCACGGCACGGCGCAACGAACTGCTACAGGCATTGAAAACGGAACTGGAAGACGCCGGGGTCAGGGTGCTGACCCTCTGCTTCGACGTGCGTGACCGCGAAGCCACCCGACAGGCTATCGAAACACTGCCCGCCGACTGGCAGGCCGTTGACGTGCTGGTGAACAATGCCGGACTGGCCCGCGGACTGGAACCGGAGTATGAAGGCTCGTTTGACGACTGGGACGAGATGATTGACACCAACATCAAGGGACTGCTCAACGTGACACGCTTCGTAGTGCCCGGCATGGTGCAGCGCAACAGCGGACACATCATCAACATCGGTTCGGTGGCAGGCGATGCAGCCTATGCCGGCGGCAACGTATACTGCGCTACCAAGAGTGCAGTCAAGGCCATTACCGACGGACTGCGCATTGACGTGGCCCACACCCGCATCAGGGTGACCAACCTGAAGCCCGGACTGGTCGAAACCAACTTCTCGAACATTCGCTTCCATGGTGACGATGCCCGTGCCGACAAGGTGTATGAAGGCATCCAGCCGCTCACCGGCAACGACATTGCTGATGTGGCATTCTTTGCGGCCTCTGCCCCCGAACACGTGCAGATAGCCGAAGTGCTGGTGCTGGCCACCCACCAGGCCAACGGCACGGTGGTTCACCGCGAAGCATAACGCCATTCAGATTATGGACCAATTCAAAATGGGAGGACAGTCGCCCATTACCTTCGACCGCTTCATCCGAGGCACTATAGCCACCCTGCTCGTAGTGGGAATCGGCGCACTCATCTATTATCTCAGCGCGGTGCTCATCCCGTTCTTCGTGGCGTGGGTCGCAGCCTACCTGCTCTACCCTATCGTGCGTTTTCTCCAAAAGCACTGCTTCATACGCAACCGTTTGGCTGCCATCACCCTGACCCTGCTGCTGACCTGCGGCACGCTGGGCGGCTTCTTCTACCTCATCGTGCCGCCCATGGTCGAGGAATGTGCGCACCTCAAGGACGTAGCTCTCAACTACATCCACCGGGGAGCTGACAGCACTGCCGTACCGGAATACGTGCAGGACTACCTGCAACACCACGTCAACGAGTATCAGATTGAAAACCTGCTGCGCCAAAAGGACTTCATGGCGGCCGTGAAGACCACCGTGCCCAAGGTGTGGGAAGTGTTGTGGAGCACGGCCAGCCTCATCTTCAACGTGGTGGCCTCACTCATCGGACTGCTCTACCTGCTCTTCCTGCTCACAGACTACGAAAAGTATGCCAACCGCTGGATTACATTCATCCCGCGCCACAAGCGGCGCTTTGCCGCCCAACTGGTAGCCGACATCGAACATGGCATGGCCGGCTACTTCCGGGGCCAGGCCCTGGTAGCCCTCAGCAACTGCGTCATGTTCTCGATAGGCTTTCTGATTATCGGCTTCCCCATGCCCATCGGTCTGGGCTGCCTCATCGGCCTCATCAGCTTTGTGCCCTATCTGCAGGTAGTGGGCTTCGTGCCTGCTGCCCTGCTCGCCCTGCTGAAGTCAGCCGAAACGGGACAGAACTTCTGGTGGCTGCTGCTGTTAGTGCTCATCGTCTATCTGGTAGTACAGGTGCTGCAAGACACCATCTTCACCCCGCGCATCATGGGCAAAATCATGGGGCTTCCGCCTGCCATCATCCTGCTTTCGTTGTCGGTGTGGGGCTACGCCTTCGGCATCATCGGCCTCATCCTGGCACTCCCTGTCACCACATTGGCCATTTCCTACTACAAGCGTTACGTGGTGGGCGACAGCGACATACTGAACGACAAACTCGACCCCGAAACGATTGCCGTGGCCAAGGAAGCAGGCATCTATGTCGAAAAGCCTGTAACCCCCGGCACCACGCCGGCCGAACAGTCCGACACCACCGTCCACACTCCGCAAACCCACGATGACCAGCAGGAAGCTCCGCACCACCCTGAACCCATCCAAGCAGGCGGACAAGTCGCAGAAAGCGAAAAAAGGACGGAATAATTTGGCCAATTCAAACGATGTACGTACTTTTGCACCGCCTAACAGCAAAACAGGTAGATCCGCTAGCTCAGCTGGTAGAGCACAACACTTTTAATGTTGGGGTCTTGGGTTCGAGCCCCAAGCGGATCACAACAAAGGCTGATGCGTTCTCACGCACCAGCCTTTTGTGTATACATACCCTTGCAGTTTGGGTGTTTTAACGTGCCAAGAAAATGACTGGTTTCCAAGCGTTTTCTTGCGCATTAGGCGTTATGAGGCGTTGTGTAAGTGTGATGAAGTGTAGGCAAAGAGACGGCCCGAAGCACCACGGAATATGGCGAAATGTATCAGGGCGGCTTGGGGACTTGCACCCGTTAGAATATACCCATGCTGGGCGAACCAATAAAATGATGGCCTGCGGCAAGCGGCGCAGGCCATCAAAGGTGTTCTCAACGATCTTTACTTTGCTTGCATATGATTTTCTTTTAGAAGGTGGCAGCCGAAAGTTCTTCAACAATGCTCGCGACAGCGTTCCGAAGCTTCTCATATTGCTTTTGGCCCGGATGCGCTGCCCCGCACGTATACAGCCTCATCTGTGCTGCGTTTATTCCTGCACGTTCTGCCACCTTGCTCACATTCAAGTATGGGAAGCAGTTGAAGAAAGAAGTGATGTCGTATTTGTACACAAAATCCATTTCCGGAATTGTATTGCCTTTTTCCGATTCGAGCTGCTGCATTTCGAGCCTGCAAATCTCCAGATCAAGTTTTGCCTCGGCTACGGTATCTCCATATCCGGCAAGACCGAAACCGTCAAACTCTTCCTCAGCAAAACATGAACAACGTCCGTCCGAAGCCTTCTCAATAATAACTGTTACCTTCATCTATAGAAGTTTGGGAACCTAAATAAAAGGGCGGTCGGTCGTCCGTTCCACCCCCGCGTTCTAATAAAAGACCGGTTTATCAGTCATAATCTTCCTTTTTAGGCATCCAGAAAGGCCGAGGTCCTTCATAATTTTTACACCATTCCCTGTCACTCATTCTTTTTTTCTTCTTTTTGGGGA
>CALZRA010000048.1 GCA_945828345.1 uncultured Bacteroidales bacterium
TTGCAGGTGTTCTACCACCAACTTGATGAGAGGCAGCTGCACGTAGGGCGGATTGGGCACGATGAATTCCTGACGGCCATCGCCATTCTGCAACACGATGGGCTGGTAGGTAAACACCGAAAAAGACAGCGAGCCCTTGTCTCCCACAATGTCGATGCGGTCCTCGCGGGCTGACTCATGGGCCACAAAGCACCAGGAGCCAGATGCGGGCACGCCGTTGGCAAACTTGAAGCAGGCGCTCACCGTGTCCTCAGTGGGGTACAGGCCGCCCCGGTTGGCAAACATTCCCTCGGCCTCGATGACGGGTCCGAACATTTGCTGCAACAGGTCTATCTGGTGGGGTGCCAGATCGTAGAAGTAGCCGCCGCCCGCTATGTCGGGCTGTACGCGCCACGGCAGGTTGTCGCGGTTGTAGTCGAGGTCGCGGGGTGGTACGGCAAAGCGTATGTGGGCACCCGCCACCTGACCCACGGCCCCCTGCTCCACCAGCTCCTTCACCTTGAGGAAATAGGGCAGGCAGCGACGGTAGTAGGCCACGAAGCAGGGCACACCCGTCACTTCGGCTATACGGTTCATGCGACAACAGTCCTCGTAGTTCGAGGCCATGGGTTTCTCCACATACACCGCCTTGCCGCTCTTCATGGCCATGATAGCATAGGTAGCATGGGTGGAAGGCGGTGTGGCAATGTAGACAGCGTTTACTTCGGGGTCAGAGAGCAACAGCTGCGGGTCAGTGTACCAGCGTTTCACACCGTGCCGCTCGGCGTAAGAACGTGCTTTGTCGGCGTGGCGACTCATCACGGCCACAACTTCCGAACCAGGTACGGAACTAAAGGCAGGCCCGCTCTTCCGTTCGGTCACTTCACCGCAACCGATAAAGCCCCATTTTACCTTTTCCATTTTAATGTATAATTTATAATGTATAATGTATAATGAAGGCTACGCCGATGATTATTGGTTCAGGCTTTTGTTTGCTGACTTTACGATTGATACCAGAAGCTTTATCAGCTCTATACATTCGGGATAGATGCTGTCATACATTTCTTCTGTCAAAAATTCTGTTTCGCGGAGAATTTCTAACCAATATTTCGTTTCGTTGGCCTCTTTGATTGAAATTTGGAGTTTGGCAATAAATTCTGACTTGCTTCTTGCCAACACGCCCTCATGAACATTGGCTCCAATGCTCGTTCCACTGCGCAAGCATTGTGTGCTGAGGACGAACTCTTTCTGCTCTTGTGTCAGCCACTTATACATGCGCACGATACGCACTGCAAAAGCCTTGCTCTTTACCAATATCGTATTTTCTTCCCTCATATACATTTAATAATAATGATTTAATGTATAATGTAAAATGTATAATGAAGCCGTTCCTCAATGTATAATGTAAAATGTATAATGTATAATGAAGCCTGCGGCCTTGAAGTCGGCGGTTCAGCATCGTCCTGCACGTCGGTCGTAGACCCCATTATACATTTTACATTATACATTATACATTAACATCGTCGTAGACTTCATTATACATTATACATTTTACATTATACATTAATCAGAACTCCTGCCAGCTCCTGATTTCGAGGTCTTCGGGCTTCACCGTACAGAAGGCGTAGATAAAGGCCGAGGCCAAGCGGGCATTGGTGATGAGCGGCACATTGAGGTCGATGGCCGCACGGCGAATCTTGTAGCCGTTGGTCAGCTCGCCGGTCGACAGGTTCTTGGGCACATTCACCACGAGGTCAATCTCATGGTTGTGGAGCATGTCGATGGCCTGCGGCTGTTGCGGCGCTTCGCTGGGCCAGTGCACCAGCGTGTTCTCAATGCCGTTCTCGGTGAGATAGCGGCTTGTGCCGGGCGTGGCAAAGAGCTTGTAGCCGTGGTCGCGCAGCATGGCCGAAGCTGCCAACATCTCGGCCTTCTGCTTGCCGTTGCCCGTAGAGAGCAGGATGTTCTTGCGGGGTATGCGGTGGCCCACAGAGAGCATAGCCTTGAGCAGCGCAGTACGCGAATCGTCGCCCAGACAGCCCACCTCGCCGGTAGAGGCCATGTCTACACCCAGCACAGGGTCAGCCTTCTGCAGGCGGTTGAACGAGAACTGCGAAGCCTTGATGCCCACGTAGTCGAGGTCGAAGAGGCTCTTAGCCGGCTTCTCGACAGGCAGGCCGAGCATGATGCGCGTGGCCAGTTCGATGAGGTTGATTTTCAACACCTTGCTCACGAAGGGGAAGGAGCGCGAGGCGCGCAGGTTACACTCGATGACCTTGATGTCGTTTTCGCGTGCCAGATACTGGATGTTGAAAGGTCCCGAGATATGCAGTTCCTTGGCAATCTGCTTCGAAATCTTCTTGATGCGGCGGGCCGTTTCGACATAGAGCTTCTGGGGCGGGAACTGGATGGTGGCATCACCCGAGTGCACACCGGCAAACTCGATGTGTTCCGAAATGGCATAGGCGATGATTTCGCCGTCTTTGGCCACGGCATCCATCTCGACCTCCTTGGCGTGTTGCAAGAAGCGGCTCACCACGACGGGGTGCTTCTTCGACACATTGGCTGCCAGCTTCAGGAAGCGTTCCAGCTCGTCCTGGTTGGAACAAACGTTCATCGCCGCACCCGAGAGCACGTAGGAGGGACGCACCAGCACGGGGAATCCCACGCGGCCGATGAACTCCTGGATGTCCTCCATGGAGGTCAGTGCGCTCCACTCGGGCTGGTCTACACCGATGCGGTTCAACATGGCCGAGAACTTTTCACGGTCTTCGGCATTGTCGATATACTTGGCCTGCGTGCCGAGGAGGTTCACGTGTTCGGCGTCGAGGCGCATGGCGAGGTTGTTGGGAATCTGTCCGCCTGTCGACACAATCACGCCGTAGGGGCACTCCAGGTCGAGGATGTCCATGACGCGCTCAAAGGTCAGCTCGTCGAAGTAGAGGCGGTCGCACATGTCGTAGTCGGTCGACACCGTTTCGGGGTTATAGTTGATCATCACCGAACGGTAGCCCTCCTTGCGGATAGTGGCCAGCGCCTGTACGCCGCACCAGTCGAACTCTACCGACGAACCGATGCGGTAGGCACCCGAACCGAGCACCACCACCGAACGCTTGTCGTTCTCGAAGTGTATGTCGTGGGCTACCCCGCTGTAGGTGAGGTAGAGGTAGTTGGTCTGTGCGGGATATTCGGCGGCCAGTGTGTCAATCTGCTTCACGCAGGGCACGATACCGAGCTGCTTGCGGCGGGCGCGCACGGCCATAATGGCCTTTTCGATGTCCATCTCGTTCTCCATGCCCACGGCGCGGGCAATCTGGAAGTCGGTGAACCCCTGTACCTTAGCCTTGCGGAGCAGTGCGCTGTCGAGCACGTTGACAGAGGTGCAGGCGTGCAGCTCGCGGTCAGTCTGGTGTATGCGGTAGAGCTTCTGCAGGAACCAGCGGTCAATCTTGGTCAGTTCGTGCACCTGGTCGATGGTATAGCCTGCGGCAAATGCCTTCTCGATCACAAAGATGCGCTTGTCGGTCGGTTCGCGCAGGGCGGCATCGACATTCTCTATCTTGATTTCCTTGTTGTCGACAAAGCCGTGCATACCCTGCCCTATCATGCGCAGGCCCTTCTGTATGACCTCCTCAAAGGTGCGGCCAATAGCCATCACCTCACCCACGGACTTCATCGACGAACCGAGTTCACGGTCCACGCCGCGGAACTTGCCGAGGTCCCAACGCGGTATTTTGCACACCACGTAGTCGAGCGCGGGCTCGAAGAAGGCCGAGGTGGTTTTGGTCACAGAGTTCTTGAGGTCAAACAGGCCGTAGCCCAGACCGAGCTTGGCAGCCACAAAGGCCAACGGGTAACCCGTAGCCTTGGAAGCCAGTGCCGACGAGCGCGACAGTCGGGCGTTCACCTCAATCACGCGGTAGTCCTCGCTCTGCGGGTCGAAGGCATACTGCACGTTACACTCGCCCACGATACCCACGTGGCGCACGATGCGGATGGAGAGTTCGCGCAGTTTGTGGTATTCGGCATTGGTCAGCGTCTGTGAAGGGGCAATCACGATACTCTCGCCCGTGTGGATGCCGAGCGGGTCGAAATTCTCCATGTTGCAGACGGTGATGCAGTTGTCGAAGCGGTCGCGCACCACCTCATATTCGACCTCCTTCCAGCCTTTCAGGCTCTTTTCGACCAGCACCTGAGGCGAGAAGGAGAAGGCCTTTTCGGCCAGACGGTCCAGCTCCTCCTCATTGTCACAGAAGCCCGAACCGAGTCCGCCCAGTGCGTAGGCGGCACGCAGGATGACGGGATAGCCCAGCTGGGCGGCAGCCTTGCGGGCCTGCTCCACATTCTCGCAGGCTTCGCTGCTGATGGTCTTGACGTGGATTTCGTTGAGCTTTTCGACGAAGAGCTCACGGTCTTCGGTGTCCATGATAGCCTGCACGGGCGTACCGAGCACCTGCAGGTTGTACTTTTCGAGCACACCGCTGCGGTACAGTTCCACGCCACAGTTCAGCGCGGTCTGTCCGCCGAAGGCCAGCATGATGCCGTCGGGCTGTTCGCGCTGTATGACGCGCTCCACGAAGTAAGGCGTAACAGGCAGGAAATAGATGTGGTCGGCCACGCCCTCAGAGGTCTGCACCGTGGCAATATTGGGGTTGATGAGTATCGTTTCGATGCCTTCTTCTCTCAGGGCCTTCAATGCCTGCGAGCCGGAATAGTCAAATTCGCCGGCCTCACCGATTTTCAGGGCACCCGAACCCAGGAGAAGAACTTTCTTGATTGGCTTCATATCTTTGCGGATGTTAGATTGCGTTGATAACTTCCCCCTGTCTGGGTGGGAAGAAGTTGCTTTTGAGTATGGGGGTGATGAAGCGTGGGTGTTTACTCTCCAAGCAATTTGACAAACTCGTCGAACAGGAACTCGGTGTCGACCGGACCTGAGCAGGCTTCGGGGTGGAACTGTGCCGAGAACCAGGGGCGGGACTTGTGGCGCACGCCCTCGTTCGAACCGTCGTTCATGTTCACGAAGTAAGGCTCCCAGTCAGCAGGCAGCGTGCGGCTGTCCACAGCATAACCATGGTTCTGCGATGTCACGAAGCAGCGGTTGGTGCCGACCATGCGCACAGGCTGGTTGTGGCTGCGGTGGCCGTATTTGAGCTTGTAGATGCTGGCTCCGGCTGCCTTCGACAGCAGCTGGTTGCCCATACAGATGCCCATGCAGGGACGCACCTTCTCGTTCTCGAGGAACTTGCGGATGTTCTGCACGGCCTCCACGCAGGTGTCGGGGTCGCCCGGACCGTTGGCCAGGAACAGACCGTCGAACTCCATGTCGTTGAAGTCATAGTTCCAGGGCACGCGGATTACCTCCACGCCGCGCTTGAGCAGACAGCGTATGATGTTGTTCTTCACGCCGCAGTCGACCAGCACGACCTTCTTCAGGCCCTTGCCCTCGTTGTAGCGCACCACTTCGCGACACGACACACGGGCCACGTAGTTCACACCGGCATACTGGGCTTCGGGCACATTGTCTGGCTCTTCGTCAAACACTATCTTTCCCATCATCACACCGTGTTCGCGCAGCACCTTGGTCAGCTCGCGCGTGTCGATACCGGTGATGCCGGGCACCTTTTCGCGTTTCAGCCAGTCGGCCAGGCTTTCCACTGCGTTCCAGTGGCTGTACTGCTCGCTATAGTCGCTCACGATGATGGCCGAAGCATAGATGCGGTCGCTCTCCATGAAGGTGGCCAGTCCGTCTTCCCCGACCGTGAAGGGCGGCACGCCGTAGTTGCCCACCAAGGGGTAGGTCAGTGCCATCAGCTGTCCTGCATACGACGGGTCGGTCAGGCTCTCGGGATAGCCCATCATGGCTGTATTGAAGACCACCTCGCCTGCCACGGGAGCCTCATAGCCGAAGCTCTGTCCGTGGAATTTCGTTCCGTCGTCAAGAATAAGTGTTACGTTACGCATTGGGATATGTTATTGTTGTTTCTATTTTGTCACTGAGGCAGCAGACTTCCTGCCGCCACCACTGGGAGCGCAGGCATCCTGCCTGCCTGACCGGGCCTGCTTCACCGGGCATTTCTGACCGGGCATTTCTGACCGGGCCTGTCTCAACCCACAGCCCTATCCGCAGAGCCCTTCGTAATAGGCAATGAAGGCCTGGTTCACCCGCTTGTTGCCTCCGGGCGTAGGATAGTTACCCGAGAAGTACCAGTCGCCCGGCGATGTCGGGCACGCCTTGTGCAAGCCCTCCAAGCTCTGGAACACCAGGTGAATCTCGGTTGTCACCCCTTCGGGGCGCAGCATCTCGGCCATCTTCTCCGAAATGTCGCGGTCGGTGAAAGGTTCATACACCTCCTGCACGTGGTTCACCACCTGCTCCTTGGGCAGCTGCTCCTGGGCCTTACACTTGCGGTAAATCCGTTCGAGCCGGTCTTCCATCTGGCGGTCGCGGTGGAGCGCAATGGCGGCTCTGAAGGCGATGAACTCGTCCATGTTGGCCATGTCGATGCCGTAGTAGTCGGGGTAGCGCACCTGGGGCGACGAACTGACCACGACGATGCGGCGCGGATGCAGGCGGTCCATGATGCGGATGATGCTTTCGCGCAGCGTAGTGCCGCGCACGATGCTGTCGTCGATGATCACCAGGTTGTCCACGCCGGGACGGATCGAGCCATAGGTAATGTCATACACGTGGGCGGCCAGGTCGTTGCGCGAGTTGCCCTCTGCGATGAAGGTGCGCATCTTGATGTCCTTCCAGGCCACCTTCTCCGAACGGATGCGGCGCGAAAGGATACGGTGCAGGTTCTCGGGCGTGGCGGCAGCTCCCAGTCTGGCAATCTCTTCGGCCTTCTGGCTGTTCAGCCACTCGTTGAAACCCTGCAACATGCCGTAGTAGGCCGCTTCGGCCGTGTTGGGTATGTAACCCAGCACGGTGTTGTCAATCTCGCCGTTCACCGCCTCCATGATGGGTTCCACGAGCGAGCGGCCCAGCTCTTTGCGTTCGCGGTAGATGTCGCAGTCCGACCCGCGGCTGAAGTAGACGCGCTCGAAGGAGCAGGCCGCGTAGTTCTTCGGCTCCAGCACCTGTTCGGTACGCATACCTCCGCGCTGGTTCATGAACAGTCCCTGTCCGGGAAGCAGTTCGTGCACGGTGTCGGCCTCCACGTCGAGAGCCGTCTGTATGACCGGTCTTTCCGAGGCTACGACCAGCAGTTCGTCGTCCTTATACCAGAATGCGGGCCTGATGCCCCAGGGGTCGCGCAGGGTGAAGAGTTCACCCGAACCCGTCACGCCACACAGCACGTAGCCGCCGTCCCATACCGGGGCCGAGAGCTGCAACACGTTCTTCAGGTCGATGTGTTCCTCAATGTAGCGGGTGATGTCCGTGTTCTGCAGGCCCAGCTGCTGTGCCTCCACAAAGCACCTTTCGCTCTCGCGGTCGAGCCGGTGGCCCAGCTGTTCGAGCAGGATGTACGTGTCCGACACCATGCGCGGATGCTGTCCCTTCACGGCGATGGCGTCGAAGATTTCCTCGACATTCGTCATGTTGAAGTTGGCACAGATGCAGAGGTTCTTGGCCCTCCAGTTGTTCCGCCTCAGAAAGGGGTGGACATACGAAAGGCCACGCTTGCCGGTAGTCGAATACCGCAGGTGGCCCATATACATTTCTCCGGCAAAAGGCACATGGCGGGCTGCAAAGTCCGCATCGTGTAGTTGCCCGTCAGTAAAGTTCGAAAAGTTCCGGTGGACGGAGGAGAATATTTCCTGGATAGCCGTACCGCCTAACGCACGCTCGCGAAACATGAACTCCTCGCCCGGCGCGGCCTGCATTTTCACGCAAGCCAGCCCCGCGCCTTCCTGCCCCCGGTTGTGCTGCTTTTCCATCAGCAGGTAGAGCTTGTTCAGGCCGTACATCCAGGTGCCGTATTTCTTTTCATAGTAACTGAGCGGTTTGAGCAGCCTTACCATGGCCACTCCGCACTCATGTTTCAAGGGTTCCATGTGCTAAAATCCGTTGTTTGCTGCAAAGGTAGTGCAATCGTCATGGAGGGCAAAGAAAAAGTCATGAAAAGTTACACTGCACGGAATTGGCCGTTCCCCTCACTGCCGGACCTTCCCCGGCCCTGCGTCGTCCGGCCTGCTTCAGGGAACAGACGGCACGGACCTTCCGCCGCACGGTGGCGCGAAGGCTCCTGTCTGGGAGCTTTCCGACAGGAGGTATATATAAATATAAGGTGTGCTGCCAGTCCGCACAGGCGGACAGGCTGCACACCGCTCAAGGCTATCGGGCTACAGGCGAACAGAAAGGGGCGGCTGCCCTTCCCGCTGTGGGAGGGCAGCCGCCGTGGGTTGCAATGTCCGAAGTGTGGAGGTGATTATTCGCCCCAGATTTCGGAGGAGTAGTCTTTCTTGTTGGAGAAGTTGCCCGATCCGGCTTCTCCCGAGTCCACTTCTATCTGGCTTCCGTTGCTCAGCGCAAGCGGCAGCGAGGGAGTGAGGCGGATGGTCCGGCTGCTGGGAGTGATATAGCGAAGCTTCATAGGTTGGTGCGTTTGGTTCATTTGACAAGCTTTTTCTTTCCGTTCACAATATACAGTCCGCGCTGGGGGCTCTGCACGCGACGGCCCGTCAGGTCGTAGACCGCTTCTGCTGCCTGCTCCTGTTGCGGCATCTGTCCGATGGCTGTCTGCACCCCGTCCTCAAAGCGCATTCCCATAAGGGTCGTGCCGGCGGGTACCACCAGATAGGCCCGGCAGCCCTGCAGCTTGGTGCCGTTGAACTTGCGGAACACGAGGGGCGTTGCGGCATCGGTGTTGGCCGATGAGGGCAGCTGCAAGGTGTAGGTCGTGATGTCGGCCTCATCGGCTGGCGCGGCATAGGCTTGTGTCACCAGGCTGCCTTGCAGGCTGTAGGAGGCGGGATCCACTGCAGCGGGGGCTTCGCTGGCTATGGCCATATAGACACAACCGTTGTCTGCGTCGTAGTCGGCACCGGCGGCCAATTCAATGACGAAGGGCGTTTCGGCCGGTATGTCGCCGCTGTGCTGGCTCAGTGTCACATAGCTGTCCTCGTCGAGCTTGGCGGTAAAGAATTTCAGTCGTTCGTTTTCGCCATAGCTTTCATCCGCCGAAGCGGCCAGGGGCACGGGGCTGTAGAAGGTGCCAAGGCCGTAGGTGCTGTTGACGAACACGGGCACCTCGGTCACTTCCTCCACAAACCACTGATAGCCGGCATCACCGGTGATGCTGCCGCTCGTGCTGCCTGAACTGACCAGTCCGTTGTCCGTGCTGCCATAGATATTGCACTCGTTGACCTGCAATCCGTAGCGGCCCAGCTTTGAAGCGTCGGCTGATGCCAAGGCATATACATCCCTGAAAGTGAAGGCTTTCAGCGAGGCTTCGGCTGTGCCTATGCCGAACAGCTTCATCTTGGGAGTAGCCGACATGTCGCCTGTATATTGTCCGGTGGTGTACGACAACAGGCGGCCTGCCTCATCGAGGTAGAAGAGGGTCTCTGGTCCGTTGTCCGCAGCCATCTGCACCATTCCGTTGGCATCGGTCGCTGAGGTGAGCCACTTGTTGTTGGCGGCACACCTGAAGCGGTAGAGCCTGCGGCGCTCGGGCTGGTTAATGGCCCCCGTCTGGGCGGCAATGGTGTTGAGATTGGCTATGCAAGCCTCCACCTCAGCCTGGGTGGGAATGGTTGTGCCGTGCATCAGACTCTCGGCGGCAGCCAAGGTCTCCGACAGGCTCACACTGCCGCTGTAGGCATACTTGCCTACACCCGTACCGATGTGGGCAACAGCCTCCATCGCCGGCATGAGCTTGCTGGCCGCAATCTTCTGGGCTATGGCGCGTTGCATGTCGGCGGTCAGGTCGCCGGCGGTAATGATTTGATAGATGTTGGTCGCTGCCGTAAAGTTGTTCTTGCCGGCCTCCCAGTTACACAGACCGTTCACGCCACCCTTCCTGGCTGCATTCAGCAGGCCATTGCCATTGTTACACGATAGCACGAAGTTGTAGGTCGCGTCTTCCGAAGCGCGAATCAGGAGGGGTGCGTTGGGAATTTCTACAATGGGAATGGCCAAGCCGTCGCCCGAGACCGTGCCGACAAACTTGTCGGCGGCCATGTTGTAGCAGTAGAAGGAGTCGCCAAACTTGTAGATGGCAAACTGGTAGTTGGGCGTGGCTTCGTCAAACGGGATGCTGGTGTAGCCGCTTCCGTAGGTCGACGAAAGGTTGCCGGGGGCATTCTCGTGATAAAGGAGATAATAACTGGTGGTGGTGTTGGAGCAACCCGACTTGATGACATACACCTTGTCGTTGCGCAGGGTGGCTGTCGAGCTGATGATGGTTTCGACCACGTCGTCTGGCTCATCGATTACAGGCGTGTATTCCACTTCGGCAAACACGAACTTGCAGCCGGTGTCGCTCGTGTTCGAACCGCTGCCCCAGTTGTATACAGGACCGCTGTTGGTTTGGTTGAACTGCACGCTGCCCGAGGTGATAATGACGTAGCCCAACTCGTTTGAGGGCTTGACCGACCATCCCGAGGCCGGTTCGGCTGTGACGGCCTGGAGGGCTGTATTATTGTTCGAAGCGGGAGAGATGTAGCGTCCGCTCTCGGCGTTTATGATGTTATAGGTGTTGTCGGAGCGGAGCGTGAACTTCCACTTGGAGGCGTCCGACACGCTCGTTTCGCCCTGAATGGCCGTATTTTCTCCCTTGTCGGTCGTGTAGCGGTTGCCGCGAAGGGGTGTGCAGAGGGTGTAATAATGTTCCTCCTCTTCGTTGCTCACCTGCGGCTGGTTGATGGTGGCCGTCGCCACATCGGCCTTCAGTTGCGCGTAAGCCGTAGTGAGTTCTTCGAGCTGCTGAGTGCGGGCTGCGTCGTCCAGCTCTTGTCCCATGGTTCCACGTACCTCTTCTACCAACTGGCTGAGCGAAGCAGACATGGCCAGAGGGTAATAACCCACCTTGTCAGAGAAGCTCGTGCGCAGGTAGGCCGAAATCTCGTCGGTCAGCAGGTCTAACTGGAGAGCCGACTCTCCCTTCACCTTCGAGGGGGAATAAACGATGTTGTCAAGGGCGTTCTTGCCTTCGGCGTCGGTCAGCACAAACGTGAACTGCCACTTGTCGCGGCCTGTGCCCGAAGCGGCTGCATGGGGCAGGCGCATCATCACCTTGTTCCAGCCTGCCTGCAGCGTGATGGGGGTTACGGGACGCGCGGTGAGGTTCTCGTTCTTCAGTCCTTCGGTGGCATTGTCCTGTGGTATGGAGGCACCGGGCTGGTCCCAGGTCGGGGCAGCGATTTCCTCGCCGTTCACCCACAGTTTGGAGCCACGGCGGTCCCATTCGCCTGCAGGAGGTGCCTTCTCGCTGCCCGAGCGGCTGTAGGTGTAGAACTCCACCTGTGCGCCGACGGTTTGCGCAACGGGCGAATACACGTAGGTCCAGGCGTAGGCTGTTTGTCCGTAGGCCGGATTGCTGAACCACGAGGGGATGGTCGAGTGCCAGATGTGGCGCAAGTAGATGCCTGCTCCCGTGGCTATCTTCGAGCCGTATTCCTGTCCGTTGTAGGTAAAGGTGGTGGGCAACACGCCGTTTTCGTCCTCATTGAGCAGCTCTGGCGGGAACTGCATGGTCTTGTCGCCGTTGTTAGGGAAGGGGTCGGTGATGCGCCAGTGCACGTTGGTCTGCTTCACATAGGAGATGGGCTCGTTCTGCAGGGAGTGTGCCTTGTGGAAGAGGAAGCGGCGCTCGAAGTCGGCAAACTCTTCGAACTCTGCGCCCGAATTGGGCAGGGTGGTGCCTCCCACCTCGACATACTGCTGTCCGCCGCCACACCAGGCTCTTTCGGCCGAGGCCAGGATATTGGCGTAGATGTTGTTTTGTCGCACGATGTCCTGCCAGCTCTCAGTCTTGGTGTCACACCAGGCCGCACTGATGGTGCCGGCCACGTCGTCGGTGCCCTGCTGCGTGTAGTAGATGTTGCTCTTGTAGATGCCCACGAGGTCGGCATACACGTCGAAGTGGTTGGTGTAGTTGTAGCGGCAGTCGATGTTGGGCAGTCCGCTCACCACCTTGCCCGAGGTGGCCCACATCTGCGTCATGTCGCACTGCTCGGCCGTGGGCGGGCCGGCCACGAGGCGGTTCCACATCACCACCTTCTTGCCCTTGCCGCGCACGTAGTCGGCCATGGTCTTCAGGAAGTCGGTATAGGTTATCCTCACCTCATCGCCGCCGATGTGGATGTAGGGTGCCTTGGGGAACACGTCGATGACCTCGTCGAGAATCTGCTTCAGGGCTTCCACGCCCTGGTCGGTCTGCATGGAGAAGCCCATGGCCTTGGTGAACACGTCGCTGTGGCCGGGCATGTCGATTTCGGGAATGACGGTCACGCCGCGCTCTGCCGCATAAGCCTCCAGCTCGCGACACTGGTCCTGCGTGTAGTACTGTCCGGCGTAGCGGATCATGTTTTCGTCGGCCGTGAGCTGCGGGTAGGCTTTCACCTCGAAGCGCCAGGCCAGTTTCTCCGTCAGATGCCAGTGAAACACGTTTACCTTAAAGCGCGCAAGCTTGTCGATTTCGTTTTTCAGCTCTTCAAAGGGTATAAACGAACGGCCCACATCGTGCATGAATCCGCGCACCTTGAACGCGGGCCAGTCTTTAATGGTCAATGCCTGCAGGCTGGCCGTACCAGCTGCATCCGTACCCTCAGCCAGCTGGTTGAGGGTCTGTGCCGCACGTATCACGCCGGTCCGCTCGAGTGCTTGGATGCGCACCTCGTCGGCAGTGACGGTCAGCACGTAAGCCTCTTCGGGCATCAGCGGAACCTGGTGCAGGAAAGCATCTTCGATGCTGCTCACAATCTCCACTGTGACAGCGGGAGCGGCTTCGTCGTCTGTGATGGTACAGCCGTAATGGCCCAACACCTCTGCCAGCAAACTGCAGGAGGTCGGGTCGTCGAGCCGGACGTCACGGCCCAGCGCAAAACTCTCGGTGCCGTTCAGCACCATGCTCTGCGGTTTTGGCAACAGGTCGTCAGGCCCTGCCATAATGGTAGAAATGCTGCATACCAGCGACAGGCAGGCAGCCGTCAACGCCTTTCTAAAAAAGCGATGGGGGGGGGGGGGATTTTTTCATGGTTTTGTAAGATAATGTTTAGATGACAGTTCGTTGATGCTGCAAATGTATAAAAAAACAGGCACGCCGCTGCGCCGAGAGCAAAAATTCTTTTGACATTCAACGTGTTCACTGCGACACGGCTGCCCGAGTCCGCGCGGCCCAACCGTCCATGGGGCTGCCCTACCCACCCCCTTTGCCGTCTCCATGCCAGCCCTTCCGCCAAGCCGTCTGCAAGCCGGCGCAGCACAAAAAGAGAGGAAGCCTTTCGACTTCCTCTGTTCAAGAGCCTCTTGTCGGATTCGAACCAACGACCCCGAGATTACAAATCACGTGCTCTGGCCAACTGAGCTAAAGAGGCGGGTGGGTAAGCTGACTATATCGCGCCGCTACAACCAACTACCTTTGCTGCGGTCAAGCCCTGGAGGATTCGAAGGGAGCTGGCCGTACAGCACTTACCCATGTGAGTGCGCGAAACGCCGTTGTGGCGTGTTTGCGAGTGCAAAAGTAGGCGGAATGTTTGAAACCACCAAATTTTTTGGCAAAAAAGTGCTCTCACCTGCATTATGGGAGCGGAATTGGAGCGGAAACGGACCGGAGGATAGTCCGTAAAAGCCTTGCCCTGTCGCTCATATAAATCTGTTCCGAGGAAATTCAGAAGCGCTGCTCCCGACCAATTATTCTCAATGGTTTTGCCCACAAAGAAAAGGGCTTTATCCAAATCATTCTTGCAGTTGTCAATGATGTGGCGAATATGCCCCCCAAAACAGACAAATCCAATCGTCCACCAGTTGTGGGACAATGGCAGAAGTGAGGTGGCAAGCCTCGCAGTAGTCAACACGAAGGATATGCAGCAGCATGAGTATCGGGGTCACGAGGCCGGCATTTCGCTTGTATCCCTGGTGGTCGTAACAGGTTGGGAAGCTTGCCCTCCCAGCGGGACGAACGAAGTTCCGAGTTGTTTTGACGGAGTGCCGCTTAGGAAATCCTATGTGCCGAGTTGTTTTCCTCGTTACAGCTTCACAACCCTGAGAGCGAAGCGGCCATCACCTGAAAAACTCAACTTTCTACACAATCATATACGCATTTATACTGTCGTAAAAATCGTTCAACCCTTCAGCCGACCCTCCATCACCGCTGATTCTCAACATGAAACAGGCTGAAGGATTTGGTTTTCAAACCCTTCAGGAAGTTTCAGCCTGACTTTTCCTGATTTTGGTTGACCGTTTTTTAATGAATTTCTGCTATTGGTTGACTGTTTCCTGAGATAGTTGCCCATTTCCCAAAATGGTTGACCTTTGAGGTCAGATTGGCCCCTTCAGTTGTCCGTCACGCGGTCTGTCTGTCAGCGTCATCTGTCTTCCCCTGATTTCATGCAAACAAACCCGGGCTTTGGCACGACAACTTGCCGAGTTGTTTTTCCTGTCCCAGGCTCAGTGTTGGCTAAGCCAACGCTTGTGAGGTCAATATTTACTTGTGTCCAATATTGCCGGAAATACCCAGGCTGAACCTTCCTGAAGGGTTTAAAGCTCAAACCCTTCAGCCTATTTCGCACTGAGAACCAGCGATAATGAAGGGTTGGCTGAAGGGTTGAAACAATTTTACAGGAGAAAAAACACGTATATAGCAATATATAATGAACAATGTATAATTGCCTACGGCCAGGACTTCGGCATGGCCCTCATTATTCATTGTACATTTTCATCGCCTCACGGGATTACCCGAACGCTCCATTCCACATCACTCCTCAAACGACACTCCCGGCTCTGGCTGTCACACCGGGCCGGGAGTGAATCACCTTATTTACTATAACCCTATATTCAATGTATCATGTATCATTTATAATTAGGCCTACGGACATGTTAACGGATCATGGATCATTCAGGCTACGCCGCGATGGGGGCGGCGGTTCTGCTCCGTCCTGTACGTCGGCCGCAGGCCATTATCAATGAGACATCAAAAATAGCATCGTACGTTATCTTCGCCTTACTTCTCCTCATCGGACAGCTCGACGGCAAACGACTTGTTGATGCCGCTCTGTGTCTTGGCGCGAATCCAGAGTACGCGGTCGGGACTGAGGTTGGCGGCCTTGACGGCTTCCTCGAAGTCTTCGATGGTGCGCATTTCGCGGTCGTTGACTTTCATGATGACGAGGCCCTTGGTGAGTCCGGCTTCCTTCATCTTGCCGTCGCGGATGGCGGAGACGACGAGGCCGTAGGGCAGGCTGAGCTGCACCTTCTCCTTGTCGGTCAGGGGGCGGAGGGCTGCTCCCATCGATTCGCTGTCGAGGTTGCGGACGGCAGTGGTCGTGCCCTGGATGTTGCGCAGGGTGAGCTGGGCGGTGTGCTGCTTGCGGTCGCGGAGGTAGGTGACGGTGATCTTGTCGCCAGGACGGTGGTTGACGAGCAGTTCCTGGAGCTGGCCGAACTTTTCGATGGTCTTGCCGTCGATGGCTGTGATGACGTCGCCGGCCTTCAGTCCGGCTGCGGCGGCTGCTCCATCGGGGGTCACTTCAGCGACATAGATGCCGTTGACGGTACCGAGGTCCACTTCGTTGCCCTTGTCGCGCTGCGCGTCGATGTAGGCCGACACGTCAGATCCTGATATGCCGAGCAGGGCGCGCTGTACGGTGCCGTACTTCTTGAGGTCGTCGACGACTTTGTTCATGATAGAGGTGGGAATGGCGAAGCCGTAGCCGGCATAGGAGCCGGTCTGGGAGTAGAGCATGGCGTTGATGCCTACCAGCTCGCCGCGCGCGTTGACGAGTGCGCCGCCGGAGTTGCCGGGATTGATGGCGGCATCGGTCTGGATGAAGCTCTCGATGCTGCCGGGTGTGGCTCCCAGCGAACGGGCCTTGGCGCTGACGATGCCGGCGGTGACTGTCGAGGTGAGGCTGAAGGGGTTGCCGATGGCGAGCACCCACTCACCGAGCTTGAGGTCGTCGGAGTTGGCGACCTTGATGGGCTGAAGGCCTTCGGCCTCTATCTTGATGAGGGCGAGGTCGGTGGTCTTGTCGAGGCCGATGATGCGGGCTTTGTACTCGCGGTTGTCGTTGAGCTTGACGGTGAGTTCGTCGGCATCCTGCACGACGTGGTTGTTGGTAACGATGTAGCCGTCGGCGGTGAGTATGACTCCCGAGCCGGCTCCGGTGCGCTTGGGGGTCTGTATCTTGCGCTGCTGCTGGCCTCCGCCTCCACGGCCGAAGAAGTCGCCGAAGAAGTCTTCGAAGGGGTCGCTGTATGGGATGGTTTGGGTTCGGGAATTGACTGTGACCTTAATATATACCACGGAGTTGACTGCGTTTTCGGCAGCATAGGTGAGGTCGATGGGGTTCTGGGGTGCCGCTGCGGTGGCAGTGGGTTTCTCGCAGGTGAAGGCCAGGCACAGGGCGAGGGCCATGACGGGCAGTAGGTTTCGTTTCATGATTAAGGAGTTAAATCTCTTGTGGTTTGTTGTCAGATTGGGTGCAAATGTACAAAAGCGCCTTTTTATTGTTCTTTGTTGCAGCAAAAAAATACCCCCGCATTGCTCTTTTTTAAGAGGATTCAAGGCGGGGGTAAAATTTGTTTAGTTTTGGAGGCGCTGATTTGGGACGCGTTTACAATGAATCATGTATAATAT
>CALZRA010000049.1 GCA_945828345.1 uncultured Bacteroidales bacterium
CCCTGGGCTGTGCGCTCAATGCCCCTTCGGGGCGTGCCTTGAACGCTTGCAAACTAACTTTATAACCTCATCACCTTATCCCACATAACCTTCGGCAACAACCTCATACCCTCAACAATAAACTCTCTTACGATGGACAAGCACTCTAAAATCTACGTGGCAGGCCACCGCGGCATGGTGGGCAGTGCCATCGTGCGCGAACTGCAACGGCAAGGCTACGACCACATCATTACGCGCACACACAGCGAACTCGACCTGACGCGCCAGGCCGACGTGGAAGCCTTCTTCGCCAGCGAAAAGCCCGAATACGTATTTCTCGCCGCCGCCAAGGTAGGAGGCATCGTGGCCAACCAAAGCGCGCTGGCCGACTTCATGTATGACAACATGATTCTGGAGATGAACGTGATACACAGCGCGTGGAAGAACGGATGCCGCAAACTGGAGTTTCTGGGCTCAAGCTGCATCTATCCCCGGCTGGCCCCGCAGCCCATGCCCGAATCGTGCCTGCTCACCTCGGCGCTCGAACCGACCAACGAGGCTTATGCACTGGCCAAAATCAGCG
The DNA here is from genome assembly GCA_945828345.1 of uncultured Bacteroidales bacterium. Lineage (GTDB taxonomy): Bacteria > Bacteroidota > Bacteroidia > Bacteroidales > Bacteroidaceae > Alloprevotella. Next base: position 563 of record CALZRA010000049.1, read on the forward strand.
GACTGAAGTACTGCGAGTTCCTGAACCGACAGTACGGCACGGACTTCATCTCGGTCATGCCCACCAACCTCTATGGGCCCAACGACAACTACCACCCCGAACACTCCCACGTGTTGCCCGCACTCATCCGCCGCTTTCACGAAGCCAAGGAGAGCGGGGCGGCCAGCGTGACCTGCTGGGGCGACGGCAGCCCGCTGCGCGAATTTCTCTACGTCGACGACCTGGCCAACCTGTGCGTCTTCCTCATGAACCACTATTCGGGCAACGAAACGGTCAACGCCGGCACGGGCAAGGAACTCACCATCAAAGCACTCACCGAACTGGTGGCCAAGGTGGTGGGCTATGAAGGAGCCATCGAGTGGGACACCACGCGGCCCAACGGCACACCGCGCAAGCTGCTCGACGTGAGCAAGGCCACGGCGCTGGGTTGGACCTACCGCACCGAACTCGAAGACGGCATCCGCCTGGCCTACAAGGACTTTCTGGAGAACCCCATGCGCGCCGAACGATAGGCCGCACCCCTTTTTATCCCCCCAAAAAATAACTCTGCGACATGCAAATCATTCTCCTTTCGGGAGGCAGCGGCAAACGCCTGTGGCCCCTGAGCAACAAGGCACGCAGCAAGCAGTTCCTGCACCTGCTGGCCAAAGAGGACGGCACCATGGAGTCGATGGTGCAACGCGTGGTGCGCCAGGCCGGCGAGGCCGGACTACATGCCGACATCACCGTAGCTACCAATGCCTCACAACAAGACATCATCACCAACCAGCTGGGAGACCGCGTGACGGTCGTCACCGAGCCGGAACGGCGCGGCACCTTCCCCGCCATCGCGCTCGCCACGGCCTACCTGAAGCTCGAAAAGGGCTGTACTGACGATGAGGTGGTGGTGGTGATGCCCTGCGATGCCTACACGCAGCCGGGCTACTTCGAAGCCGTACGACAGATGGCCGCAGCCGTCGAACAGGACGAGGCTCCGCTGGTGCTGATGGGCATCACACCCACCTACCCTAGCGCGAAGTACGGCTACGTCGTGCCCGCAGCGAGCGGGAGCGGCACGTGCTGTCCCGTGGCACGCTTTGTCGAGAAGCCTTCGGTGAGCCAGGCCCAGCAGCTGCTCCATGAGGGAGCCTTGTGGAACGGCGGCGTGTTTGCCTTCAGGCTCGGCCACCTGTTCGCCATGGTGCAGCAGTACGTGCCCTTCACCCGCTTCGGCGAACTGCGCCAACGCTTCGGCGAGCTGCCTTACGTCTCCTTCGACTGCGAGGTGGTGGAACGCGCCACCGGCATGGGAGTGGTACGCTACGACGGCGAGTGGAAAGACCTGGGCACCTGGCGCACACTGACCGACGAGTTGCGCACCCACGTCATCGGCAATGCCGTCATGGGCGAGCACTGCCAGAACACACACGTGATCAACGAACTTCAGAACCCGCTCTACGTGGACGGACTGAAGGACGTGGTGGTGGCAGCCTGCCCCGACGGCATCCTGGTGTGCAGCAAGCAGCACTCGGAGCTGATCAAGCAGGCCGTGTCGCAGCTCACGCCGCGCCCCATGTACGAAGAACGGCGCTGGGGCACCTACCGCGTGCTCGACGACACGATGTTTGACGACGGAAGGCACGCGCTGACCAAGAGCATCACCATCAACGCCGGCAAGAACATCTCCTACCAGGTACACCGCCACCGGGCCGAGACCTGGACCTTCATCGAGGGCGAAGGCATCTTCCTGCTCGACGGCGTGGAGCGGCGCGTCACAGCCGGCGAAACGGTGGTCATACCCGTAGGCCACCTGCATGCCATCAAGGCCCTCACGCCCCTCACCTTCATCGAGGTGCAGTGCGGCCACCCGCTCATTGAGGAAGACATCGAACGCTTCGAGTGGCACTGGAGCGAATGAGCGGGGAAGGCTGTCCCATCGGTTGATGATGCCGCCGGACATTGGCCCGTGTGAAAAAAAAGCCTTACCTTCGCGCCATCCAACAAAACCTATTCATTTAACCCCATACCCCATGCAGCCGCCGCGCTGCGCCGCTTACGACATGACAAACAATGTAGCCCTTATCACAGGTGTTACCGGACAGGACGGTTCCTACCTGAGCGAATTTCTGCTTTCCAAAGGATATGAGGTGCACGGCATCATCCGCCGCAGCTCAACCGACTACCGCGAACGCATCGCCCACCTCGAAGGGCAGCCCCACTTCCACCTCCACTATGCCGACATGGGCGACTCAATGTCGCTCGTGAAGATTGTGGGCAAGGTGCAGCCCACCGAGATATACAACCTCGCCGCACAGAGCCACGTGCAGGTGAGCTTCGATGCGCCCGAGTTCACCGCCGATGTCGATGCCGTGGGCGTGCTGCGCATCCTGGAGGCCGTGCGCACCAACCACCTCGAACACAGCTGCCGCATCTACCAGGCCTCGACCTCGGAGCTTTACGGAAAGGTGGAGGAAGTGCCTCAAAACGAGCACACGCCCTTCCACCCCTACAGCCCGTACGCCGTGGCCAAGCTCTACGGCTACTGGATTGTCAAGGAATACCGCGAAGCCTACAACATGTTCTGCTGCTCGGGCATCCTGTTCAACCACGAAAGCGAACGGCGGGGCGAAACCTTCGTGACCCGCAAGATCACGCTGGCTGCCGCACGCATTGCGCAGGGCAAGCAGGACTGCCTCTATCTGGGCAACCTCGACTCGCTGCGCGACTGGGGCTACGCCAAGGACTATGTGGAGTGCATGTGGCTCATCCTCCAGCACGACAAGCCCGAGGACTTCGTCATAGCCACCGGCGTGCAGCACACGGTGCGCGAGTTTGCCACGCTGGCCTTCCACTATGCCGGCATTGAGCTGGAATGGCAAGGCGAAGGCATCGACGAGAAAGGCATAGACCGCGCCACGGGCAAGGTGGTGGTGGCCGTGAGCAAGGACTTCTACCGTCCGACCGACGTGGTGAACCTCTGGGGCGACCCCACCAAGGCACGCACCGAACTGGGCTGGAACCCGCAAACGACGACCTTCGAACAGTTGGTGAAGATCATGGTGACGCACGACATGCAGAAGGTGGCCGCCGACCACATTGCCGGCGTGATGCGCACCAACCTGGCCGAATACCTCGAAAAAGGCATTGTCAGGTAAGCGAAGAACTTCGCCCTGTTTCAATCCGACGAGTTGACAAGGATGCCATTTGAGCGGCCGACACGGTCGCCCGAATGGCATCCTTGTCATGCGCCTATTTTCGCAAGGCGAGCGCAGTGCAAAAGAAAAGCTGAAAGATTTTCATAATAAGGCGGGCTGGAAGCCCGCCCTCCCAGTCGTTAGCGCTTCAAGCCGCCCGTTGTCAAGCGAATAAGAGGCGACGGCGCACTGGGAGGGCGTGGCAAAGGCCCGCCCGTTGTCAAGCTGACTTGAGGCGATGGTGCACTGGGAGGGCGTGGCTTCCAGCCCGCCCGTTGTCAAGCGAATAAGAGGCGACGGCACACTGGGAGAGCGGGCCTTGAACAGCCTGTCTTATGCAAAAAAGAGAAGATATCTTCTATGGCGGCAGAAGATATATTCTACGGCGGTAGAAGATATCTTCTACTGCGAGGGAAGTATATCTTCTAAAATCCCGGCCGTTTCTTGGGGCGTTTCAGCAAAAAGAATCGCCTTTGCAAGAGAGAGGGTGCGCTCGGCAAGAACTCACATTGCAGAGCGAAAGCGAACCATAGAGCTGAGAGTTTAAAAGTATAGAAGGATGCCTTCAGAGCGGCTGGTTTGTCCGCTCTGAAGGCATCCTTCTATCCTTCTCAGCCCGACAGCTTCAAGCTCCGGGTTTACCACATGTCTTCGTTGTCGTCGTCGGGAGCATCGTCTTCCTTGAAATCCAAGGGGGACTCCACGCCGCCCGAGGCAGCCAGCAGCTGCTGGGGTTCGAGTTCGTAGACCGCTGCTTGCGGCTGTATATAGGTCTTCTTCATGTTGGAGAATGCTTTATTTGATGATTACTTTCTTGCCGTTTCGGATGTACAGGCCGTGGGCCGCACGGCTGACTTTGCGGCCGGAGAGGTCGTAGAGGTCCTCGTCTGCTGTGCCGGAGAGTTGTCCGCCGCCGAAGGTGATGCCTTCGATGGCCGTCACCTCACCGCCTTCGGGGAAGATGAAGGCCTGGGCGTTGGCCGTCTCGGAGGCCGCCACCTTCAGGTAAGCCTTGCCCGGCGTGGCCTTGAGCTGGGAGCCGTCCTTCACGTTGCCCACCACACCGAGGTAGAAGCCGAGGCCGGTTTTCTCCGATGCATGGTTGTAGGTGAGGCGATAGAGCTTGTAGCCAGCATCGGCAATGATCGTCTCTGGTTCATAGGGCGTGGCCACGAGGTGGTTGTAGGCATAGGCCACGGGGGTGAGGGTGTAGTCTTCGTTGGCCTTGGCGTTCACATATTCGCCGTCGGTCTTCAGCAGCACGCCTTCCTCACACGCCACTTGGCAGTCAGCGCGCTCCGTCAGGGTCATCGTGCCGCTGCTGACGGTGGCATTGTACACCTTGAGCGTCCTGTCGGCGGGTACGGAGAGGGTGATGTCATCGCCTTGGTCGCTGAAGGTGGCCCAGTAGGTATTGTCTTCCGGTTTCAACGCAGCGCGAACGAGCTTGTAATCGGATCCGACGGGATAGAGGTCGGTGCCGAGTTGCTGGCCCCATACCTCGTAGTCCCAAGTCTCGTCGTCTGCATGAGACAGCAGATAAGCCACTTCGCCGTTATGGAACTTGTCCGCAGCCTTTCCTGCCGTCTGACCGGAAACATCTGCGCCGTCAACACCTCCAGTAGCGCATTTCCCGTTGTCGTAATAGCAGTTGGCGATATAGCCGGCATAATTATATCCGCAGATACTGCCCACATGGGATGTGCCTGCCACGCTGCTGGCGGAATAGCAGTTAAGGATGTTTCCCTGCACATTATATCCGCAGATGGAGCCTACGTAGTCCTTGCCCTTGAAGTAAGTGTCCACGAGGCCCAGGTTCTGTATCGTACAGTTGCCAAATCCCACCACGCCTGTATAGTCCTTATCTGCATCATCGCTGTACAGTCCGCTGATGAGGTGGCCGTTGCCGTCGAATGAACCGTATAAAACACGACTTTCTGTCTCTGTCCTATAGCCTATGGACGGCCAAGTCCTGAAGGTGGAGCTGTTGGCCGAGAGTGAACCGTCGGGGTTCAGCACACCTTCGTTGACGGTGATGTCGGCTACGAGTACTGCACCATCATTGAAACTGTCTTGGTAGTAATTATTGACTTGGTCGGCAAACCAGTAGAGCTGACCGGCATTCTCAATGGCGTAATTGCCATCGTTATTGTAAATAAGCTCGGGATAATGCACACTGCTTACTTTGATTGCCGGCTGATAGCCGTCGCAGGTGGCGCAGAAGCCGTTGCCGTAGTGATGGTTGGGCGTTTCGGTGAGCACGGTGTTGGCATATTTCTGCTGCTGGCAGTCATCGGGGGCATAGCCGTAATATACCTTCGGCCCGTTATGAACGGGAAGAGGGTCTGTGCCTATCTGCTGTCCCCAAACCGAGCCGTTCGCCCCCTTGGAGAGAAGATAAGCCACCGCGCCGCTGGCGAACAGGGTAGAGGATTTTCCTTCGGCCTTGCCGGCCACATCGGCACCGTCGATGCCTCCCGCCGTGCATTTCCCGTTGTCGTAATAGCTGTTGCTGATGGTGTTGGGGCCCTCGTCGTCGAGTGCCCCGCCGAGCACACCGCCGATATGATCGCTGCCGCTCACCTGGCCGGTGTTGTAGCAGTTCTTCACGGTGGAGGCAGTGATCAGTCCACATATTCCTCCGTTGTATGTTTGCTCGCCCGTGATAGAGCCGGTGTTGTAGCAGTTGGTGATGGTGCCAATGGCTACGCCGCAAATGCCGCCGAGGTTTTCTGTGCCGCTGACCTGGCCGGTATTGTAGCAGTTGGTGATTGTGCCGTTTTCGATAAGTCCACCGCAGATACCGGCAATGTTGTAGGCCGGCGCACCGCTGTGCAAGGCTGTTCCTTTGACGGTGGCTGAACTGTAGCAGTTGGATATGTGGCCACCCGAGCAAGCACCGCAGATGCCGGCAATCTCTTCACGGCCATTGAAATAGGAGTCCACCACGCCCACATTGGTGACGTTGCCAATGATTTCGCCTGTCGCATTTTGGCCTACAGCCCCGAAGAGTCCTATGAAATAGGTGTCGGGAATGCGGAAGTCGTAATAGAGTCCGCTGACGGTCTTGCCGTTGCCGTCGAAGTGGCCGAAGTATTGCATGGGTTCCAGTGTCTTGTACGACTCGTCGTCGTAGTAGCCTATTGGTGTCCATACCCTGAAGGTGCTTGCCTCGTCGGAGATGGAGCCATCGGCCTTCAGCACATTCTTGTTCACCGTGATATGATCGGTGAGCACGGCATTGGCCCCAAGGTCCTGTTGCGTGCCGGTCATCGTTCCGTTGGAGAGGGCGGAAAACCAGTAGAGCTGGCCTGCATTCTCGATGGCATAGTAGCCATTGTGGGTGGCGTTGAGCTCCGGGTGATGGGTTTCGCTCACCTTCTGGGCCGGTTCGTAGGAGTCGCAAAGCTTGCAGAAACCGTTGTCGAAGTCGTGTCCCGGTGTGTTGCAACGGAAATAATTCGTATAGACCAGTCCCCCTTCCGTGCAGGCGCAATAGACTCTCTTGCCGCCCAGCACGGGGTAGTCGTCCACACCTATTTCCTGTCCCCAGGGGGTGGGGTCATACACGGCATCCCAAGTGTCGCGGGTCTTGGCGAGCAGGTGGGCTACTTCGCCGCTCTGGAACTGGGCCGTGGTCTTGCCTTCCGCCTGACCGGGGTGTTGGGGATGGTCAACGCCTATTCCAGGCTTTGTACAAATATCTTGGTTGTAATAGCAGTTTACAACGATATTGTTATTTTTGCCACATACGACACCGGTAACCTCTTTCCCCGTAACAATACATGAACTGTAGCAATTTGAAATGATGCCATCATTCGAATAAGATATTCCACCCACGTTGGGTGCAACAAACGGATAGGCGTACCCATATCCAGTCAGGTTACATTGGCTATAACAATTGGTAATGGTGCCTCCATTCCCACTGCTTATGCCACCGACATTCTGATAGGCATAGAAATAGGTGTCAATAACCCCCACATTCTTTACTGTGCCGTGGGAATTGATTTCTCCGAATAATCCTATAAAGTCTAATATTGAGTCATTATTCAGATATAATCCGCTTACAGCATACGTATTACCATCGAATGTTCCTCCGAAAGTCTCTCTATTGAGCAACTTCCGGCCAATAGGGACCCATGTCCTGAAGCTATCGGACTTGTCTGTATTCAGACTGCCGTCGGAGTTCAGCACATTGGAGTTTACGGTAATATGGGTCGTAAGCACAGCATTGGCTGTTGTATCTTGGGGCATATATTCCAGGGTTCCGTTGACAAGGTCTGCAAACCAATAGAGCTGGCCGGCGTTTTCAATGGCATAGTAGCCATTGTGGGTCTTATTCAATTCCGAATGGTGCGTGTAGCTCACTTTTGCTGCCATTTGATGACCGCCGCAACGGGTGCAGAAACCATCAGAGTCCAAGGTGTGGTTGGGAATGGCTGTGACTGCTACATTGGTATAGACCCGCCCGCTACACGTTCCGGAGAGATAGCCAAAATTCACCTTGGGGCCTCCGATGACGGGATAGTTGTCAGTGCCCAAAGTCTGTCCCCAGACCTCTATTGACTGCTTGCCCTGCAAAATCATAGCCACCTCACCGCTCTGGAACTGGGAGGAGTTCTTTCCCTCTGCCTGGTCTGCTGCATCTGCACGGTTTATTCCTCCGACCGAACATTTCTCGCTGTCATAATAGCAGTTGGTGATGGTACCCGCATTGTTTCCGCACACGCTGCCGGAGTTACTTTTGTTGGCGTGTTCGATATTGCCGGCGTGATAGCAGTTGGAGATGGTGCCTCTGTAGTTATAGCCACACACGCCGCCTACATTCGGCTCCCAGTCATAGATGGTTCCGATGTGGTAACAGTTGGTGATGGTGCAGTTCTCGTAGTTCACTCCGCACACGCCGCCTACATTGATATCGGCTCCATACAGGTAGGACTTGCCATAGCAGTGCGTGATATAGCCTTGATTGTACCCGCAGATGCTGCCGAGATACCTGTCGGCATGGAAATAGCTGTCGACGATGCCCACCCGCTGTATCGTACCGCTGGAGATGCCGAACAAGCCCACGTAGTATTGGTCAGCGTCTTCAAAATACAGTCCGCTGATGGTTTTTCCGTTCCCTTCGAAAAAACCGGTGTAAACAACGGGTTGCGAAATGACTTCATTGTAGCCGATGGGCACCCATGCGGTGAAGCTGCCGGCCTTGTCGGAATTGACAGTGCCGTCGGCCTTCAGCACACTGGAGTTCACGGTGATGTCCTCCATGAGCTTGGCGCAAGCACCTTTGTTCTGGGCCGTGCCATCGGTCAATGTGCCGTTCACGAGCGCGGCAAACCAGTACAGCTCGGCGGCAGTGGAGATTTGGTAAGGATTACTTTTTGACCCATCGCCATTGGCTGGCTTGGATGGAGTAATGGTTGCCCATGACACCAAAGGCAGCCATAACATCATGAAGCAGGCGATGAGGGGCAGCAGATGTTTTTTCATGCGGATGTGTTGGAATAATTGTTTTACTTGGAGTGGTTGAAACGTAGGGCAAAGTTACGATTTTACCCATTTAATAAAAGCTTTTGTACGATTAGGCAAATGATTTTATCGTTTAGGCAAAATTTTTCCCGCTTTTTTCGAGAAAGAACCAGTAAAGCGCAGTATAACAGGCAAAGCCATCGTTTCATTGCGTTCGAAACACGGGACGAAAGCCCAAAAGCCCATAGCCCAGGGCAACGCCATAGTTGACAAGCGTTCAAGGCACGGGCTGAAAGCCCAAAAGCACATAGCCCAGGGCAACGCCATCGTTGACAAGCGTTCAAGGCACGGGCGGAAGGCCCAAAAGCCCATAGCTCAGGGCAACGCCATCGTTGACAAGCGTTCAAGGCACGGGCGGAAGGCCCAAAAGCCCATAGCTCAGGGCAACGCCATAGTTGACAAGCGTTCAAGGCACGGGCTGAAGGCCCAAAAGCACATAGCTCAGGGCAACGCCATAGTTGACAAGCGTTCAAGGCACGGGCTGAAGGCCCAAAAGCACATAGCCCAGGGCAACGCCCTGGGTATCATGAAGCGATGAAGGTCGCCCTGAAAGGGCAAAAGCGTGTATCGATAACGCCTTTGTTCTAACGCTTTTGCCCCTTCAGGGCGCATTTGCGGCGATCAACCTACCCAGGGCGTTGCCCTGGGCTATGGACTTTTGGGCCTTCAGCCCGTGCCTTGAACGCTTGAATACAAACAATCTATCATCGCACAACCTAAATTACCCGTTTTTCGAGATGTATGACTGGTTCATGGTTCAAACCCCAACCACTCCAGGGCGCAGAGGCGCGGTCATCAAAGGGGACGCGGGAAGGATGCATCTGGCAGCACCCAAAAAAAGTGCAAGTGAGGACAATAGGCCAAGCGGACTTGGTCCATTGTTCTCACTTGCACGAGATTGGATAGGGCGGCGCATGTGAACGCCGCGCTGAGTGTGATGTCTTACTTACTGCTTTCGCCTTCGAGCACGACCTGCTTGCGGCTCAGTGTGCGCAGGGCAATCGGAGCAGCCAAGAAGATTGACGACAAGGTGCCGAAGACTACACCCAGAATCATGGCAAAGGCAAACGAGCGGATGCTGTCACCACCGAGGAAGAAGATGCAGAGGAGCACCAACAGGGTGGTGAGCGATGTCATGATCGTACGGCACAGCGTGCTGTTGAGCGACTCGTTGAACAGACGACGCGTGTCACGCGTGGGATAGAGGCCGAGGTTCTCGCGCATACGGTCGAAGACTACTACCTTATCGTTGATAGAGTAACCGATAGCGGTCAGCACGGCACCGATGAAGGTCTGGTCTACTTCGAGCGAGAAGGGTACCCAGCCCCAGCAGATGGAGTACATGCCGAGAATGAGCAGCGTGTCGAACACGAGGGCTACCGTCGAACCTACCGAGAAGGCCACGTTGCGGAAGCGGATGAGGATGTAGATGAAGATGGCGATGAGCGACAGGATAACCGATACCACAGCGCTCTTGGCCATGTCGGCTGCCACCGTAGGACCTACCTTCTGGGCCGAAACGATCGAGCCGCCGGCGTGGTTGTCACGGTCGATGAAGGTCTTGTAGTCGGCCTTGATGAGCCCGGCCTCGTGGAGGGCATCGAAGATGAACTTCTCTACCTCCTGGTCGATGTTCTCGTTGTCGTCGTCGATGCGGTAGTTGGTGGTCAGGCGCACTGCCTCATTGTTGGTCGTGGTAATGGCAATGGCACTCACGTTGGCATTGGGGTCCTTGGCGTTCACCTTGCTGGCCACAGCCTCGCGCACCTGTTCGGGGGTCACGCCCTTCTGCTCGAACTCAATCACGTAGTTGCGACCGCCGGTGAAGTCGATGCCCTTAGAGAGGCCGCGCGTGCTGAGGAAGGCAATAGCCACCACAGCTGCGATGCAGAAGGCGGTCACCGTAGTCTTGGCCTTGCCCATGAAGTTCACGTGGGTGTTGGTCAGGAAGTTGCGGCTGATAGAGGTGGTGAAGGTGAGGTTGAGCCACTTGTCACGGTTGTGGAAGTGTTCGTAGACCATGCGCGTAATCCACACGGCGGTGAAGAACGAGGCGCAGATACCGATGCCGAGCGTCATGGCGAAGCCGCGGATAGGACCTGTACCGAAGTTGTAGAGGATGACTGCCGTGATGATGGACGTGAGGTTCGAGTCGAAGATGGCCGAGAATGCGTTGCCGTAACCGTCGGCCAGGGCGTTCTTGATGTTCTTGCCTGCGCGCAGCTCTTCCTTGGTACGCTCATAGATGAGCACGTTGGCATCGACTGCCATACCCAGTGCCAGCACCATACCGGCAATACCGCTCATGGTGAGGGCCGCCTGGAAGCTGACGAGCACGCCGAAGGTGAAGAAGAAGTTGAGCAGCAGGGCCACGTTGGCCACCATGCCGGGAATGAAGCCGTAGAAGAGGCACATGAAAATCATGAGGAGCACGAAGGCCACCACGCAGGCGGTAAAGCCGGCCTGGATAGAGGCTGCACCGAGACTCGGGCCTACAGTCTCTTCCTGCACGATCTTGGTGGGGGCAGGCATCTTACCGCTCTTCAGCACGTTGGCCAAGTCGCGGGTATCGTCGGTGGTGAAGTGGCCCGAAATCTGCGAATTGCCGCCAGTGATTTCGCTCTGCACCACGGGTGCGCTGTATACGAAGCCGTCAAGCACGATAGCCACGCACTTCTTCAGGTTCTTCTTGGTGAGGGCAGCCCAGTCGCGTGCGCCGTTGGTCGTCATGGTCATGCTGACGATGGGCTGGTGGTTCTGGTCGAAGTCGTCCTTGGCATCGGCAATCACGTCGCCCTGCATAGAGGGCTGTCCGTTCACCTTGCGGAGGGCGTAGAGTTCAAACACGTTGCCCTTCATGCCTTCGGCGCTCTTCACGCCCCAGGCCAGCTGCAGGTCAGCGGGGAGTACGCCGGCGGCTGCCTCGCTCTGGATGCAGGCATTGACGGCTGCGGTATCGGTTGCCATGCAGTAGCCTACGACACAACCGTTGGGGGCCATGCCCTGTACCTGCACGAGCTTTGAGAGCAGCGGGTGCTGGTCGGCAGTGGTCTTGGCAGGAGCCTTGGCGGCCTTGGTCGAGTCGGTGGCTGCGGTGTCAGCCGGCGTGTTGCCCTTGGCCAGACGGGAGTCGAGGGCCTGGAGAGCCGGATATACTTCGTTGAGCGTATAGGTTTCCCAGAACTCAAGGTTGGCCGAACCCTGAAGCAGCTTGCGCACGCGTTCGGGCTCCTTGATACCGGGCATTTCGACCATAATCTGGCCGATTTGTCCCTTGCCGCGCAGGATTTGGATGTTGGGCTGGGCCACGCCGAAGCGGTCGATACGCGAGCGTACCACCTTGTTGGAGTTTTCGACTGCGGCGTTCACCTCTTCGCCGAGCACCTTCTTCACGGCGTCATCGGTCGAGGTATAGGTGATGTTTCTCTCCTTGAGCTTCGAGGCGAAGATGCCGCCCAGCTTGTCGTTGCCGTTCTGCTGACGGTAGGTGCTCACGAAAGCCTCCACGAAGTCGGTGTTCTCCTTCTTGGCCAGCGCGAGTGCGTCGTTGTAGGCCTGCTTGAACTTGGGGTCATTGGCACTCTCGCCTGCGAGGTTCTTCACCACGTCGGGCACGCTCACTTCGAGCACTACGTTCATACCGCCCTTGAGGTCGAGACCCAGACCGATTTGCAGTTCCTCACACTCCTTGAGCGTTTTCCAGTTCATGTAAACCTTCTCGCTCCTCATGGAGTCCAGGTAGGCTGCGCCGTCCTTGCCTTGTGCCGTCAGCTCCTGCGCCTTCTTCTCGTACTTGTTCGTGACGAACGAGAAGGACAGGTAGAAGAGGCAAATCAAAGTCAGCAACACTGCAATTACTTTAACAAATCCTTTGTTTTGCATTGTGTGATTGGTGTGATTATTGATTTATTTTTTATGTTTTCTTTTCGGTATGTCAAGGGCTGTAGCTGCCAGCGTACGGGCACAGCTCGCGCATGGGCACGCTTTTGAGCGTGCAAATATACGCGTTTTTTTAAATACAAGGTGTGTTTCAGTGGTTTTTGTGTCTTTATCGGGCGTTTGCCGCCCTTTTTGCAGGCCAACAGGGAGTGTCCGAGGGAGTGCTGCGGGCCGTCGGAGGGGGGCTGGGCAAAAACATGCAGGTTTCCTTTTGCGCTCCGCGAAGCTTGTATTACTTTTGCATCAACAACCCCATAAACTCATGAAACCTACACTCCAGATCCTGTGCCTCTGGTTGTCATTGGCACTGACCGCCCTGCCGTGTGCAGCGCAGCGCAAACAGGCCGACAAGAAGGCGGCCCAGCCTGACTCGCTGCTGCTGCCGCCCACCTACTCTGACCACATGGTGCTGCAGCGTAATGTGCCCTTGCAGTTAATCGGCACCGTGGCGGCCGGCACGCAGGTCAAGGTCACGCTGGGGCCCGCCAAGGCCACGGCCACTGCCGACAGCAAGGGCCGCTTCAGCATCAGCCTGCCCGCACTCGAAGCGGGTGGGCCCTACACGCTGCGCTTCGACAGCGAGCGGGGAAGCCGCCGCTTCAGCGATGTCTATGTGGGCGAGGTGTGGCTCTGTTCGGGACAGTCGAACATGGAACTGCGCGTGGCCGAGTGCAGCACGGCGGAGCGGGACCTGAAGCTGGCCGACCTGCTCACGCGCGTACACCTATATAATATGGAGAGCGGCTGGCCGCTCTACGCTGAGGTGTGGAACGAGGCCCGCATGGACTCAGTCGACCAGGGCCTGTTTGTCCTGCCGGCACAGTGGACACGCTGCTCGTCTGAGGCTGCTCGCCGCTTCTCGGCCATCGGCTTCCACTTTGCCAAGATACTGAGCGACAGCCTGAAGTGTCACGTAGGCATCATCTGCAACGCCGTAGGCGGCTCGACCACCGAGGGCTGGATTGACAACGGCACGCTGAGAGAACAGGTGCCCGAGGTGATGCAGGGCAACTGGCTCGAAAACCGCAACATCATGGCCTGGGCACGCAAGCGGGCCAAGCTCAACCTCCAACAGGCCGAAAGCAAAAACCGCCGACACCCGTTCGAACCTACCTATCTGTATGATGCGGCCATCCGTCCGCTGACCGACTACGCCATTCGCGGCGTACTGTGGTACCAAGGGGAGTCGAACGCCGACTTGGTGAAGATGCACGAGCGGCTGTTCGCCTCGCTCGAAAAGTCCTGGCGCACGGCCTGGCACAATGACGCGCTGCCCTTCTACTTCGTGCAGTTGTCGAGCCTTTCGACCCGTCCCTCCTGGCCTGCCTTCCGCGACAGCCAGCGCCGTCTGGCTGACAGCCTGTCACACACCTACATGGTGGTATCGAGCGACGTGGGCGACTCGCTCGACGTGCATCCGCGCCGCAAGGCGGTAATAGGCCGCCGGCTGGCTGCCTCGGTGCTCCACCACTCCTACGGCTACTCGCAGGTGGAGCCCTGCGGCCCGCAGCCGCTGCGTGCCAGCAGCGAGAACGCCGGACAGGTGCGCATCAGCTTCGCCCACGCCCAAGGCCTGCGCATGATTGGCGAACCCGACCCGGCCCACTTCGAGGTGTGCAGCCGCAGCGGCTTCTATGTGCCGGCCGACGAGCTGCGCATTGAAGGTAACGATGTGGTGCTGCTCAGCCGGCGCGTGCCCATCCCCACCCAGGTGCGCTATGCCTGGAAGCCCTACACGCGGGCGATGCTCATCAACGCCGCGGGTATGCCCTGCTCCACCTTCCAGCTTCAGGTAGCCGACAAAAGACACCGGGCCGGCAGCGGCCGCAAAGCATTTTAGCCACAGGCAATAATATTTAGCAGAATGCAGGGCCGATAAACCGCGAAGTTTTGTACTTTTGCTGCGCAAACCCTGCCCGAACGCCCTGCCTGACCGCAGCCGGGACAAGGCGAAGCCTCCGACCGCTGCATCCGCCCCACGGAAGCCTGCATGCCACACGGCGGACCCGGGCCTGCATTAGTCCTTTCTATGATTTAATATACTTACAACTATGGCTTTTTTAACTGACGAAAAACTCGTGATTGTCGGTGCCGCCGGCATGATTGGTTCCAACATGGTACAGACTGCCCTGATGATGGGCCTGACCAGCAACATCTGCCTCTACGACGTGTTCTCGCCCGAAGGTGTGGCTGAGGAAATGCGCCAGAGCGGCTTCGGCGACGTGAACATCGTGGCTACTACCGACGTGGCCGAGGCTTTCAAGGATGCCAAGTACATCATCTCGTCGGGCGGTGCTCCCCGCAAGGAAGGCATGACGCGCGAAGACCTCCTGAA
>CALZRA010000050.1 GCA_945828345.1 uncultured Bacteroidales bacterium
AAGGAGCATAGCGGGCTATGCGACTGACGAGACTTGCAAACGGTCGCTCTAAAAAAAAGCAGGCGGCCGGAATAAATGAATTCACTCATGGGGCATTCTTTAAAACCTAATTTATAGAACACCCCTATATATATAGGTCTTGGCGACACCTTCGGAGGGGCGAGCCTTCCACCACATACAGCCGGGCATGTACGGGCAGGGCCACTAACAGGGGCCACCCAGCCCTAAAAACTTCTTTTCTGCATATTTTACCTGTTGTGTCGAGTTTTGAACACGGCAAAAGCAAGCATTTCGAACTATAATCATTACTTTTGCCCACAAATTCAAAACCATTTCCCTTATGACTACGAGTGACAGCGTTGTAATCATTCCCACCTACAACGAAAAGGAGAACATCGAAAACATTGTGCGCGCCGTGCTGGGACTCACGGCACATGCCTTTCACATACTGGTCATCGACGACGGTTCGCCCGACGGCACGGCAGCCATCGTGAAGCGGCTGATGGAGGGCGACTGCGCCGGCCGCCTGTTTCTGGTGGAACGCCAGGGCAAGCTCGGACTGGGCACAGCCTACATTGCCGGCTTCAAGTGGGCCATCGAGCATGGCTACGACTACATTTTCGAAATGGACGCCGACTTCAGCCACGACCCCAACGACCTGCCGCGCCTCTACAACGCCTGTGCCGTCGAGGGCTACGACGTGGCCATCGGCTCGCGCTATGTGAGCGGCGTGAACGTAGTGAACTGGCCCATGGGCCGCGTGCTGATGAGCTACTACGCCTCCAAGTACGTGCGCCTCATCACGGGTGTGCCCATCCACGACACCACGGCGGGCTTCAAGTGCTACCGCCGCCGCGTGCTCGAAACCATCGACCTCGACGCCATCCGCTTCAAGGGCTACGCCTTCCAGATCGAAATGAAGTTCACCGCCTACAAGCTGGGCTTCAAGATCAAGGAAGTGTCGGTCATCTTCGTCAACCGCCAGTTGGGCACCAGCAAGATGAGCGGCGGCATATTCGGCGAGGCCCTCTTCGGCGTGATGCGCCTGCGCTGGGCCGCCCTGACAGGCAAGATCAAGCCGCGCAAGCAGGCCTAAGATTCCCCCCTATAAACCCAAAAACAAACTATGCACTTTCGTACGCAAATAAAGAATGCCATGTTGGTCAATGAAGGGCGTTGCTTTAGGGGCACACTCGTCATCGACGACGACCGCATTGAAGAAATCATAGAGGGCGATGCCGCCCCGCTCACACCAGTCGACGAAGTCATCGACGGCACAGGCTGCTACCTGCTGCCCGGTGTCATCGACGACCACGTACACTTCCGCGACCCCGGCCTGACCCACAAGGGCGACTTCGCCTCCGAGAGCCGGGCCGCCGCAGCGGGCGGTGTGACCACTGTCTTCGACATGCCCAACTGCCTGCCGCAAACCACCACGTGGCAGGCTTTTGAGGACAAGTGGCACATAGCCGCACAGAAGAGCGTGGTGAACTACGGCTTTCTCTTCGGGGCCACTGCGGGCAATGCCTACGAACTCGGCAAACTCAATCCCCGCAAGGTGGCGGGCATCAAGCTCTTCATGGGCTCGTCGACAGGCAACATGCTCGTAGACAACGAAGCCTCCCTGCGCGCTATCTTTGAACAGGCCCGCCTGCCCATCATGGCCCACTGTGAAGACTCGCGCCTCATCGCCGCCAACATGGACCGTCTGAAGGCCACCTGCGGCGACGACCCGTGCGTAGCCCACCACGCCGAAGTGCGCAGCGCCGAAGCCTGCTACCGCTCCACCTCGCTGGCCGTGAAGCTGGCCCGCGAAACGGGTGCCCGCCTCCATGTAGCCCACCTGAGCACAGCGCGCGAGCTCGAACTCTTCGAAGCCGGCGACCCGCAGGTCACAGCCGAAGCCTGCGTAGGCCACCTCTGGTTCAGCGACCGCGACTACGCGCGGCTCGGCAGCCGCATCAAGGTGAATCCCGCCATCAAGACCGAAGCCGACCGCAGCGCGCTGCGTGCCGCCCTGCGTTCGGGCAAGCTGTTCACCGTCGGCACCGACCACGCGCCTCACCGGCTCGACGAGAAGGTGGGCGGCTGCGTCAAGGCCGCCTCGGGCATGCCGCTCGTACAGTTCTCCTTGGTGGCCATGCTCGAACTGACTGACCAGGGAGTGCTCACGCTCGAACAGCTCGTTGAGCTCATGTGCCACCACCCAGCCCAGCTCTTCTCCATCGAAAACCGCGGCTACCTGCGCGAAGGCTACAAGGCCGACCTCGTGCTGGTACGCCCCCACTGCCCCTGGACACTCACGCCCAACCGCATACAGAGCCAGTGCAACTGGAGCCCGCTCGAAGGCCACACCTTCCGCTGGCGCGTGGAACGCACCTTCTGCAACGGCTTCCCCATCTACAACCGCGGCCACGTGACCGACGAGAAGTTCCGCGGACAGGCCGTGTGCTACAACCGCTAACCCCCACTGGGAGAGCAGGCAAGGGACAGCTCTCCCAGCTCCCCTTCCCTATCCTAACCCCGCCCCCCACACCATGTACCGACTTTACCAGCTCCTCATCGCGCTTCCCGTCATTCTGGTGGCCACCTTCCTCACCAGCGTTGTCACCATCATCGGCGGCCTCTTCAATGCCCACATCTTCGGCTACTATCCCGGCAAGATATGGTCCAAGGTCATCTGCCGCGTGCTGCTCCTGCCCATCCATGTCGAAGGCCGCGAAAACATCGACAGCCGGCAGAGCTACGTCTTTGTGGCCAACCACCAAGGCCCGTTCGACATCTTCCTCATCTACGGCTACCTGGGCCGCAACTTCAAGTGGATGATGAAGAAGTCCCTGCGCAAGGTCCCCTTGGTGGGCTACGCCTGCGTCAAGGCCCGTCACATCTTTGTCGACAAGTCCGGCCCCAAGGCCGTCAAGCAGACCATCGACCACGCCCGCCACACCTTGCAGGGCGGCACCTCGTTAGTCGTCTTTCCCGAAGGTTCGCGCAGCTTCACGGGCCACATGGGCCTCTTCCGCAAGGGAGCCTTCCAGCTGGCCGACGAGTTGCAGCTGCCCGTAGTGCCGCTCACCATCGACGGCTCTTTCGACGTGCTCACCCGCATGGCAGGCATCAACTTTGTTCACCGCCACCCCATGCGCTTGGTTATCCACAAGCCCATCTACCCCACCTCTCACAGCCCCGAGGACATTCGTCACACCATGGACGAGTCCTACCGCGTCATCATGTCCGCCCTGCCCGAGAAGTATCAGGGATATGTCAAGAATGAGGACCAGTAGGGGGCGGGGGTAGAGCCTATTCTGCTTGGAGAACTTCGTTTTTGACTCCAGGAGCCATGCCTTTTCTTGTCAACGCATACCCATACGACAAGCTCTCACACCACCACAGAAGGCATTCTCATACAAGAAGAAGTATTGAGCGTCCCACCTATATGGGGCGCTCTTTCTATTTTGCCGGGCTAAAATGCAGCGGCAATGAGCAGCTTTTTTACAAAAAAAGCCCACCTACCCCTATATTTTCAAAATAACATCGTACTTTTACCGACAATGTGCACAACGATGTGTCTGTACACATGGATTTCATCTGTTTATCCTCCATATTAAGAGACCCATGAGCCACAGTTTTATCACCAATAAAGACAAGTTTCTGGCAGATATCATCAAGGGCATTCTGCCGAAAACGACAGCCGTTGACTTTCTGGTAGGCTATTTTTATTATTCCGGCTATGCACAGTTGTCCGAAAAGTTAAGGGACAAGCATATCCGCATATTGGTGGGACTTGACATTGAGATTAAAATGTCGAAACACATCTGCGAAGTCGAGAATTTCAGGCAGCAGATGCAGTCGCGCGGCGTGCTGAAAGAGGAATACTATGCCCAATTTGTCAAGGCGTTCAACGACACCGACTTCTTGGACACAGCCGAGAAGATGGAGCAGTTCAAGATGTTCTATTCAAAAATCCTTGACGGCACGCTGGAAATCAGAAAGACGCTGGAACCCTGTCATTCCAAGATGTATCTCTTCGATTACAATGACGAGATGAACGAAGGCGGCGAACTGCCGGGAGTTTTGATAACAGGGTCAAGCAACCTGTCCTATCAAGGCTTGCAAGGGCGGCTTGAACTGAATGCACGCTTCAATGACAAACAGGAGTTCGATGAAGGCAAGACTATTTTTGAAGAGCTGTGGAAAGATGCCATTGTTATTGCTGACCAAAGCAACATCGACGAATGGAACAACAAGGTGATGGCACACATTTGGTACGACACCCTGTTCTCGCCCTACCTGATGTTTGTCAGGGTGCTCATTGAATTCTTCTCGATGCCTTCACGGGAAAACCTGCTCACTCCTTACGACATCACCGATGGCCGATTCAGTAATCTGAGGTATCAGACCGATGCCGTACTGCTGGCATTGAAATCGCTGCAAAACCACCATGGAGCCATTATTGCCGATGTGGTGGGATTGGGCAAGAGTATCGTGGCATCAACCGTAGCGCGCAATCTACGTCTCAGAACCATCGTGATCAGCCCTCCTCACCTTTGCAGGCAATGGGAAGAATATAAGGACGAATTTGGGTTCACTGCATCCGTATTCAGCAGCGGGCGGATTGAGAGTGCCTTGTCACACTACCAACAGATAGCCAAAAGCGACGAACAAATTCTCATTATCATTGACGAAGCCCACCGTTACCGCAATGAGTTCACACAGGACTACGCCCTGCTTCACAACCTGTGTATGGGCAACAAGGTCTTGCTGCTCACTGCCACCCCGTTCAACAATGCCCCAGCCGACATCTATGCCCTGATAAAGTTGTTCCAGATACCATCTCATTCCACCCTGAACACGGTCGAGAATGTAGGCGTGGCATTCAAGAAGCTCATCAACGAATACAACCAGCTGCGCGACCTGCAACGCAAAGGGAAAGTCACCGAAGAACAAGTCAAGTCCACGGTGGCACGAATGTCTAAGGATATACGCTCCATTATCGGCCCATTGGTGGTGAGACGTTCCCGCCTCGACCTAATAGAAATCAAGGAATATGCCGACGACCTGAAGCAGCAGAACATCCAACTGGTTGTGCCCAACGACCCCATCGAGCTGACCTACGATTTAAGCGGACTGAGAGAACTGTATCTCAACACGCTCGACCGCATCAGCCTCGCTTCAGAGAATGGCGGAAGCGGAGCCTACCAATATAAGGCGGCGCGTTATTCTCCCATATTATATGTCTACGAAGAGCAAAAAGAACTGCTGGCCCATGAACTTGAAGAGAAAACCGGCATCAAGTTCAGCCTGTTGGTAGGTCGCCAAACCAATATCTCCAGTTTCATGCGCCATCTGCTCGTTTCGCGCTTTGAGAGTTCGGTGGCTGCCTTCCAAGCCTCCCTCCATTTCATGATACAATCGGCAGAACACCTGCTTACATGGATCGGCAAGCGCCACAAGATACCCATATTCAAGAAGGGCAATCTCCCTGAAGTGGAAAAATTCTATTCCAGTGACGGGATGGAAGAACTCACCGAGATGTTTGAGAAGTACGAGTCAAAGGGGGTCTTTGAAATCGACATGAAATACATCAAGCCGGATTTCGTTGACGACGTAAAGGCCGACATCTCATTGCTAAAGAACCTGAAAGAACAGTGGTTCGGCAAAGACAACACCATCAAGTTCGACCCGAAACTCACCTCCTTCATAGGCATTGTCAAGGAAATGGGAATGAACGACCCAAAGCGTAAGCTGGTGGTATTCACCGAATATGCCGATACGGCCAATTATCTGGGCGAAGCCTTGTCGAAAGCCGGGCTTCCTGTCATGAAGTACACCTCGGCCGATGCTTCCGAAGCCAACAAGGAACGCATACGCGCCAATTTTGATGCCGGCTTGCGCCAGGAATTGCAGCGCAACGACTACCACATTCTGGTGGCCACCGATGCCATTTCCGAAGGATACAACCTACACCGGGCCGGTGCCATCATCAACTACGACATTCCCTACAACCCCACACGGGTCATACAGCGAATTGGCCGCATCAACCGCGTCAACAAGAAGGTGTTCAACGAACTCTTCATCTACAACTACTTTCCCACTGACGTGGGCGAAGCCGAAACCCGTACCAAGGAAATCTCCACGCTGAAGATGGCCATGATCCATGCCATTATGGGCGAAGACACCAAAGCCCTGACCAAGGATGAGGAGGTAAAGGCCTATTTCAAGGAACGCTTCCAGCAGGAACTTTCCCATAGCGAAGAAGGCTCCTGGGATACGCCTTACCGCAAGTTGCTGAACGAGCTGAAGGGAACCGACGCCTATAAGCAAGCCTTGGCCCTTCCCCACAGAGCCCGCACAGGGCGCAGAGCTCGGCTTTGTGATCTATGCCTGTATCAGCCCATGATAGCAGATGTCAACGACTACCCCAGAAATGGTGTACTGCTGTTTGGCAAGAAGGGCAACGACTTTGTCTTTAAAATCGGCGACAAACACACACCGCCTGTCATGTTGCCGGCCGAAGAGGCCCTCTCGCTGTTCGAAGCCGAACGGTCTGAAAAGCCGGTACCATTGACCAAGGATTTCGATGCCGTCTACCAGCGGGTGAAGTCCTCCCTCTTTGCCAAGGAGACCCGACCGGGAAGAGACAAGGACTTGCTCAATGCCGTGGCCAAGGTCAAGGTGCTGATGAAGAAAGGCGTACTGCCCAAGGACTACCTTTGCGACCTCATCACGGTCATCACCTCCGATGCCCTTTCAGGGTATGAAATCAGGCTTGTCAATCAGCTCACCGTATCGGAGGCTGCTTCCCTGCCCCAGCTGATAAGCCCCGCATACCTCGCCCGAATCGTGGCCTCACAAAACAAGGGGGGCGACCAAGAAGAGCTGCTGATTATGAGCGAAGAATTACAATAGAGGCTGCTCCTCATTCCGGCATCCTACCATGCCCCTTAGATTCCAATGTTTTTGACCCCCCTTTAACCAACCATAGACCATGGAGTTCAACAAAGCATATAACCGTCAGGACTTTGTCCATTTCCTGAGAAACAGTTTCCTGCCCGAGGACTTTGTGCCGTCGGAGGAGCACATTGAGTTTCAAACCCAGACCACCTATTCCACCCAAGCTGTGAAGCTGGGCACCTGTGAGTCGCTCGACTTGACCGTATTCGAGATTCGCCACATCTCCAAGCACGATGCGCGTGTGTCGCTGTCAAAAGAGGCCTTCCGCCTTTTGGCCGATGAGCTGGAGGACCGCGCGCTCGTCGCCTTCGTGCCCGAAGACAGCAACGCCACCTATCGGTTCTCCTTCATCGAAATAACCCTCTCTGATGACGAAAATTCTTCACGCATCACTCGCTCTTACAGCAATCCGCGCCGTTACAGCTATCTGCTGGGCGAAGGCATATCTTATTACACCCCCAACAAATATCTGAATGAGAAAGGACGGGTGGTGAATTACGAGGATTTGCTGAAACGGTTCTCCGTTGAAGTGCTGACGAAAGATTTCTACAAGGAACTGTGTATATGGTATGCATGGGCAATCAAGATTATCAAGTTCCCCAACAAATTGAACGACCCGTCTGACGACACAAAGTACAACAACGAGAGTGCCATCAGATTGATCACCCGCTTGATATTCGTTTGGTTCTTGAAACAACGTCATTTGATTCCTGAAGAATTCTTTGACGAACAGTACATTGCTGACAATCTGATTGACGGGTTCAACCCTAATGTGAAGGAAGACCTGTTTACAAAATCATACGAGAGCAAGTATTACAAGGCAATACTTCAGAATTTGTTCTTTGCAATGCTCAACTGTCCCATAACGGAAACGGGTAAAACTCTGTTGACAAGAAGGTTCCGCAATGGGCGTAGTGACTATGACAACAACAAGCTGATGCGCTACAAGGATTACTTTATGAATCCTCAGCTGTTTATCGATATAGCCAACAAAACGGTGCCTTTCCTTAATGGAGGTCTTTTTGATTGTCTCGACGATAAAGACAACGAAGTGTACTACGACGGATTCAGTGATAGGGAAGCCGTGAGAACAGCACTTGTGGTGCCCGACTTTCTGTTCTTCGGAGAGAGTGTAGGCAAAGACCTCGATTTGTCTGGCTGGTTCGGAGATCCAAAGATGAAGAAGGTAGATGCACAGGGCATTCTTCTTATCCTGAAACGCTACAACTTCACCGTCGAGGAGAACACGCCTTTCGACAAGGATGTGTCGCTCGACCCTGAACTTCTGGGCAAGGTATTTGAAAATCTGCTGGCCGCATACAATCCCGAAACGCAAACCACAGCCCGCAAGCAGACCGGTTCTTTCTACACACCGCGCGAAATCGTGCAGTATATGGTCGATGAAAGCCTCATCGCCCATCTCAAGCGTACCGTCGGCGACAACTTGGAAGCAGAGTACCGGAAGCTCCTGCAATATACCGACGACCCCTTCAACCTGAATCCAGAGCAATGCCACGCCGTGATGCAGTCGCTCTACAACTGCAAGATTCTCGACCCTGCCTGTGGTTCGGGAGCATTCCCCATGGGCGTACTCCAGCAGATGGTGCATATCCTGCAACGCATAGACCCCGACAATAGCCATTGGAGAACAATGATGCTCGACTACGCGGTTGGCGAAACAAAAGAGGCTTTCCGGAAAGAGTTGTCCGAGGAACGCAAGGATTTGCTGAAGGACATTGAGCGCAGCTTCGACGAAAACATCAACCGGCCCGACTATGCCCGCAAGCTCTACCTCATCGAAAACTGCATTTATGGCGTAGACATCCAGCCCATCGCCATTCAGATTAGCAAGCTCCGTTTCTTTATCTCCTTGGTGGTTGACCAGAAGACCAACAACAACCCTGCCGACAACTTCGGCATCCGTCCGCTGCCCAACCTCGAAGCAAAGTTTGTGGCTGCCAACACCCTGATTGGCTTGCAGAAGACCGATGCCTCGCTTTTCGATACAGAGGAAGTGAGAAGGAAGGAGGCGGAAATGAAAGAGGCTCGCCACAAGATTTTCAGCGCAAAGACCGTCAAGACCAAGCGCAAATATCGTCAGCGCATGGTTGCCGTCCGCCAAGAGCTATCTGCGCTGCTTGAACAGTCTGGTGCTGTAGACAATAAAGGGGCTGCGCAACTGAACGCCTGGGACATGTTCGACCAAAACGCATCATCTCCCTTCTTTGACCCCGAATGGATGTTCGGGGTGAAGGACGGGTTTGATATTGTGATTGCGAATCCACCGTATGTTTTACTTCAAAATAGTGATATTGATAAAGAAACGAAAAACAATTTGAAAAAGGTATATATTGTAGCCCAATATAAAGTTGATTTATATCATTTGTTTATAGAAAGAGGAGGAAAACTTCTTTGTAATAATGGATTTTTGTGTTACATTACACCGTCAACATTTTTAACAAACACTTATACAGTAAAGCTAAGGCAATTTATGTTGTCCAACTACACAGTCTTTTTTATAATAAACATTGAGGACAGTGTATTTGAGGCATGTGTTAACACTTGTCTGATAGGTATGAAACGTACTACTGCAAATTCAAATACACTTGTTTATATGAAGGGCTCATTAGAACCAAAATTCTTTACTACCGAACTCTCTGCTTGTACCCAAACAAAGTATCAGAATAGTAAAGCCTGTTTAATACAGCCTATGGGCAATGACGAAATGGATAGAGTAATGTCAAAGATAGAAGAAGGTTGTTTCCCACTTTCTGAACTCGCGGTAGTAAAATTTGGTATGCAATTGCGTAATCGCAAAGTTTTTCCATCAGATGTAATTGTTAATCCTGTCGCAAGTGAATTAACTCCATATCATAAAAAGTGCATAACAGGAAAAGATATAATGGAGTTTCATACAGTCTATAATAATCGTTATTGCTATTTCCATAGAGAAGCAAAATGTGGAGGTTGCTGGGATGAAACAATACAGACTGCAAAAATAAAAATCTTAGTTAGACAAGTGGGATCAACACCTGTATGTGGCATTGATACTAATGGATATGCTGTATTAAATAGTGCATTCATAATAGTACCTTTCAGAATCAATCCCTATTCTTTATTAGGTTTACTTAATTCCAAAGTTCTTAAATACTATTGGACCAATAAATTTGAAGACAAACGCAAAGCTTTTCCTAAGATAAAAGGAGGATTCCTTGAATTACTTCCTATTAAGAATTTTAATAATGGGATTTTTAATTCATTAGTCGAAAGAATTGTCTCAAATCATCAAGTAGGAATCAGTTGTGATAAAGAAATTATTGAAATGAATAGGTTTGTTTATCATCTCTATGATCTTTCCTATGATGAGGTTTTAATTGTTGATCCTGATACCCCGATTACAGAAGAAGAATATAATAATCACAAGAATTAGCAAATACGCAACACCTGTGTAACTACTCTCAAACCCAATAATACCATGTCAAGACTAAGTGATTTATACAAAGCCATAGAAACGATGCGACGCGAAGGGCTGTCGACAGAAGATTTGGAAAGAAAGGTCAGCTTGGCTGAGGAGGAAATCATCAAAAAAGAAATCCTGCCTGTGTTGACGCAAAACATTGAACCTGCACTCCAGCAGGTGAAAAGAGAGCTGGTGCTCGTGGTTGACTATCAGCCGGGACACCCCTTGACCGTACACATCAGCCGTAAGCGGAATTTCACTGCCGAAATACCCGATGCTAAGGAGATTGTGCAAGACCCGCCTGTGGAACATGGGTCAAGAAAGCAGGACAAAGACATCAAAATCAAGCGTTCCGCACCCCATGACATGGCGGTGTTTTTCCCTGACGGCACCATGATAGGAGAAGGAACCGCCGCCGAAATCCTGACGGAAACGGTCAAGAAGATTGGCGTGGAACGAGTAAGAAAGATTGTGGAAGAAGAGAAGCTGACCTTTAGCAAAGTGCCAGTCATATCCAACCGCAGAGATGCAAAATATGGAGGAAAACAGAGAGATTTGGGCAACGGATGGCTGATTATCACTCACAGTAATAATAAAACGAAGAAAGCTTTTATCGAAAAGATAGCCCAAAGACTGAATCTTGACATCAGGGTCGTCTTAAAGAATGACAAGGAAGGCAAGTGAACTGTGATTGGCAGGCATAATCTGCGCCCCCCAATGATTGACAGGCTGTAAGGTGCATAGTATCCATCAGGTAGAAATGGTTACGGAACTTGACCTATAGCCTCCTCCCCTGCCCCGCCAGCGCCTCCACATTTCCAACCACATGTCGCCTCCCCACCCTCCCCTTCCCGAAACGTTACAGGCGGAAGCGGGGGTTGGGAGGTTGGGACTTTGATGCTTATATGGGCTATAAGTAAAGGAGGAGGTCTTCGCCCGAAGGCTTCCTCCTTGCTTTTTTCCTGACTCCTGCTAAAGGGCGATGCCCAAACGGCATGTCGAGACCTCCGAAAGGGAGGCTGACGGCTAGATAGGGCCTTCTGAAGCCTTAAAAAAACGTAACGGGGGGGGTAAGTCATTTACATAAGGATGGCAACGGTGTAATTAGTTTAGAAAGCATACTTTTGCATAAGATTGGCTGCGTTAACTTCTTGAATCTCGGCTGCGTTCGGCATAGCATTCAAGCAAGCTTGATGCTCTGCTCTCACTGGCACGAGATTTCGGCATAGCTCAAGCAAGCTTGGCTCTGCGCTCACTTGCACAATCTTTCTATAAGATAGGCTGCGCTCGGCAAAGCAAAAGCAAATCCTGCGGAGTTTTCTTTTGCTCTGCTCTCACTTGCACAATCTTTGCACCCAGACAATTAACCCTTCACCCTATTATGAAGCATTCTTTTCTTTACATCCTGCTCGTTTTCCTCACGGCCTTGCCCGTGCGGGCCGACATCGTTACGGGTCGTTTTGTCGATGCCGCCACGGGCGAGCCGCTGCCCGACTTGGAGAGCACGGCCTACAGCCGGCCCAATGAATACAGTTTGACTTACCATTCGTTCACCGCCGACAGCTTAGGCTGCTTCAGCTTCTCGATGAGCGGCGACGACTGCTGGATAGAAGCCTCGTACATCGGCTATCATCCACGCAGGGTGCATTTCTCCGCCTTTGAGGGCAACGACACGCTGCGCCTGGGCGACATCGCACTGAAGCCCTCCGAAGTGTTTCTGCGCTCAGCAGTGGTCACGGCGCGCGCCAAGCGTTTCGTCATGCGCGGCGACACGGTCGTGTTCAATCCCGATGCCTTCAACCTGAGCGAGGGGGCGCGGCTCGACGAGCTGATCAAGCAGCTGCCCGGCGTGACGGAGAAGGACGGAAAGCTATATTGGATGGACAAGCCCGTGCGCATCCTCGTCAACGGCGAGGAGATGTTTGCCGACAACACCATCTTGCAGGAACGCCTCCCGGCCGAGGCCGTGGAGCGCATCAAGGCGTACAACAAAGCCAGCAAGCTCAAGGAACACACGGGGCGCGATGACGGCGCGGAGGACCATGTGCTCGACATACAGGTGAAACCGGGATTTTTGGAGAAGTGGTATGGCTCCGCCAAGGGCACTTACCAGACGGACGACGGCTACTTAGCCCGCCTCGACGCCATGTACCTTTCCACCTCCGACCCGCTCATGGCCTACGGCAACGTGAACAATATCAACCAGCAGATATTAAGCAAGACCTTCCGCTCCATGGGCAGCGGCTCGTCCAGCCCCTTCGGCGAACAGCAGTTCGGCTCACTGGGCTACAAGCATCAGTGGAAGACAAGACAGGGCGAGAAAGAACTGGACCAGTTCTTCTCCTTCAACGTCCAGGGGCAGCACACCGACGGCTGGGGTAGCAGCCGGCAGAGGCGTGAGACCTTTCTGAGTTCGGGAGGACGCACCTACGGACTTACGGACAGCAAGGAATACAGCCACCTGCTGAAGCCGGACTTCTCCTTCTTGGGCAATTTTCAGTTAGACAGCATCACCTGGCTGTATGTGCGGGGCGGATGGAACTATGAGAAGAAACGCGAGGAGCAGACGGAACGCAGTGCGGCGTACGATGCCGCCCCCTACGACTTTACCCGTAATCCGTTGGATGCGGCTTTCGCCACCGACCATCCGGGTCAGGAGGCAGGGATGCCCGTGTCGCGCTCGCTGTACCGGAGCACGTCGTTCTCTGAAAAGATGAACAGCAACGTCTCCGTAGAGTTGCTGCGTCTGTTGCCGGGCGATGCGAAATTGCGTGTAGAAGGCGGCATCAATTACACCGACCAACAGACGGAGGCGTATGCCGAGCGCGACCTGCGCTACTTCCGCGATGACCTGCCCGGCGAATGGCGTTACGAAACGGACGACCGGCCGGGCCATTCGCTGCGCGCCACTGCCGATGCGAGCTACCAGCGGTGGCTGTGGAAACCGCTGATGATCAACGTGGGCTATCATTTCCAGCACCGCCACGACTACGAGCGTCAGGACCACACCGTGACCGATGCTGCCGCTGCACCCGATGCGGAACAACCCGACCCGCTGCTCGACCCGAACAGTTACCGCAACCGGAAGACGATGGACGAACACCGTGCCTCGCTGGGCTTGACCCTGAATGTGGGGAAACTGAGCGTGTTGCCCAACCTGAACTATACTTTCCGCCACGAGAACCTGGCTTACATGCGCGGCACATTGGACATCGACAAGCTGCGCGACGTGGACCTGTGGCAGCCCGACCTGACACTGCGCTGGAAGGTGCGGCGCGGCCAGAGCTTGGAGGCGGCTTACCGTTACGGCACCTCGGTGCCCGACTTGCTCGAAACGGTGGCCTATACCGACAACACCAATCCGCTCTTCGTGATACAGGGCAACCCGCAGCTGAAAAACAGTCATACGCACAGCGCGAGCATCAACTATTTCCTGAACATGACCCAGCAGCAGCGCAGCATCTCGGCCGGCGTGAATTATGAGCGTTGGATGTCCCAGCGCGGCTACATGTTCTTCTTCAACGACCGGACGGGTGCTTACCGCCAGATGTCGGCCAACCTGCGCGACGGCTGGGGACTGTCGGGCAAATTGCGCTATGAGCAGGGCATCGGCGACTTCGTGCGGGTACACAACTCCATAGAGGCCGGATATTACAACAACTACGGTTTCCTCACGGCGGACTACGATGCCGACCGGGCCGGCCAGCAGTTGCGCAAACGGTTCTTCCTGACGGAAAATCCCTCCGTCACCCTCTCTCGCGAGGAGCTGACGCTGATGCTTTCGGGCAAGTACACGCTAAGCCGCCTGCGCTATGAGCTGACGCCGCAGAACAACCAGACGCTGACGGACTACATCGTCTACGGCATGGCGCGTTACAAGTGGCGCGACTGGACGGTAGAGACTTCGCTCAACCTGCAAGGCTACAAGGGTTACTCGTCGCCGGAGATGAACCGCGCCATTCCCAACTGGAAAATCCTCGTGGGCCGCAAGGTGCTGAAGGGTAAAGGCCGCATCGACCTCTCGTTCGACGATTTGCTGAACAAGCGGCGCAGCTACTTCTCCACGGAGTCGGCCACAGAGCGCACGGAATACAGCAGCGACTTGATGCACCACTACGTGCAACTCAGCTTTACCTATAACTTCGAAGCGAAAGACGACAAGAAGAACAAACGCCGCTAAGAGCGGATTACGCTGGCTAATTTGAGGCTACGGTGTACTGGGAGAGCGGGCTAACGCCCGCTCTCATCATATAAGGCGGGCTGGAAGCCCGCCCTCCCAGCTTGAGCGCGTCCAGACGCCCGTTATCATGCTAATCTGAGGCGACGGAGCACTGGGAGGGCGTGGCTTCCAGCCCGCCCGTTGTCAAGCCAAAATGAGGCGATGGGGCACTGGGAGGGCGTCTACCCGCCCGTTGTCAAGCCAATCTGAGGCGACGGGGCACTGGGAGCGCGTGGCAAAGGCTCCGCTTAAACTTATCTAATTTGTATTACAAGGAACGACTTCCTGAAGCATACTCTATACGTATTTTTCATGCCGTAAAAATCCTTCAACCCTTCAGCAGACCCTTCATTATTGTTGATTCTCAACGGAAAAGTGGCTGAAGGATTTGGATTTCAAACCCTTCAGACCCTTCAGCTTTGGTCTGAAAAAACAAGGGCTGGACTTGATCAAACAACTCGGCGAGTTGTCAGTCCTAAGCCTGGACTTGTTGGCATCATCAAAGAGGACACGGATGACGGGGAACACTGAAACCGACACTCGCGGCTGAAGTCAGACTGAAGGAGCAGTTCTGACCTCAAAAGTCAACCGCTTTGGGAAGTGGTCAACTGCCTCAGAAAACGTAAGCGTCTCCACGATGGCGTATTGCGTCGTCCAAATTAGCCGTTTACCTTTGC
>CALZRA010000051.1 GCA_945828345.1 uncultured Bacteroidales bacterium
AGCTTGACAACGGGCGGGCCTTTGCCACGCCCTCCCAGTGCACCGTCGCCTCAAAAATGCATTTTTGAGGTTCTTACAAAAGACGTTATTTGGGAAAGCTTTCCTTTTATATGCGGCAACGATGTGGATATGGACGAGTTTTTCCAAAAGGATGCACTTGTATAAAAATGCTGATTGCAACCTTCAGTGTGTTTGTAGGAAAAGGGCCAACAACAAAGCCTGACCAGCGAACTATCAACCAGTTATTCTATAACTAAACAGTCTCGGAGCGATGTCTCAAACAATGATTCGAAGGCAGAGTCGCGAATTTTGTTGATATTCCTTTTGGGCTATATATAGCTGTATTATGCCATTTGGCCAACTTCAGCCCTGTTCGTCTACCGAAAGGGCATCATAACAGTCCTGATGCACGCAGTGGTGAATCAGTTGTGGAGTGAATGGAGGCTCTGGTGGCTGTGTGCTCACTCCGTCAGGTCGCCCGAGTAGCCTATGTCGTCGCGAAAAACAGAAAGGACGTTCAGGGTCACTTCACCGTTGGCACCCAGCAGAAAGTCATAGACCAGCTTCTCCTGTTTGTGCCGTACGCTGGCTTTGACCCGTGTGCCGCCCCGTTTGGCAGGCTTCACGCTGTAGTCATCCATGCGTGCGGTGAAGCACAGAGGCCCCTCGCTGTCGAAGTCGGCACGGTGTGCCACGCCAAAGAAGGGCAGGTCGCTCATGATGCTGTCGCCCTTTATGCGTACACTGTAGCCCGGCGAAATGTAGCGCGAACTCATTCGCAGCGGACGTACATAATTTATGGACACATTGAAGTTACGTTCCGCTGCGACACGGGCCACCTGTGACGTGCCTTCTATGTACTGTTGCGGCGTGCTGCATCCTGCGGCCATACCGGCAAACAGCAGGGAGGCGGCGATGAGTGATAGTCCTGATAGTTTCATCTGGCTGTAGTCTTTAGTGTGATAAATAATGAATAACGCGGGTCTTTCCCGTTCTTCCGCCCGCCCTTATGCGGGAGTCACCGCCTGCACTTCATAGATCTTCAGGTCAAAGTCGGCGGCAATGACGATGGCCCATTCCATGATTTCGGCCATCTGGTGTTCATAGCTTTTCCACTCCTTGTTATGCAGGAAGAAATAGAATTCCAGCGGCATGCCGTAGGGGGTCGGCTCCATCTGCCGCACCATCAGCGTCATGTCGGGGTTTACTTCTTTCCGCTTCTCCACAAAACGCTCCATGTAGGTGCGGTAGAGCTGCATGTTGATGCTTTCCCCTTGCAGCTCTTCGCTGTCAAAGTAGCCCTTCGCCACGAGCCGTTGGCGCAGTTCGCGCGAGGTGCGGCTAATGGAGTGCTGCTCGAAGAGCAGCTTTCGGGCCACCCTTCGCCCGTCGGCCTGCTGCATGCCCTTCCAGTTCCTGAAGGCGTTGTCAACCAGTGCTTTGGGCGATACGGTGATAATCGTGTTGTCGAAGTTGCGTATCTTCACCGTGGTGAGTGACATGCCGACCACAGTTCCGTCGGCTCCTGCCTGCGGCACCGTGATCCAGTCGCCGATGTGCATCATGTCGTTGCTCGTCAGGCGTATGCCGGCCACAAGGCCCTCAATTGTGTCCTTGAACACCAGCATCAGTACGGCCGAGGTTGCTCCCAGTCCAGCTATCACGGTCAGTGGATTCCGTCCGATGATGATGGCGATGACCACCACCACAGCAATCAGATAGAACACGATGCGCAGCACGCCGCAGAAGGTGTGGAAGTACTGCTGTGCCGACGAGCGGCGGTCAGAATCCATCTGTGCCACAGCTGCTATGACACACTGTGCGGTGCGCAGTGTCATGACCGTGATGTAGATAGCCGTGATGCGGGCCATGGCCTCTTGGGCCATGGGGTACTGCGTGAAGGTCATGGGCAACAGCCACCATACCACGATGGCGGGAATGATGTGGCAGGCAGAGCGCACCACCTTCTCGTTCAGCAGCATGTCGTCCCAAAGTGTCTCGGTGTGGGACGTTACCTTGTTGGCTATCGGCACAAACACGTGTACGCAGGTCCAGTCGGCCAGCAGGGCGAGTAGGGCAGTGATGCACACCATGATGCCGTGTACCCACAAGTTCAGTGAGGCACCCGAGGCTCCCATGGCCGAAATCCACTCTTCAATCCAGGTCTTCAGTATTTCCATAATGGCTGTGTGTGCAGGTTGTGTAAGCGAATCGGCGGCTAAGGTACACATTCTTTGCGAATCCGCTCCTCCTCATACTGTTTTATCTGTGCCTTGGAGGTTGGGAGTGTATAGGCAGACGCGTTGTCGGGCAGCCGATGCCCATGCGTGTATAATGCTTGGTGCAGTTGCAGGTTCCAGCGAATACGCTGCAAATGTTCCATTTACCTGCGATTTTGTTCGTATCACTGAGCAAAACAATAAAAAAAGGGGGCTGTAGTTTGGCATTTCAGAAAAAGCACTAATTTTGCGCAGCAAACAGGAGGCCGAAGCTTTTGGCAGGCGGTTTTGTGCTTGTTCCAACGCCGCTGTTCCGCTCCTGTCCCCAAGAACGTAACTCCTATATATAATATAAGCAGTCATGAGTGAAAACAGCATGAAAGTTGGACGTGTCTCGCAGATTATCGGCCCTGTGGTCGATGTGGCCTTCGACACGCAGGGAAAAGATGCCGAGCACGTGTTGCCCCGCATCCATGAGGCACTCGAAGTGACCCATCCCGACGGGCGCGTCATCACCATCGAGGTGCAGCAGCATATCGGCGAGGACACCGTGCGTACGGTGGCTATGGACAATACCGACGGATTGAGCCGCGGATTGGAGGTGCGCTGCTCGGGTGCCCCTATTTCGATGCCCGTAGGTGCACAAATCAAGGGACGCATGATGAATGTGACGGGCGATTCGATTGATGGTCTCAGGACCCTCGACCGTTCGAAAGGTGCCTATCCCATACACCGCGAACCGCCTCAGTTCAAGGATCTGAAAACCAGTAGCGAGGTGCTCTACACGGGTATCAAGGTGATTGACCTGCTCGAACCCTATGCGAAGGGTGGCAAGATTGGTCTGTTCGGTGGTGCCGGTGTGGGCAAGACGGTGCTCATCATGGAGCTTATCAACAACATTGCCAAAGGTCATGACGGCTTTTCGGTATTTGCCGGTGTGGGAGAACGTACCCGCGAGGGCAACGACCTTCTGCGCGAAATGATTGAAAGTGGTGTGGTCCGCTACGGCAAAGCCTTTGAAGAGGCCATGGAGCGTGGTGAATGGGACTTGTCGAAAGTGGATTATGAAGAGGTGGCCAAAAGTCAGGCAACCTTGGTGTACGGACAGATGAACGAACCTCCTGGTGCCCGTTCGTCGGTGGCTCTTTCGGGTCTTTCCATCGCCGAAAGCTTCCGTGATGCCGGTGCGGCTGAAGGCAAGACAACGGACATCCTGTTCTTTATTGACAATATCTTCCGTTTTACCCAGGCTGGTTCGGAGGTCTCGGCCCTGCTGGGACGTATGCCCTCAGCCGTAGGTTATCAGCCCACGCTGGCCAGTGAAATGGGTGCCATGCAGGAGCGAATCACCTCGACCAAGAACGGTTCGATCACTTCTATCCAGGCCGTTTATGTGCCTGCCGACGACTTGACCGACCCTGCTCCGGCAACCACATTTACCCACCTGGATGCTACAACGGTGTTGAGCCGTAAAATCACGGAGCTGGGTATCTATCCTGCCGTTGACCCGCTGGATTCCACTTCGCGCATTCTTGACCCCAAGGTGATAGGCGAGGCCCACTACAACTGTGCCCAGCGCGTGAAGCAGATCTTGCAGAAGTACAAGGAATTGCAGGATATCATTGCCATTCTGGGTATGGATGAGCTGTCCGATGAAGACCGCCTGACCGTGAACCGTGCCCGCAGGGTACAGCGCTTCTTGAGCCAGCCCTTCACCGTAGCAGAGAAGTTCACGGGTGTGCCTGGTGTCATGGTGCCCATCGACGAGGTAATCCGGGGCTTCAACATGATTCTCGATGGCGAGGTGGACGACCTGCCCGAACAGGCTTTCCTGAATGTAGGTACCATTGATGATGCCATTGCCAAGGGCAAGAAGCTGCTGGCACAGGCGTAATCACATTTTGTAGGCTGGCATGGGCCGCTTATGGGCAGTAAAATTCAACTATGCTTCAGGGCGGCTCAGTGCTGGCAAGGTTTACCCCAAGCTGTGCCGGGCGTAGCCAACCGACGACAAACCGAATGCAGAGCCAAGCTCGCTTGGACTATGCTGAGGTGCGAAGGAGGAAGGCGCAGCCAACCGACGACAAACCGAATGCAGAGCCAAGCTCGCTTGGATTATGCTGAGGTGCGAAGGAGGAAGGCGCAGCCAACCTTATATAAATGTAACCCCTTATCACTGCGCCCTTGGTGCAGCCAGATGTTGACCATCATGAAAGTCGTAATAGTATCTCCTGAAAGGACACTCTATCAGGGCGAAGCCTCCGGCGTGAAGCTGCCGGGAGCAAACGGCCGCTTCGAAGTGTTGCAGGGACACGCTCCCATCATCTCTACGCTGACTGCCGGAACTGTTGAGTGTCAGGGTGATAACCCATGCTCATTTGAAGTAAAGGGTGGATTTGTAGAAGTGGCGCGTAACGAGGTCTCTGTGTGCGTGGAGTTGTGAACCGCTGTTGTGCCCGACCCTGCATCCGGGCTGTGAGGCTGGCGTGTATTCCACGCTCCCGGCAAGGCTCTCTGATGCGCAGATTCCATGCGCTGGCCTGTCTGCCTGCAACCGGAAATGGGATGTGGCCATTGTCATACCCTCCTGAACCTTGAAAATGGACAGTTTGTCAAAACTCGCCGTCAAGTCGCTGCTGCTCGAAGCGTTGGCCTATGTGCTGGCCGGTGCGCTGCTGCTTTATGCCGAAAGCAGGTCGGGCTGGACATCTGCAAGCTCGCAGGCCCTGCCCATGGTGGTTGTGGCTACCGTACTTTTCGCCTTCAGCGTGTTGGGCAGCATGATCTATCTGCCCCTTTGCCGAAAGGGCGGGAAGGCGGTGATGGGCTTTTACCTCGGCGCGAAGACGCTCCGGCTGCTCGTGGCCATAGTCATGCTGTTGGGCTATGCCTTTCTGTGCGGAGACCAACTGTTGGCTTTTGCCGTCAATCTTTTAACGCTGTATCTGGCGGGACTGGTGGTCTCCACCATATTCTATGCCAAGGCAGAGCGAAACATCTGTAAGAAGAAATGAAACTCTTTTCCCAATTAATCCGCCTTCGCACGGCATGGCTATGTGCATGGCTTCTTTGTGGCTTTGTGGCCTTGCCTGCCTCGGCTTCATCGGCCGGAGAAGGCGAATCGGGTATGCCCGATGTAAAGGAAATCGTGCTCGGACACATGAGCGATGCCTACGAATGGCACATAACAACCTGGAACGGACATCACCTCTCGATTCCGCTTCCCGTCATCGTACAGGGTGCCGACGGCAAGTGGCACACCTTCAGCTCGGCCCGCTTCCATCACAGTGCCGACGGCACTCATGAGGGCTTCTTTCTCAACGAGGAGGCCAACGGAAAGGTCTATGAGCGGTTGGCCGATGGCACCGAGGTGCGTCCGCTGGACTTAAGCGTCACCAAGAATGTGGTGCAGATATGGATTGTCGTAGCCATCATGTGTGCTGTCTTTATCAGTTGTGCCCGCTGGTATCGTAACCGCAAGCCGGGCGACAAGGCACCGGGTGGCTTTGTGGGACTCGTTGAAATGTTTGTCATGTCGATCAACGACGACCTGATACGTCCTTCTGTGGGCGAGAAGCATTACCGCCGCTTCGCTCCCTATCTGCTCACGGTCTTCTTCTTCATCTTCATCACCAATCTGTTGGGGCTGCTGCCGATATTCCCCGGCGGTGCCAACATTACAGGCAACATCAACATCACTTTCTTCCTGGCCATCTGTACGGCCCTCATGGTCAACGTGTTCGGCAACAGGGAATACTGGAAGGAAATCTTCTGGCCTCCCGTTCCTGCCTGGCTCAAGGTGCCCGTGCCCATGATGCCCGTCATCGAACTGTTCGGCATTCTCACCAAGCCCTTTGCCCTGATGGTCCGTCTGTTTGCCAACATGATGGGCGGACATGCCATCATTCTGGCCTTGACCTGTGTCATCTTCATCACGTGTCAGATCAATGCCGTGATAGGCACGTCGCTTACGTTCGTCAGTGCCGTGCTGATGATATTCATGAACTGTCTGGAGTTGCTGGTGGCTTTCATCCAGGCCTACGTGTTCACCATGCTGAGTGCCGTGTTCATTGGTCTGGCCCATCCTGAGCCTCACCACGCATCCAAGGAAGCATGAGTCGATTGTAAACAATAGAATCAAAACAACAATAAACCCATAAATCTTAATTCATTATGTTATTACTCGCATTGTTGGAAGCAGCAGGTATTGCTAAGTTGGGCGCCAGCCTTGGCGCAGGTGTCGCAGCTATTGGTGCCGGTCTGGGCATCGGTCGCATTGGTAGTTCGGCCATGGAAGCCATTGCCCGCCAACCCGAGGCAACGGGTGACATCCGCACTAACATGATCATCATTGCAGCCTTGATTGAGGGTGTGGCACTTTTCGCCGTCATCGTCTGCCTGCTCTGTCTCTTCCTCTAATACAACATCTTCATGGGTGAGGTACAAGGCCACCGCGTGGCAGTCACCGGTATGCGCAAGGCTGTCGGTCGTGTGGCATGACGGTTTGCCTCTCACGCGGCGACCTTGTCCCCTCCATCTTCTTTAAAACTGAAACTATGCAGTCCATCAATCTGCCATCCATACTGACCCCCGACCTGGGACTCTTGTTCTGGATGCTGCTGGCTTTTCTGGTCGTTTTCTTTCTGATGGTGAA
This sequence comes from uncultured Bacteroidales bacterium, assembly GCA_945828345.1. Taxonomy (GTDB): domain Bacteria; phylum Bacteroidota; class Bacteroidia; order Bacteroidales; family Bacteroidaceae; genus Alloprevotella. The sequence continues at coordinate 6,874 of CALZRA010000051.1, forward strand.
ATTCGGTTTCCCCATTATCACGAAAATGGTGGAAGAGCGCAAGCAGTTCATTGACGAGTCGCTCCAGAAGGCTCATGAAGCCAACGAGCGTCTGGCAGGCATCCAGCAGGAAGGTGAACGTCTGCTGAGCGAAGCCCGGGCGCGTCAGGCCGAAATCCTCAGTCAGGCTAAGGCAACAGGTGACAGCATTGTTCGCGAAGCGCGTGAAAGAGCACAGGCCGAAGGTGCCAAGCTCCTGCAGGAAGCCAAATCACAGATAGAAGCGGAAAAGCAGAACGCCCTGCGCGACATCCGCCAGACTGTGGCCGAACTTTCTGTGGCCATCGCCGAAAAGGTGGTGCGCCAGAAGCTCAGTGGCGACAAGCAGCAGCAGCAGCTCATTGAGCGCATGCTCGATGAGGTACGCTAAACGCTTTCCTCCCCAGGGGGTGGGGCGTGTGTCACGTCCCATTCGGTCCATTGTCTAACCCAATGCAATTTATTTTATCAAATGGATTCAGGCATCCTTTCCATGCGCTATGCGAAGGCATTGCTGAGCTTTGCAGCTGAGTTGCACGAGGACGAACAGGCTTATGCTGAAATGTCGGCCTTGTCGCAAGCCTTTGTTGCGGTGCCGGCCCTGCATCAGGCTATGCTCAATCCCATGCTGCCGGAGGCGGACAAGTTCAAGCTCCTGCTCACAGCGGCTTGTGGAGACAAGAAGCCCTCAAAGTCTCTTGAGCGGTTCTTGCAGCTCGTTCTTGCCAACGGGCGGGCTTCGGCCATGCTGTTCATTGCCCATTCGTTTGGCACGCTCTACCGGCGCACTAACCACATCATCAACGGAAAGCTGGTCGTTCCGGCCAAAGTGGGCGATGAGTTGATAGCCCGGCTGCAGCAGGTCGTAGAAAACAGGTCGCAGTGTAAAGTCGATTTCGAAGTCGAGGTCGACCCGGCTATTCAGGGAGGTTTTATCCTGTCGTACGACACTTATCGGCTTGATGCCAGCCTGCGAACAGAGCTGTCCCGGCTTCGACGTGAATTGTCGAGGTAGTGTTTTGCAAGAGGAGAGGGGAGAAGAGTTGAAAGTCGAAGAGGTCTAATGGTTTATGCGGACGCTCACTGGGCGGATGAAAACTGCGCTTCATAGTATTCCTCATAAACTCTCTAAACGATTAACTATCAACTCATCTTACAGATTCTTCAACAATCAACTTCTCTTGCAGACTATAAACTCTTCAACAATCAACTTCTCTTATAATGTAGAAACAAATGTCCAACAATATCAAACCCAGTGAAGTTAGCGAGGTCCTTTTGCGTCAGCTTCACGACATCAACAACGACCTCAAGTTCGACGAGGTTGGCGTGGTGCTCTCCGTGGGCGACGGCGTTGCCCACGTTTATGGCCTGAATAACGTCACCGAGAACGAACTGGTTGAATTTGAAAACGGGGTAATGGCAGTTGCCATGAACCTGGAGGAAGACAATGTCGGCGTGGTGCTGCTCGGCTCTTCTGAGGGCATCAAAGAGGGACAGTCGGTGAAACGCACGGGCAAGGTAGCCTCCATCGAGGTCAGTGAACAGATGCTCGGTCGCGTCATTGACCCACTCGGCCGTCCGCTCGACGGCGGACAGCCCATTGGCGGTGACAAGTATCTTATGCCTCTCGACCGCAAGGCTCCCGGTGTGATTTATCGTCAGCCCGTAACCCAGGCCCTGCAGACTGGCATCAAGAGTGTCGACTCCATGATTCCCATTGGCCGCGGACAGCGCGAACTCATCATCGGTGACCGCCAGACCGGCAAAACGGCCATCGCCATCGACACCATTATCAACCAGAAGTTCAACTATGCGGCAGGCGACCCTGTCTATTGCATCTACGTGGCTATCGGCCAGAAAGCCTCTACTGTGGCAAACATCGTGAATACACTGCGCGAGGCCGGAGCGATGGACTACACTGTCATTGTCAGTGCAACAGCCAGCGAACCCGCTGCCATGCAGTATTACGCACCGTTTGCCGGCGCAGCTATCGGCGAGTTCTTCCGTGACCGTGGCAAGCACGCCCTGGTGGTCTACGATGACCTTTCGAAGCAGGCTGTGGCCTATCGCGAAGTGTCGCTCATCCTGCGTCGTCCTTCAGGACGTGAGGCATATCCCGGCGATGTGTTCTATCTCCACTCCCGCCTGCTCGAACGTGCTGCCAAGATCAACAATCAGCAGGAAGTGGCTGAGCAGATGAATGACCTGCCCGCCTGTCTCAAGGGCCAGGTGAAGGGTGGCGGCTCGCTCACCGCACTGCCCATCATCGAAACGCAGGCAGGCGACGTGTCGGCCTATATCCCGACCAACGTCATCTCTATCACCGACGGCCAGATATACCTTGTGTCCGACCTCTTCAACCAAGGCTTCCGTCCCGCTATCGATGTCGGCATCTCCGTGAGCCGTGTGGGTGGTGCAGCTCAAATCAAGAGTATGAAGAAGGTGGCTGGTACACTCAAAATCGACCAGGCCCAGTATCGCGAGCTCGAAGCATTTGCCAAGTTCTCGTCCGACATGGATCCTGTCACCGCCATGACCATCGATCGCGGCCGCAAGAACAACCAGCTGCTCATTCAGGCACAGTACAGCCCCATGCCTGTAGCCGAACAGGTGGCTATACTCTACTGCGGCACCCGCGGTCTGCTCAAGGACGTAGCGATTGACAAGGTGCGCGACTTCCAGGACACTTTCCTCCAAGTGTTGCGCAGTAGCCATGTTGACACTGTGCTCACGCCGCTGGCCCAGGGAAAGCTGGACGACGAAGTGTGCAAGGAAATCGAAAGCGTGGCTGCCGACATAGCCGTACAATATAAAGCATAACAACTCATGGCCTCACTCAAAGAAGTCAAGACGCGCATAGCCTCCGTCAACAGCACCCGCAAGATAACCAGTGCGATGAAGATGGTGGCCTCCTCCAAGCTCCACCACGCGCAGCAGGCCATCGAGTCGATGCGCCCCTACGAGCAGCGTCTGTCACACATCATGTCCACCTTTGTGGAGAGTTTGGAGGGAACTGCCCAGACACCTTATGCCACCCATCGCGAGGTGAAGCGCGCAGCCATTGTGCTGTACACCTCCAACACGTCGCTCTGCGGTGGTTTCAATGCCAACGCCATCAAGGCGTTCAACCGCAAGGTGTCTGACTACCGCCGACAAGGCATCGAGGTGTCACAGGTTGTTGCCATCGGAAAGAAGGCGGCCGATGCTGTGCGAAAGGCAGGTTTCGACGTGACTGCAGACCATGCCCTGCTGCTCGACCATCCGGCCTATGCTCCTGCTGCCCAGGTGGCGGCGAGTCTCATGCAGCAGTTTGTCGACGGGCAGATAGACCAAGTCGACCTGATCTACCACCACTTCAAGAGTGCAGGGTCGCAGGTGCTGCTGTCCGAGACATTGTTGCCTGTAAAGCTCGAAGCCGAGGGCAGCGCGTCATCTGTCGCGAAATCCGAAGCCGGCCAGCCGGCCTTGGACTTCATCGTAGAGCCTTCGCTGCAGCAAGTGCTGGCTGAGCTGGTGCCTCGTTCGCTTCACCTCAAGGTCTACACAGCCTTGCTTGACAGCTTAGCCAGTGAACATGCCGCCCGCGTCATAGCCATGCAGGTGGCCACCGACAATGCCGACGAACTCCTCCGAAGCCTCAAGCTCACCTACAACAAGACGCGACAGCAGGCCATCACCGCCGAACTGCTCGACATCGTGGGCGGCAGTATGCAGTAGCCAGTCAGCGAACCGATACAGCATGTTCTATATAAAAGGGAGAACGCGTAGCACAACCGTGCCGCGCGTTCTCCCTTTTTCCGTTCGGGGGGCGTACCTCAATGAAGTTGTTGGCTGCTCTGGAGTGCCCGACTGTGGCCGTAACCGCATGTGACGACTTGATTCAGGTCAATAATTTTGAAGAAAACAGGCGTACTACACCCTTTGTTCTATAGGTTCGCTACTTTTGCTCCGTTTGTTCTGACACAGTGGCTTCTTTATCCCAGATGACGGGACATCCATTTGGGAAACATTTCCGTGTTCGATGAAAAGTCCGTTGAGATACACGCTGATGTTAACGGGTGGAAATACCTCTATTCTTTTTTAATTCGCAGTACGAGCCTTATAGGGAGGAACCTTGCCGTAGGGTATGAGGGACAAACACCTAAGCGCATATCCCTCAGTCTCTCTCTTCAACATTTCTACATAATTGCCTTTTACACCTTTACATCGTTTTCATCGTCCAACACAAAAGCGCCTTATGAGGCAACGTAAGGAACAGTACCTTATATATAGGAGTGACGCTGGCACTGCTGCCGATACTCCTGTCGCGCGACTTCATTCCGACCAACGAGCTGTCGGGCGGTAAACTCCTTCCACCATGTCAAATTCTTCTACTACTACGCTGTCAGCATCCTCTATAGCCTTGCCTTCTGACCAGCCCCCCGTGACTATTCTGGGCAATGAATGGGATTTGCCAATAACTTCTTTTCAGCAAGTATTGTCGGCAGCACTTCGGGCTACCGTCCACTGAATACCGGGAATGCTTGCTTCAGGGAGGCAAGCGGTGAGTGGGGACTTGCTCCCTCCGTTAATAGCAGGCCTTTGCCAGCTTTTCCAGCCAAAAAAAGGAGCAGACGCGATGTCTGCTCCTTTCGGTGTATTCTAAGAATCAAGCTTATTTGGCCTTGGCAACGATGGCCTTGAAGGCCTGGGGATTGTTGACGGCGAGGTCGGCGAGCACCTTGCGGTTGATTTCGATGCCGGCCTTGTGGAGGCCGCCCATCAGCTGCGAGTAAGAGAGGCCTTCGAGGCGGGCGGCAGCGTTGATGCGCTGAATCCACAGTGCGCGGAAGTTGCGCTTCTTGTTGCGGCGGTCGCGGAAGGCGTAGGTCAGACCTTTCTCCCAAGTGTTCTTGGCAACGGTCCAGACATTCTTGCGGGCACCGTAGTAACCGCGGGTGAGCTTGAGGATTCTCTTACGCTTTGCTCTTGAAGCTACGTGATTGACTGATCTTGGCATTTTGTTGTTTCGTTTTGGAAGTTAGCGCCGCCGCGTCTGAGTTTTTTAAGGCGACGGTCTTGTGGGCTAAACGTCCGGTTAGACTTCAATGTGTGAGATGAAAAGATTTTTTGCTTCCCAAGCGACTGCCCGTGTCGGGGGCAGGGGCTGAAGATTAGCGGAGGCAGAGGAGTTCACGCACCTGGCGTACGTTCGTGCCGTCAACGATGGCTACGTGGTCGAGGTTGCGCTTCTGCTTCTTGGTCTTCTTGGTCAGAATGTGACTGTGGTAAGCGTGGCGTCTTTTGATCTTACCTGTTCCGGTGAGAACGAAACGCTTCTTGGCACCGGAATTGGTCTTTACTTTTGGCATTTTCTTTGTTTGTTAATGAGTTAATATATACTGCGGCTGCGTGAGATACCGAACGCAGCGCGCGAGCTTTCTGGAGGGGTAGGGGAGCAGGGCTGTGTGTCAGAAGTCTTCGCCTTCAACGCGTGGTCCCTGGTATTCCTTCTTGGCCTTCACCTGCGGGGCTTTCTTCACCTTGGCCTCTTCGGCGGCGGTGTCGCCTTCTTCTTCGCGGCTTTCAGCCCGCTTGGCGGCTCCTGTCTTCTTGGGGGCAATGAACAGCGTCATGCGTTTTCCTTCGAGCACGGGCATCTGTTCGACCTTGCCGTAGTCTTCGAGGTCATTGGCAAAGCGCAGGAGGAGCACTTCGCCCTGTTCCTTGAAGAGGATGGAGCGTCCGCGGAAGAAGACGTAGGCTTTCACCTTGTCGCCTTGCGAGAGGAACTCCTTGGCGTGCTTGAGCTTGAAGTTGTAGTCGTGTTCGTCGGTCTGGGGTCCGAAGCGTATTTCCTTGACTTCAATCTTCACCTGTTTGGCCTTCAGCTCCTTCTGGCGTTTCTTCTGCTGGTAGAGGAACTTGGAGTAGTTGATGAGTCGGCATACGGGCGGTTCGGCATTGGGTGATATTTCCACCAGGTCGACGCCTTTCTGCATGGCGAGCTGTATGGCTTGGCGCGTGGGCATCACTTCTGATTCCACATCGTCGCCAACGATGCGTACTTCGCGGCAGCGTATCTGCTCGTTGATGCGGTGCTGCGGTTTGTTGCGTTCGCGGCGTGGTTTTAGCGGTGCTGGCATTTATTTCGTTTGTTGGTTTAAGCGAATGAAAGTGCGGGCTGCCCGCGTCTGTCTGCCTGTGGGCCTGGGTCCGGACAGCCTGCGCTTTCGGGCTTGTTGTGGGGCTGTTTCCCCAAAGCGGCTGCAAAGTTAGTATTTATTGGTCATTTCAGCCACTTCATCGTTGATTTTCTTTGCAAAATCTTCAATCTTCAGGCTTCCTTGGTCGCCTTCGCCCTGTTTTCTCACGGCTACGGTGCCTTCGGCGGCCTCTTTTTCGCCCACGATGAGGAGGTAGGGCACGTGTTTGAGCTCGTTGTCGCGTATCTTGCGGCCTATCTTCTCGGAGCGGTCATCGACGTAGGCGCGCACGTCCTGTGCATCGAGCTGTCTGCACACTTCACGGGCGTAGTCATTGAACTTGTCGGAGATGGGGAGGATGGCCACTTGGTCGGGGGTGAGCCAAAGCGGGAATCGTCCGGCGGTGTGTTCGATGAGCACGGCCACAAAGCGTTCCATCGAGCCGAAGGGGGCGCGGTGAATCATTACGGGACGGTGCTTCTGGTTGTCGGCACCGGTATATTCGAGGTTGAATCGTTCCGGCAGGTTGTAATCGACCTGAATGGTGCCCAGCTGCCAGCGGCGTCCCAGGGCGTCCTTCACCATGAAGTCGAGCTTCGGACCGTAGAAGGCGGCTTCGCCATATTCGATGTGGGCGGGCAATCCCTTCTCTTCGCAGGCTTCGATGATGGCCCGTTCGGCGCGTTCCCAGTTCTCTTCGCTGCCGATATACTTGGCGCGGTTCACCTTGTCGCGCAGGGAGATTTGGGCTTCAAACTTGTCGAACTTCAGGGCGCGGAAGATAATCATGATGATGTCCATCACGCGGAGGAACTCACCCTTCACCTGGTCAGGGGCGCAGAAGATGTGGGCATCGTCCTGAGTAAAGCCGCGCACGCGCGTCAGACCGTGAAGTTCGCCGCTCTGCTCGTAGCGGTAGACGGTTCCGAACTCGGCGATGCGCAGGGGCAGGTCCTTGTAGGAGCGCGGTTTCCAGGCGAAGATGGCGCAGTGGTGCGGGCAGTTCATGGGTTTGAGCATGTACTCTTCGCCTTCCTCGGGAGTGTGGATGGGCTGGAACGAGTCCTTGCCGTATTTGGCGTAGTGGCCAGAGGTGACGTAGAGGTTCTTCGACCCGATGTGAGGGGTCATTACCTGCTGGTATCCGTAGCGCTTCTGTATTTTCTTGAGGAAGTCTTCGAGGCGTATGCGCAGTGCCGTGCCTTTGGGCAGCCACATGGGCAGTCCCTTGCCGACGAGTTCGGAGAACATGAACAGCTCCATCTCCTTGCCGATCTTGCGGTGGTCGCGCCGTTTGGCCTCTTCCAGCAGTTGCAGGTACTCGTCGAGCAGTTTCTTCTTGGGGAAGGAAATGCCATACACGCGGGTCATTTGCGGACGCTTCTCGTCGCCGCGCCAGTAGGCCGAGCTTACAGCCATTACCTTGACGGCCTTGATGGGAGCCGTGGTCATGAGGTGCGGGCCGCGGCACAGGTCGGTGTAGGCCCCCTGCGTGTAGGTGGTGATGTGTCCGTCCTCGAGTTCGGCAATCAGTTCGTTCTTATAGCTCTGTCCGTGCTCTCCGAAGAACTGCAGGGCATCGGCTTTCGAGATGTCGCGGCGCACGAGTGCTTCCTTGCGCTGCACGAGTTCCTGCATTTTCTTTTCGATTTTCGGAAAGTCGCTTTCGCTGATAGAGATGCCTTCGGGCGGCATCACGTCATAGTAGAAGCCGTTCTCGATAGCGGGTCCGATGCCAAACTGCGTGCCGGGCCAGAGTTCCTGCATAGCTTCGGCCATAAGGTGTGCCGAGGTGTGCCAGAAGGCGTGTTTGCCCTGTTCGTCGTCCCACTTGTAGAGGTTGATGGTCGCATCTTCGTTGATGGGGCGGTTCAGTTCGACGGTTTCGCCGTTTACGCCGCAGGCCAGCACGTCCTGTGCCAGCCGTGCCGAGATACTCTCGGCTATCTGGAGGCCCGTTACGCCGTTTTCGTACTCGCGCACGTTGCCGTCCGGGAAGGTGATTTTAATCATACGCTAATTGGTGTCTCTGTTTTTACTTGTTCGGCGTGCAAAGGTAGTGCATTTTTTGACTTGGAGAGATGATAGGGTTTAAAGTTTTTTGTTTTTCATAGCCAAAGTCCCTTGCGGGTATACTCCTATTATATAATAAGGGCA
>CALZRA010000052.1 GCA_945828345.1 uncultured Bacteroidales bacterium
TGAGCTATGCCGAACGCAGCCAATCTTATCCAAAGGTCGCTCTAAAAAACAGCAGACAGCCGGAATAAATGAGTTCACTCATGGGCCATTCTTTAAAACCTAATTTATAGAACACCCCTATATGTTTTTCCTGCGTTTTTATTCGCCTCTGCGGCTGTAGTTGGGGGCTTCGCTGGTGATGGTAATGTCGTGCGGATGGCTTTCGAGTACGCCGGCACCCGTGATGCGGGTGAACTTGGCATCGTGCAGCCGTTCGATGGTCGGTGCACCGCAGTAGCCCATGCCAGAGCGCAGGCCGCCCACCATCTGGTAGATGACCTCCTGTACGGAGCCTTTGTAGGGAACACGTCCGGCAATGCCTTCGGGCACCAGTTTCTTCACATCGCCCACACCACCCTGGAAGTAGCGGTCTTTCGAGCCGTTCTCCATAGCTTCGAGCGAACCCATGCCGCGATAGGTCTTGAACTTACGGCCGTTGAAGATGATGGTTTCGCCCGGGCTCTCCTCTGTACCGGCAACCAGCGAACCGATCATCACACTGTAGCCGCCGGCAGCCAGAGCCTTCACCACATCGCCAGAATAGCGCAGGCCGCCATCGGCAATTAAGGGAATGCCTGTGCCCTTCAGGGCTTGGGCCACGTCATAGACGGCCGAAAGCTGCGGTACACCTACACCTGCCACCACACGGGTGGTACAGATGGAACCGGGACCGATACCCACTTTCACTGCATCGGCGCCAGCTTCGGCCAGCATACGGGCAGCATCGCCGGTGGCCACATTGCCCACCACGATGTCTACACCGTTAAAGTTCAGCTTGGCCTCCTTCAGTTTATCGATGACAGACTTTGAGTGTCCATGGGCCGTATCGATGACAATGGCATCGGCACCGGCTTGGATGAGAGCCTCCATGCGCTGCATAGTGTCGGCTGTCACACCCACACCGGCAGCCACGCGCAGACGGCCCTTGGCATCCTTGCAGGCCATGGGCTTGTCCTTGGCCTTGGTGATGTCCTTGTAGGTGATGAGGCCGACCAGGCGTCCTTGGGCATCGACTACGGGCAACTTCTCGATTTTGTTTTCCTGCAGAATCTGTGCGGCGTCGTGCAGGTCGGTCTGTGTGGTGGTCGTCACCAGGTTCTCCTTGGTCATCACTTCGTCAATGCGCTTGTCGGGATGACGTTCGAAACGCAGGTCGCGGTTGGTAACAATGCCCACCAGGTGTCCTTCGTCATCGACAACGGGTATGCCGCCAATGTGATATTCGTGCATCAGTTCGAGTGCATCGCGCACAGTCTTGTAACGCTTGATGGTAACAGGGTCGTAAATCATGCCATTCTCGGCACGCTTCACGATGGCTACCTGACGGGCCTGTTCTTCGATGCTCATGTTCTTGTGAATCACACCGATACCGCCTTCACGTGCAATGGCAATGGCCATCTGCGATTCTGTCACCGTGTCCATGGCAGCAGTGACAAAGGGGATTTGCAGGTCGATGTTGCGCGAGAATTTCGTGGCAAGCGAAACTTCACGCGGAAGCACTTCTGAATAGGCAGGAACCAAAAGGACGTCGTCGAACGTAAGACCGTCCATCACAATCTTGTCAGCAATAAAATCAGAGGTCATAACAAAGTCAATTATGTTTTTATTGCGCGCAAAAGTACGCAAAAACTTTAGGAGTCGAAAGAAAACGCCCAAAAAACTCCCCGATGTTTTTATTCATTAAGCATCGGGGTGCGTACGGCGTTCCAGAAATCTGCGGTTTGGTCAGGAAAGCCTGGTATGTACAGGGATAAAGAGGGTGTGATGCCGGTTGCATGCCGCAGGTTGGGCGTGGCTATTCAAGCAGGTGCTTTCGGAATCCGAGCAGGCAGTCATTGCGCTTGCCGGCCTCCATTCCGATTTCGTCCATCCAGTTTTCAAAAGCTTTTAATGCCTTTTCGCGCATTTGTGCGCGTCCTGCCCTCAGTCCGCTTTCGTAAGGCTTGTAGGGCAGCAAGTTTCGGTTGTAGTTTCCGTCAGACATGATACCTATATATTATATATGGGGTTTCAGGTTTCAGGTTTCGGGTTTCGGGTTTCTGAAACTTGAAACCTGAAACTTGAAACCTTAAACTTCCTCCATTCTCAGCAGTTCCCATCCGACGAACTGCATGACAATCTTGTGCATCTGTGTGCCCTGCCGCAGCGCTTCCACCCGTGGTGCTTGGGCATAGCCGTTGATTTGGCAGGCAGCCTCCTGCCACTGCTGTTCGGCCAGCTGTTCCGTGTAGTCCTTCTTCGGCAGGTATTTCAGTTCGATGATGTAGCTGTGGTTCGCCTGGTAATGGGTGAGGTTCGGCAGCAGGAAGAAGTCGCAGTAGCCATGTGCCACCTCCACTTCGGGGGCGGTATAGTAGTAGTCATTGAGGCTGAGGTATGCGAGGAAGAATCCCTGGATGTTTCGTTCGCCTTCGATGCTGTCGCGCACCGAGGAGAGGTTCTTGTAGCAGTCGGCCATGTACTGAAGACAGTCGCGCCAGTTGCCGTCGAATGCCATCATGTCAAAATAATCCCTCAGCTTGAGGATGTTCACTTGATTGCCCAGGGTGTCATACACCTCAAGGATGTAGTTGTAATACTGCTTCCTAACATTGTTGTTGGGTATTCCGAGTATGACCCTGCTGCCCCTTGTGCCCGTGATGGTCAACATGCCATAATAGAACAGCAGGCTGGGGAAGATATCCGGCTTGGTCATTTCCATGGCCGAGAACGACGGTATGAGCGTGGCCTTGATTTCTCCCTTTTCGATGATTTCGAGCATCATCCCCTTGCGGTCGCCGTCGAGCTTGTCGAGCTTGATGAGTCCCTTCAGCTTGTTGTAGTCGGTCTTGGTGTTCGGGTCAAGCATAATCTCGGGTGCCTGTCCGCGAGACACATAGTTCCGGAGGTAATACATCACCATGTCGCAGTTGAACACCCTGATGTTGCTCTCCAAGCATTCCTTGGCAAAGCAGTAGTTGTCATACCACGGCTTCATGTCCTGTATCATGGCCTCGATGTCGCACGTTGCGGGCAGCATTCCCACCTTTTTATAATAGGAGAACATTCCGCGCACGTCTTCGGTGGAGAAACCGAGCATCTTGTCGAGTTCCGGATTCATCGACACATTCCACCCGATGTTGAATCCGCTGGTAAGGTCGTCCAGCGTCACGGGACTTACCCCCGTGAGGAAGATGCGCTCGAACATGCCCTTGAACAGCTTGAAGAAGTCCCGGTAGAATCCGTTGGCGTGGGTGATGGCATGATAGACGGCTTCGCCCTCCTCGTTCAGCACGATGTTGGTGAAGTTGTCATACTCGTCGATGATGAGATACAGCGGAATGCGCAGCTCATGGGCGGCACTGTTGATGAGGTTGAGTTTGGTGCGTGCAGAATCAGACTGTAACACCTTCTCCACCGTCCTTGCCGGATATTCGTCCTTGTACCGTTCGATGAACATGTCGAGACATCCGCAGCTGTATTCGTTGAAGTTCTCCTCCAACCGTTCGATGCTGCCTCCGGCTCTGGAATAGTCGAAATACATCACCTGATACCTGCCGCGCAGCGGGGTAGGGTGCTGTCCTACCCAGAGGTCGCCGAACAGTTCGCCGAAGCGTCCGGCCATCGCCTTGTCGTAGTAAGCCTGCATCATGCTGATGAAGAGACTCTTGCCGAAGCGTCGGGGGCGGATGAAAATCAATGTACGTGGCTGGCTTTCCAGTTCTGCCAGGTACATGGTCTTGTCGATATAATACAAGTTGTCTTCCCGAACCGACACGAAGTCGGACACGCCGTAGGGTATTTGTTTGATTTCGTCCATAGGGCCAGATATTTTCTGCGAAGTTAGTGATTTTGTGGCAAAACCATTCGGAATGGTTGGAAATAATTGTAAGGGACAGCATTCCGCCTTGTTTTTCAGGTTGGTCAAATCGGTTTGGACTCGACAGAAACAACAGGAATTTCCTCGTGTTTAGTCGTTTTTTTAGGGATAAAACGAAAAAAATGCGTTTGGAAGGTAGCGTAAAGCCTGTAAAGTTGTATATTAGGTATAATGGATGAGCAAACCTACATATCGTTGGTGCCAACAGTGCGGCACGTGGTACTGCGGGAAGCTGCGCGTTATCTCACTGATGAGGACGATGCAGCCGATGCGGCGCAGGAGGTCATGCTGAAGCTGTGGCAGCTGCGAGGCGGACTGTCGGATGAAAAGAAGAAGCTTTATGCCTATGCAACCGTGCTCTGTCGAAATCTCTGTCTGAACAGGCTCAAAGAGGAACGCCGTCATCCGCTGCTGAGGCTGCACCACCAGGCTGCAGACGAACAGGTTACTATCGAAGAAGGTGTCTGTCTGCCAGCTTCGCCTGGTCCCGATATGGTGTTGGAGGCTAACGAAACCTACAGCCTGTGTCAAAAGGCTGTAGAACAGCTGCCCGAAAAATGGCGGATTATCCTGCATATGCGTTCGGAGCAGCACATGGAAACAGAAGACATAGCGCGCGCCTTAGGCACCTCGGCAGGAGCGGTGAGAGGTATGCTGAGCAAGGCAAGGACACGATTACTCACATTGATTAAACAGCAATATGAAATACGACGAAGCTCACATTGACGAAATGCTCAGCCGTTTCATGAAGGCTGAAACGACGTTAGAGGAAGAACGCTGGTTGGCTGTCTTCTTTACGTCCACCCCGTCCGTTCCTGAGCGTTGGAGCGCTTATGCCGTGCTGCTTGCCGGCATCGAGGCAGGGGTGTTGGATGATTCGGATTGTGCGCGGCATAGTCTGGATCAGCCGGCACTTCCCTCAGACGCGCAGTCTGTAGACCCTGTTACGCCTTCCTGCTACATACCTTTGTGGCTGAAAGTGGCGGGTGTGGCTGCCTTGTGCTGCCTGTGCTGCCTGTTAGGGCGCATGGTGTGGCTGCAAGAGGAGTCCGCTGTAGCTGGGGAAAGTGCTGTCGCTACCTCCGAAAGGCCGTCTCTGCAGCCAGCCGCCCATCAGCCCGAACCGTCCTGTACAGCAGGGGTGACAACAACATTGCCAGCTTTGCAATCCCATGTGCCAGGTCCCGCTATGCGCAGGCATCTCTCTGTTCGGAATAAAGCCGGTGGATCTCGTAGACCCATACATTCCGAAAAGGTGGAAGCAGAGGGTGATAGCGAACACAGTTCCACAGCTGCGGAACAGGAAAACAACGCTTCGGGAGGGACTGGTGAAAGCCGCACACAGCCCCCATTAGCCCAGAACGAACCGCAGCCTGCCTCTTTGCCTGACAACAACCAGTCTGACCTTGCGGCGCATATCCTGTCTGCTGCCTTTACCTATTCCGAGCATTCCAATCTGGACGAGCGTGCCATCCAGGGCCGGAACCGGTTGAGGGCCGAGATTATGGAACAATATGCCCATATAGGCTTCTAATGAACCCGACAAAATTCGAATACATGAAAAAGACAATGACCCTTGCCTGCCTGTGTCTGATAGCCTTGCAGGTTTCGGCGCAAGAAACGTTGCGCGGACTGAAAACCTATGCCACTGGCAAATTCCAGAAGTATGCTACAGTCGTAGAGGAGTTTGACGGAGAGACGCACGGTGACTTCTTCCTCGTAAAGGTACCGAAAGACAGTGTGACTCCGGGCGACCTCTACACCATTCGTTCTGCTTACAATTCAGCCATGAGTGAGGCGGATGAGTCCAACCTGTATGAAACCCACCGGCAGGCAGGATGCGATACCGTCTCTTACTCTATTGTAAAGGGGGGACGGCTGACGCAAGGTACCAGGGAACGTGAAATCTATGGACATGCCTTTACGCTCAATTCTGAAATCATGGCGATGCTCGACATCAATTGCCGGCAGATGGTGATGGGAGTGTGGTTTGACGTGCCCAAGATGCCGGATGAGAAGGTAAAGCCGTTTGACAATGCTCCATTGGAAGATTTTCTGGCAACGTTGGTGAAACAGAAGAAATGTAAAACCGTGCGTGTGAGCTACTGCAAACGCAACGGTGGAGGAGCCTCCATCGCCTACAATCTGGGCCCGGAGGACGTGACACAAGGCATACGCTATGACGTGACGGTTCATGCGAGCGAGGTGAGGGCGGAACTGCGAAAAATCATGCAGTCGTATAAGGACCGCGGTCAGGTATACTCTTATATGGAGAGTGTATCTTGGGGCGAGGAGGTATCTTTGATACTGGGCAAGTTTGAGCATGGTTATCTGTTGAAAATGTCCCCGCAGGGTGTGCTGAAGATATTGCATGTAACAAGGCAGCATACGAGCATGTTTGTGCCCCAAGAGTGGCCCGATATTGTGGAGTACAATGACGGCGTGATGCGATAGCCGTAATCAGCCTTACCGGTCTCCGTTGTTTTTCATCAGTAAGGCTCCAGCTTTATTATCAGGTTTTGTGGAGGTGGCCATGAGCGGTGCGTTCAACCGCCATGCATGGCCGCTAAGGGATTGTTATGCCCTGATGCCAACAAACTGGTCCCTGCTACAAGTTTATAGTTGAAGAGTTTAAAGCTTATAAGGTCACTATATTGTCCCTGCTACAAGTTTATAGTTGAAGAGTTTAAAGCTTGTAAGGTCACTATAAAGGGCAGTCTTCAGCCGCTTAGTGAGTATGATTATAAACTTTTCAACTCTCCACTTTTCAACTCTCCACTTAGGTATGCGAAATGAGCGTTCGAGGCACGCCCCGCCATTTTTCATTTGGGTGGAAACTGGCGTTCAGGGTACTTAAAGAAGGGGCAACGAGCGCATAGCCCAGGGCATCTCCCTGGGTAGAGTGAGGCGATGAAGTGCGCCCTGAAAGGGCAAAAGCGTTCATTCATAACGCTTATCTCTTAATGCTTGTTTCTTTACGCTTTTGCCCTTGCAGGGCGCATTTGCGGCGGTCAACCTACCCAGGGCGATGCCCTGGGCTATGCGCTCGTTGCCCCTTCGGGGCGTGCCTTGAACGCTCCATCATCCTTGAGATTCCCTTGGCTCTGCTCTCACTCTCCACTTTTCCACTTTCCTCTTTCCTCTTTCCACTTTCCACTTTCCACTTTCCACTCTCCACTTTCTACTCTCCACTTTTCCACTCTCCACTTTTCCACTCTCCACTTTTCCACTCTCCACTTTTCAACTCTCAACTCTCAACTTTCCACTTTCCACTTTCCACTTTCCACTCTCATCTACCCCATCTATCCCATGCGTCTCATCACTTTTATCCTATCTGCCATTTCTTTCAGCCTGTCCGTCTATTCCCAAGGAGCAAAGGACAGTGTGGCTGTTTATGGCAATGTCTCGGACAGTTTCACCTACGAACCGCTGAAAGACGTGCATGTAGAGATACTGCGCGCCGACAGTTCGTTGATATTCGATTTCCATACGGGCCCCGTCTATGGCTATGGAGGTTATCGTCACAATATAGACCAGGTAGGCTACCTCTATGTGCCACGCCAGACATGCCTGTTCCGTTTCACGAAAGCGGGCTATATCCCCCAATGCATCACACTCGAAAAGAAACACATCGGACGGCGTGAAAAGCGGGTGTTCATCGGAGAAGTTCGTTTACAGAAGCGCCAATCCCGCGACCAGACGTTGGGCGAGGCAGTCGCCACAACCTCCAAGATACGCATGGTGGTCAAGGGCGACACGCTGGTTTATAATGCCGATGCGTTCCAGTTGTCCGAAGGCTCCATGCTGGACGGGCTTGTCAAGCGGCTTCCGGGATTCGAACTGCAAGGCGGCCAGATTCGTGTCAATGGCGAGTATGTCAGCAGTCTGCTCGTAAACGGTGAAGACTTCTTCCGAGGCGACCCACGCGTGGCACTCGAAAACCTTCCGGCCTATATGGTGGATAAGGTGAAGATCTATCACAAGGAGCACGAATACAGTTATATCACCAAGGAAAGGGACAAAAAGGAACTGCCGTTAGTAGTTGATGTGAACCTGAAGCGACAATACGCCATCGGTTGGATTGCGAATGTGGCTGCAGGTTATGGATTGGCCGAACGTTGTCAGGCTCGTCTGTTCGGGCTGCGTTTCACCGATAACTCGCGTTTGGCCGTTTACGGAAATGCTAATAATACGAACGACACGCGCGAACCCGGCGTAACGGGGGATTGGAAAGCACAGGGCACAGCCTCTGGGCGTACAAAGATGCAAACGGGAGGATTTGAGGCATTGGTAAAGGACAAAAAAGGCGTTTGGAAATACACCGGCAATGCCCAAGTCCTTCACCGCCAGACAGACGACCGCAGTGTCACGTCGACCGAAACCTTCCAGCCGGGATTGGCGCAGAGCACCTTCTCACGGTTGAGCCAGATGAACAGAGAGAATCATCTGAAAGTACAGACTTCCCATCAGTACACCTATCGGAAGGAGCACGGCTACCTGACCCTCAGTGGTAACGGTGCTTACTACCGAAACCGTAACCGCGAAGTCCTTCTTGGAGCAGAGTTCATGGACGACCCGAAAGACGCTTGTCGGGCAGCTTCGTTAGACAGCGTTTTCCTGGGGACGAGCGATCGGCTGGCCGCTTTGCTGCTCCACAGACAGCGGGAACAAAGGAAAGAGACAGCGGACTATTGGAACGGAAACATCCAGATGAGCAGTTTCCTCGAAGTTCCTCACACGCCCGATTATATCAACCTCTCTGCCCATGTCCGTGTGGACAAGCAGGAGCGCACGTCCTTTTCTGACTACATGCTCCATTACAATCCAGCCCTAACGGCCGCGGACAACGGGCATCGCCAGCGATATGCCACATCGCCGTCGTTTGTTTTGGATGCAGCTTTAGATGTGACTTACACCTATCGTCCGGACTGGGGTTTCATAGAACCTCATTACCTCTTTCAGGAGAACTTTCGGGATGCCGACCATTCGCTTTATCGCCTGGACCGTTTGGGAGAGTCCGCTCCAGCTTTTGGCGAACTTCCGTCCAGTGTGGCAGCCCTGATGAGTTGCCTGGATGCTCCGAACTCCTACACATCGAGCTTCAATACACAAACCCACCGCGCAGGAGCAAAGTTCGGAATTTGGATTCCGGGCAAGCTGCCCAGCCATCGGCTGACATTCTCACCGGAAGTGGAATGGCGCATAGACCAGCTCACTTACCACAGGGACCGGCTGCACACCCGGCCACACCGGAGCAAGGCAGTCTTCGTTCCCTCGGTATCGTGGGGCTTTGACAATTGTTATGTGAACTACAAAATGACCTCCTTCTATCCTGACCTCCTGAGCCTGCTCGACTATACGGACACTTCAGACCCGCTGAATATCTACCGAGGCAACCCCAACTTGAAGCGGAGCGTCCAACACAGTGTGGACTTCAGCCGCTCGTTGGGCAATTACCAAGCGGGTTGGCACTTCTACCTGAAGGGTGGGTGGCACCTGACACATAACGCCATAGCCCATGCCATGACCTACGATGCAGCTACGGGCATACGCACCTTCTCGCCGCGCAACGTCAACGGCAACTGGGGAGCGAACCTTTCGGGAGATTGTCAGAAGCCGCTGGACCGTCAGCAACGGTTCATTCTTACCTCCGTCACCGATGTCAGCTATCGGAACAGCGTGGACTATGTGACCGGGCGTAGTTCGGTGCGGAACCTGCATGCAGGCGAGAGCCTGCGCCTGAACACGCGCGTCAAGCAGTGTGTCTTCGATTGGAGTGTGGCGGTGAGATATCTTCATGCCACCTCGCCGAATGCCAGCTTTGAAGACATCAACAGTTTCGACTTCAAATACAGCGCGTCAGCCCAGCTTCCCTTGCCGGCGGGTTTCGCGCTGAGCACAGACCTTACGCTC
Organism: uncultured Bacteroidales bacterium; assembly: GCA_945828345.1. Taxonomy (GTDB): domain Bacteria; phylum Bacteroidota; class Bacteroidia; order Bacteroidales; family Bacteroidaceae; genus Alloprevotella. The sequence continues at coordinate 9,812 of CALZRA010000052.1, forward strand.
TATCAGCGTACAGGCTATACGGACACAAGTCTGAACGATTGCCGCCTGGTGGCCAATGCACGTCTCTCGAAGACCTTGCTCGGTGGCCGGTTGGGATTCACACTCGACGCCTTCGATATATTTCATGGGCTGAGCCATGTGACCAAGACCATCAATGCCCAAGGCATTACAGAGACATGGCACCATTCGCTGCCCTCCTATGCCCTGTTGCAAGTCGTATATAAGTTCAGCAAGCAACCCCGCAAGAATAATTGAAATACCCCTACAGATAATGATGATGAAACATCTGCTACTTACCATGCTGCTGTATGTTGCGGCAGCATTCCATGCCCATGGCGAAATCGTCAAGGCGCGCATCATAGACGAAAAGAGTGGCGCACCGCTGACGGAAGCCACGGTGAACATGGTCGTCACCTTCTGGCCGGCCACCCGTAACATCTCCTCCCTCGTGCCCGACAGCCTGGGCTGTGTTTCTGCTCCGGTGGTAGGCGACAACTGTCACCTCGAAGTTTCCCTCATCGGCTATTATCCGCGCAAGGTGCCTTTTGTCGCCGTGGAGGGAACCGACACGCTGAACCTCGGCGATATAGCCCTGAAGCCCTCCGACATCTATCTGCAGACGGCTGTTGTCCATGTCAAGGCCAAACGCTTCGTGATGCGGGGCGACACGGTCGTATTCAACCCCGCCGCCTTCCAGCTCAGTGAGGGGGCACGACTTGAGGAACTCCTACAACAACTGCCCGGCATCACGCAGAAGGAAGGCAAGCTCTTTTGGATGGACAAGCCTGTGCGCATCCTGGTGAATGGCGAAAACATGTTTGCCGACAACACCATCCTCCAGCAGCGGCTTCCGGCTGAGGCGGTAGACCGCATCAAGGCCTATAACAAGGCGAGCCGGCTGGCCGAGCGCACGGGCCGCGACGACGGTGCCGAAGACCACGTGCTCGACATCCAGGTGAAACCTTCGTTCTTGGAGCGGTGGTATGGTTCGGTCGAGGCGGACGGGCTCACCCCCGACCGTTTCCGCGCACTGCTCGATGCCATGTATTTCTCTGTGTCCGACCCCTTTATGGCCTTCGCCAATGTCAACACAACGGGGCAGAACACCTTTAAGAAGACTGTCACCAGCTCATCGATGGACGACTTGCCCTCCTTTGGCCGGCAACAGTTTGGCTCCATCGGTTACAAACATGGCTGGAAGCGGCAAGGTAAGGAGAAAGAACTGACTGACAATCTGTACACCTTCTGTCTGGAGGGCCAGCATCAGGACAGCTGGAAGCGCGAAGGCCAAAGCCGTGAAACGTTTCTTTCAGACGGACCCAACACCTACAATCTGAACAGCAAGTACACCTACGACCACCAGCTCTATCCGCGTTTCAACTTTCAGACCAACCTGGAACTGAGCGAACGCACGAGGTTTTCTGTATTTGGCAACTGTACGCTGAAGAAGCAGGACACCCCCGAAACTACCCGTCAGGCCACCTTCGAAGGCGACCCCTATGCGGCTTCAGCCCATCCTCTCGACGACGCCTTTGCCATCAGCGACACCGAAGCACTACAGCGCGGACTGGTGGCACGCTCACGCTATGAGTCTTCACGGCATACGGAGGAGATGACGAGTGAAATCTGCGCGATGTTCCGACACCAGTTTGGAAAGGGAGGTGAATTGTGGTTCAGTACCGATGCGGATTACACCGACCGCAAGGACGACATCTATGCCCGGCGCGAACTGCGCTACTTCCGCTCGCCCGAAGACAATGTGCTGCGCTACGAAGCCGACCATGACCCGAGCCACAAGCTGGACCTCCGCACCTCGGTGATGCTGAAAATGTGGGTAGCCAAACCTCTGCTCCTCACCACTGACTACGGCTACAACTACGAGCGTGACTATGCATCGCGCCGTCATGCCATTGGCGGCGAAGCCTTCACCTCGACCGAATCACTGCCCGAAGAGGCCATCGACGCGGCGAACTCCTTTGCCAACCGCCATACGACAGGGAAACATTCGGTCATGACATCGCTGCAATTCACCGCCGGCAAATTCAAGTTTACGCCCCAACTGACACTCAACGCCACCCATGAGGACCTGTACTACCAGCGGGGCGCACTGCTTGTAGACCGTATGCGCGACCTGTGGCTGTGGACACCGCAGTTAATCATGCGCTGGGACCTGAAGCGCGGACAAAACCTTGAAGTTGCCTACCGCTACACCACACAGGCACCTGACTTCCTGTCAACGGTCAACTACACCGACGACACCGACCCGCTCTACATCATCGAAGGCAACCCGCTCCTGCGAAAAAGCCACTCTCACAGCGCGGTGCTGAGCTACTTTGCCAATATCACGGCCAAGCAACAGACCGTCATGGCCATACTTCGCTTCGCCAAGCAGGTAGACCCGATTGCCACACTCCTTTCTTACCATTCACAGACGGGAGCCTATCGTGAACAGAAGATGAATGTGCGCGGAGGCTACAACGTCAATGTTTCGCTCAATCTGGACCGTGGACTGGGAGAGTTCGTGCGCCTGCGCTGCGAAGTCGATGCGGGCCATAACCGCAGCTACGGTTATTTGTTGGCCGGCTTCGATGCAGCAGAAGTGCCTCTCAACCGAAATCTGCTATACTACACACGGTTTGCTCCCCAAGCCAGCTACGAAGGACGCGCCCTGAACCTCTCAGCTGGCATGCAGACCACACTGTGCTGGCTGCGTTACCGGCCTTCGGCCGAAAACAACCAGTACCGGCAGATATACAAAGGCTGGATTTCCGGCAAATACCGGCTTGCCGAATGGACGTTCAAGACAAACCTGACATTGCGCGGCTATGCAGGCTATGCCATGGCCGACATGAACCGCGTCATACCCGACTGGATGGTCACAGTGGGGCGCAGGGTGCTGAAAGGGAAAGGTCATGTAAGCCTGATGTTCGATGACATCCTGAACAAACGCCGCAACTATGGGGCAGACCAGACTGCCACGCAGCGCATAGAGAGCTATTCCGTCAGCCGTCATCACTACATCGAGCTGTCCTTCAGGTATAACTTTGAGGCCAAGGGTATGGGCGGCAAATAGCCAGTGCGCCGTTAACCGTAAAATATGGACATGGACAAGAGAGCATACGCGCAGCTCAACAAGGATTGGTTGGCAGCGAAAGCACAGGAGGAGGGAGTGAAACCGCTCCCCAAAGGCATATATAATAAGTTACTGGCAGAGGGCAAGGCCGACGGAATGCATCCTACGCCCCGAAGCATTGTCACCGCACACTACACAGGCCGCACCATCGACGGCAAGCAGTTTGACAGCAGCCGGGGCGGTGCTCCGTTGGCAATCCGTCTGTGTGACCTTGTCGAAGGGTGGATTATAGCCATGCAGCAGATGTGTGTGGGCGACAAATGGGAAGTCTGCATTCCTGCTGAAATGGGCTACGGCAAGTTCTCTCAGCCAGGCATCCCCAGAGGTTCCATGCTCATCTTCGAAATGGAACTGCTCGGCATCGCCTGATGTAGTGAAGGGGGTGAAGAAGGGATTGCAGCCCCCAATAACAAATACTGGGATAAGAGGCGGCGGTGCATGGGGAACGATGCCATATAACAAAGCTGACCTTTATCATGCCTACAGGAGGCGACGGCGCACTGGGAGGGCAGGCTTCCAGCCGGCGGTTAACAAGCCCAATTGAGGCGATGGTGCACTGGGAGGGCAGGCTTCCAGCCTGCCTGAAATATATTAAGCAGGCCTTTGCCTGCCCTCCCAGCCCGAGCGCTTCAAGCCGGCGGTTAACAAGCCAAATTGAGGCGACGGTGCACTGGGAGAGGCGTTAACCGTAGGCCCGCCCGAGGCCACTACCTTTTATTTCTGCATTTCTCACACAATCCCTTTATGATATATTCTGGCTCGATAACAGTAAAGTGAGCGGGAATCGGAACTTGCGGAATCATGACGTTGTTCAGGCAGATGGTCTGGTGGCATTTGATGCACGTCAGGTGAACGTGTCCCAGATGATGGAGTTCATGTTCGCCTTCTTTCTGTCCGCATCGGCACAGGCAATACTTCTGTTTGCCGGAGCCATCATCAACATGGTGAAGGATGTGGTTTTCTGCAAACAAGGTCAGTGTACGATAGACGGAAGATGCGTCCATATAAGGTATTTTCTCCAGAATGTCCGAAAACGAGAAAGTACCGTGCACGGTTTCATGCAGGGTTTGGATGACAAGCAGACGATTCGCTGTCAAGCGAATCCCTGCCTGTCTTAGTATTTCTTCATATTTCTGATTCACGACTTTCCTTTGTTCATGTCAATGACAATGCGGGTGGCGGTAGTGGTGCCAGAGGGCATTCAGCAGCAAGATGCCAAGCACTATGGTGCTACTCCAGTTCAGCCACGAAGTTTCTTCCTCCATACCATGACTGGCGGTAGTCCATGCTATCTGGAACCACTCGGCAGGAAGCAGGTAGTCTACTGCATGCCCCCAGAGAACGGCCATGGTGATGATGGATGCAAGGTAAAGTACCAGGGATTTGCGACCCAAAGTCTTGCTGATCAATAAGATGGATGCCATGTTGCATGCAGGACCGGCCATGAGCAGTACCAGTGCAGCCCCAGGCGTCAGTCCCTTCATCATCAGTGCGACAGCAATCGGAATGGAGCCCGTGGCACAAATGTACATGGGAATGGCTATACAGAGCACTAAGAGCATGCTCAGCTGTGTGTTGCCACGAAACAAAGTAAAGAATTCATCTGGCACAAACGCCGTTATCAGTCCTGCTATGACGAGGCCTGCCACAAGCCATTTGCCTATATCCTCCATCATCTCCACGAATCCGAACCTCAGGGCTTCACGCATCTTGCTTAGGAAACCTTCGCGCTGTGATTCTCCTGGGTCGTGGTGACAGGAGCAAGCGTTATTGTCATGGCTGTGCTCATGCTGGCAGCAACAAGTGCTTGCCGATGTCTCAGCCGAAATGGTTTCATCCTTGTCGCCCCAGTTGTTGATCAGCCAACCACCCATAATGGCATTGCAGAAAGCAGCGATAGGCCGGATAATGGCGAACGGCAGTCCAAGGATCGAGTAAGTGGCCATGATACTGTCAACACCCGTTTCGGGTGTAGCTATAAGGAAGGAAGCCGTGGCACCCTTAGAAGCACCTTGTTTTCTCAGCGACATGGCTGTCGGTATCACTCCACAAGAGCACAATGGCAGTGGAATACCGAGCAAAGCACCATAGAACACAGACTTGAAACCTTTGCCACCAAGATAGCGGTTATACACCATACCTGGAATAAAAGCATGCATCACACCTGCAAAAAAGAAGCCCAACA
>CALZRA010000053.1 GCA_945828345.1 uncultured Bacteroidales bacterium
GGGCGTGCCTTGAACGCTCGTTAACTATCTGCAACTACTTGCGAAACTTGAATAACATTACTATGAGTCAGGCAGGAAGCTCCGCTGCTCAAAGAGTGACTTTATAACCTCATAACCTTCGAAGCACCCTCATAACCTTCGAAATACTCCTCAGCCAATCGAAACCGTATAGTTTAAACCTTAAATCACATAGATTATGAACATGAAAACAGCCCTTCTGTGGCTTGCCTGTCTGGGATGCTCGTCCTTGCAAGCCCAACACGTGGTGTGGTTCGACGAGCCTACTTCGCTCAAGGGACGTGCCTGCTGGTGGCAGGGCATTCCTGACGACCAGCGAGGAAAGCAAAAGCCCGTCGCGGCGGGAGGCATGAACTGGAATGTCGATGCCGAATGGGAACAGCGTTCGCTGCCTTTGGGAAACGGCAGCATTGGCTGCAACGTGATGGGAAGCATTGCGACCGAACGCTACACGCTGAACGAAAAGACCCTCTGGCGGGGTGGCCCCAACACGGCCAAAGGGCCTCAGGACTATTGGTCACAGAACAAAGAGTCGGCCCACCTGTTGCCCGAAATACGCCAGGCTTTTGTCGACGGCGACTGGAACAAGGCTGCCATTCTCACGCAGCAGAACTTCAACAGTACCGTGCCCTATGAGGCCACCGGAGAGCCTCAGTTCCGCTTCGGCTCTTTCACCACGATGGGCGAGCTCTGCATTGCCACGGGCATCGACGTGTCAGGCGTAAGCCATTACCGCCGGGCACTGTCGCTCGACTCTGCGCTGGCCACGGTCTCGTTTGATGCAGCCGACGGCACTCATTTCGAACGCACTACCTTTGTGTCTTACCCAGCCAATGTCATGGCCGTGCGCTTCACGGCCTCTCAGCCGGGCAAGCAGAACCTGCAGATAGCCTACACACCCAGCCCTGTGGGTGAAGGCCAGTTCAGCTACGACGGCAAGGGCCGCCTCACCTATTGCGGCAGCCTCGACAACAACCACATGCGTTACACCGTGCGCCTGCAAGTGATGCCCAAGGGCGGCACCTGCACCTACAGCAACAACCAGGTGAATATAGCCGGAGCCGACCGCGTGGACCTGCTCCTCACGGCCGACACAGATTATGCTCCCAACTACAATCCCGACTGGAACGATCCGCTGGCTTATGTGGGCGTAAATCCCGATGAAACCACGCGAAACTGGTTGGACAAGGCTCAGCGCCAAGGCTATGCCAAGCTGCTCAAGGCACACCTCAGTGACTACCAGCCTCTGTTCAACCGCGTGCAGTTCCACCTGGCCGGTGCCGCCTCGGCCAAGCCCACCAACCGGCGGTTGGCAGACTACCGCAAGGGCACCGAAGACCGTGCGCTCGAAAGCCTCTACTACCAGTTCGGCCGCTATCTGCTCATTGCCTCGTCGCGGCCCGGCAATCTGCCTGCCAACCTGCAGGGCATGTGGCACAACAACGTAGACGGTCCCTGGCGTGTCGACTACCACAACAACATCAACCTCCAGATGAACTACTGGCCCGCACTGCCTACCAACTTGGCCGAATGTGCCCAACCGCTGACTGACTTCATCCGGCTGCTCGAAAAGCCCGGCCAGCGGACAGCAAAGGCATATTGGGGTGCGCGCGGCTGGGCAGCGGGCATCTCGGCCAACATCTTCGGATTCACCGCGCCACTCGAAGGGGCCGACATGTCATGGAACTATAATCCCATGGCCTCTTCGTGGTTAGCCATCCACCTGTGGGACTATTACGACTACACCCGCGACAGGTCCTTCCTGCGCGAAACGGCCTATCCGCTCATGAAGGGCTGTGCCCTCTTCTGCGAGGACTTCCTGTGGCGCAAGCCCGACGGCACACTGACGGCTGCTCCTTCTACTTCGCCCGAACACGGTCCGGTCGATGAAGGCACGACCTTCACACATGCCGTGGTGCGCGAAATCCTCTTGCGCTGCATCGAAGCGGCCCAGACGCTCGGCACCGATGCCGACAAGGTGGCACAATGGCAGAAAATCCTCGATGAACTCGCTCCTTACCGCATCGGCCGCTACGGCCAGCTCATGGAGTGGAGCCAGGATATTGACGACCCGAAGGATGAACACCGCCATGTGAACCACCTTTTCGGTCTCCATCCCGGCCATACCATTTCGCCGCTCACCACACCCGAACTGGCCCAGGCCTCAAGGGTGGTGCTCGAACACCGCGGCGACGGTGCTACCGGCTGGAGCATGGGCTGGAAACTCAACCAGTGGGCACGCTTGCACGACGGCAACCATTCGTATGTGCTCTATGGCAACCTGCTCAAGAACGGTACAGCCGACAATCTCTGGGACGTGCATCCGCCTTACCAGATTGACGGCAACTTGGGCGGCACGGCGGGCGTAACCGAAATGCTGCTGCAAAGCCATGCCGGCTGCATCGACCTCTTGCCCTCCTTGCCTGACGCTTGGAACGAGGGTTCTGTCAGCGGACTGCGTGCCCGCGGCAATTTCGGAGTAGACATCAGCTGGAAAAACGGTGTGCTGTCCGAAGCACGCATCACCTCAGGCTCGGGCGAGCCATGTCGCGTGCGTTACGGCAGCAACACGTTGCAGTTCGACACCCGAAAGGGCAAAACCTATCGCCTGGTGTTCCGCGACAACCGGCTTGAACAGCTGAAATGAACCTTTGAACTTAGAGTCTTGAGCTTAGCGAACGGAGTGCTTGGCTTTTGTACTAAGTGCTCTGAGCTTTGAGAAATGTGCTTTTCGGGCATCGGCATCCCATGGTGCCGTGCCCGCCAGATATACTGCATGCTGCGTTCAGCCAAGGCTGAACGGTCGTAGAAGATAACTTCTGTTCAGGAAGAATAGAACTTCTCGGACCGTTCAGCCTTGGCTGAACGCAGCATGCCATTCATTACCCAACGAGAACCATTATAGATAAGGGATTGGAGAAATTGCCTCTTCTTAGAGAAAGACGATTTATTTTTGATGCCGGTGTGGAATCTTGCGTTTTTTTTATCTACATTTGCGGACAAAAGTGAGATATGGCCCAGTACATCAATCCTTTCACCGATATTGGTTTCAAGAGAATCTTCGGACAGGAGCTGTCGAAACCGTTGCTGCTCGACTTCCTCAACAGCCTGTTCGAGGGAGAGAAGCATATCGACAACCTGACCTTTCTCGACAAGGAACAACCCGCATTGTTTGAGGAAGACAGGTCGCTGATTTACGACATCTATTGCGAAACCGACGAGGGCGAGAAGATTATCGTGGAGATGCAATACAAGTCGCAGCCATTCTTCAAGAACAGGAGCATATACTATGTGTCGGAATCCATAGCCCGTCAGGGCGAACGTGGTTCGGCCTGGAACTATGAGATTGCTTCGGTCTATTTGGTGGCTTTCCTGAGCTTTACCCCGATAGACTTCAAGAAGCAGTTCCGCACGGATGTCGTCCTGGCGGAAAAGGGCACGGCGGAGCAGTTCTCCGACAAGCTGCGGATGATATACCTCCAGCTCCCGTTGTTCAAGAAGGAGGCTGACGAATGTGAGAACCAAGTGGAACGCTGGATTTATTTGTTGAAGAATATGGAGACATTAAGCAGATTACCCTGGGCGGCGCAGAGTGCCGTGTTCAAGAAATTAGAGAGCATAGCCGACGTGGGAGCTTTAAGCCGTGCCGAACGGCTGAAATACGACGAGGCACTCAAGAAGTACCGCGACACCATCAGCGTGCTTGAAGGCGCGCGCATGGAAGGTCGCATGGAAGGTCGCATGGAAGGCCGTGAAGAAGGTCGCATGGAAGGCCGTGAAGAAGGTATACAGGAAGGTATAAAGAGAGGAATAAAGAAAGGCCAAACGGAAACTATGTTGGCAAACGCCCGTAAGATGAAATCTTACGGATTGGCATGGGACATGATAGCCGAAATCACGGGCTTGACCATTGAAGAGGTGAAGGACTTAGAGTAGGCATAATGGATGCCCCGATATTCTCCTCTCCCTATATACGCATATTTATCCTTTGAAAAATCGTTCAACCCTTCAGCCAACCCTTTATGATGCTTGATTCTCAAAGGGAAACTGGCTGAAGGATTTTGTTTCCAAACCCTTCAGGAAGGTTCAGCTGTGGCTTCTTCTTTCAGCGTGATTCTGTTTTCTTGTTCCCCCCTGATTTCATGAAAACAAGTCCAGACTTTGGTACGACAACTCGCCGAGTGGTCACGCCTGGTCCAGACTCTGTCAGGCTGAACCTTCCTGAAGGGTTTGAAAGCAAAACCCTTCAGCCAGTTTCCTTGTGAGTATCAACGAAAATAAAGGGCTGGCTGAAGGGTTGAACGATTTTTACGACTTTAAAAATGCGTATAAAAAGGAGCATAACGGGTTTCTTGTTCACCGTCGCCTCTTATTCGCTTGACAACGGGCGGCTTGAAGCGCTAACGACTGGGAGAGCGGGCTTCCAGCCCGCTTAAGCACATATAGGCGGGCTGGAAGCCCGCCCTCCCAGTGCACCATCGCTTCTTATCTGCGGTCGTTGTTATTTGAAACTTCGCTTCATTCCATAATCACTTACTTTTGATAAGTTAGGCTGCGGCTCGGAATAAGAAAAGCAAAACTTTCAGCTTTGCTTTTCTTATTCGCTCGCCTTGCACTACTTTTGATAAGTTAGGCTGCGGCTCGGAATAAGAAAAGCAAAACTTTTGGCTTTGCTTTTCTTATTCGCTCGCCTTGCACTAACTTTGCACCAAAATCAAGAAAGATAGATAACAATGAGTTTACAATGCGGCATTGTGGGACTGCCTAATGTGGGCAAATCCACCCTTTTTAACTGCCTGAGTAATGCCAAGGCACAATCGGCCAACTTCCCCTTCTGTACCATCGAACCTAATGTGGGCGTTATCACAGTGCCCGATGAACGACTCAACAAACTGGCTGAACTGGTTCACCCGGGACGTATCGTACCCACTACGGTTGAAATCGTTGACATTGCCGGACTGGTGAAGGGTGCATCGAAAGGTGAGGGACTGGGCAACCAGTTCTTGGGAAACATCCGCGAAACGGATGCCATCATTCATGTGCTGCGATGCTTTGATGACGGCAACGTGGTGCATGTGGACGGTTCGGTCAATCCTGTACGTGACAAGGAAATCATTGACACGGAATTGCAGCTGAAAGACCTCGAAACGGTGGAGAACCGCATGAAGCGCGTGGAGAAGATTGCACAGGTGGGCGGCGACAAGAATGCCAAGACGGAATATGCCGTGCTACAGGCTTACCGTGAAGCCTTGCTTCAGGGAAAGAGTGCGCGCAGCGTGCAGTTTGAGACCAAGGAGGAGCAGCAGGCAGCCAAAGGACTGTTCCTGCTTACTTCAAAACCTGTGTTGTATGTATGCAACGTGGACGAGGCTTCGGCCGCTACGGGCAACCACTATGTAGATGAGGTGCGCGAAGCGGTCAAGGACGAAGGAGCTGAGGTTCTCGTGTTGGCAGCACAGACAGAAGCTGACATTGCCGAACTCGAAACCTACGAAGAACGGCAGATGTTCCTGCAGGATGCCGGACTGGAAGAGAGTGGCTGCAACCGTCTGATCAAGACTGCCTACAGCATGTTGGAACTCGAAACCTTCATTACGGCCGGTGAAATGGAAGTAAAGGCATGGACATACCGCCGTGGATGGAAAGCCCCGCAGTGTGCCGGCGTTATCCATACAGACTTCGAAAAGGGCTTTATCCGTGCCGAAGTCATCAAGTATGACGACTATGTACGCTTGGGTTCGGAAGCAGCTGTACGCGAAGCCGGCCTGTTGCATGTGGAAGGCAAGGAATATGAGGTGCAGGACGGCGACATCATGCACTTCAGGTTTAATGTATAAGGTGGATTAAGTAGAGAGTTGGAGGTTTCAGAGGGTTTCAGGTTTGAACCTTAAACTTTCAACCTTAAACTTTCAACTTTCAACCTTGAACTTTCAACTTTGAACTTTATAACCATGGTAGTTTGGAATCCTTCAGAGATAGCCTTTTCGATAGGCTCTTTCGGTGTACGCTGGTACGGCCTGTGCTGGTGTATAGGTCTGGCTCTGGCCTATGTAGTCGTGCTGAAGCTCTACCGGCGTCAGCGCATTCCGGCCGAAAAGTTCGATTCGTTGTTCCTCTATTGCTTTGTAGGCATTCTGGTAGGTGCCCGCTTGGGCCACTGCCTGTTCTATGAACCGGGTTACTTCTTGTCACATCCGCTCGAAATGGTGCTTCCTTTGCGCCAAATGCCTGATGGAGACTGGAAGTTTACGGGATATGCCGGACTGGCTTCGCACGGCGGTACCATAGGACTGATAACGGCCCTGTGGCTCTATGTGCGCAAATATAAGGTCAACCTGATGCGCGTGCTCGACGACATTGCAGTGGCTACTCCTATCGCTGCATGCTTTATCCGTCTGGGCAACCTCATGAATTCAGAAATAGTGGGCAAGTTCACGGGGTCGGACTATGGTTTCGTGTTTGTTCACAACGGCGACACTTTGCCCCGCCATCCCGGCCAGCTCTATGAGGCGGTAGCCTATTTCCTGTTCTTCGTGGTGGGCCTGTGGCTGTACAAGAAATACGAGCAGCGGGTGGGGCAGGGCTTCTTCTTCGGCTATTGCCTGACCAGCATCTTCACGTTCAGAGTGATTGTGGAGTTCTTCAAGGAAGTGCAGGAACCTTGGGAGGTGGCCATGCAGCAGGCCATCGGACTAAACCAGGGACAGCTGCTCAGCTTGCCCTTTGTGGCCGTCGGCCTTTACTGCCTGCTGGGCGGTAGATGGTGTAAAAAGCTCGGTGAACACGCGTGATTTTGCGTTTTGTTGCTACAAGTTCCGTGTCCCAAAGGGAGATAAGCAGGTAGCGTGACGTGCTTCGATGGCGTTTAAGGAATGTTTGGAATGGCTTGACATAAGTCAAGGATAAAGTAAAACTTCGTTGTTTTCTTTTGTCCGCTGATTCCCTTGCACTATCTTTGCTTCGCGAAGATAGGCTGCGGCTCGGCAATGCGAAATGAAAACTTTCAGTTTTTCTTTTGCACTGCGCTCGCCTTGCACTATCTTTGCAGGCGTAATGGTACGGAAGAACCATTCAATCAGAGTATCAACAACTAAACATATTAGTATCAATGCAAAGTAAAGTCTTTTTTTCTTTGGCAATGGGCAGCGCGCTGGTGCTGACCTCTTGCAGCAAGTTGGGTGAACTGTCGGCCGACAACTTCACCGTAACACCTTCGCCCATGGAGGCTGTGGCTGGCCAGGTGCCTGTAACCATCAACGGCCGCTTCCCTGAAAAGTACATGAAGAAGAAGGCTGTGGTGACGGTTGTGCCCGAAATACGCTATGCCGGCGGCAAAAGCGTAGGACAGAGTGCTACTTTCCAGGGTGAAAAAGTCCAGGGCAATGACCAGGAGATTTCCTACAAGCTGGGTGGCAACTACACAATGAAGAGCAATTTCGCCTATGTGCCCGCCATGCAGAAGAGCGAACTCTATCTGACTTTCGATGCCAAGTTGGGCAAGAAGTCGGTCGAAGTGCCCGCAGTGAAGGTTGCCGACGGTGTGTTGGCTACTTCGCAGCTGTTGCAGCAAACGGTAGCCTCAACCAACGTGGCTGTCGCTCCCGATGCTTACCAGCAGGTTATCAAGCAGACCAAGCAGGCCCAGATCAAGTACCTCATCAACCAGGCCAACATTCGCAGCAGCGAACTCAAGGGCACATCGGTGCAGGACTTCGTCGCTACGCTGCGTGCCATCAAGGCTGACCAGAAGGGTCTGATGCTTGAGAACATTGAGGTGTCGGCTTACGCTTCGCCCGAAGGTTCGCTCAGCTTCAACACCGCGCTGGCCGAAAAGCGTCAGAACACTTCGAGCGCCTATGTAAGCAAGCAGCTCAAGAGCGTGAAGCTCGATGCCGAGGTTGACACGAAGTACACCGCTGAGGACTGGGAAGGCTTCCAGGAACTCGTCAAGGCTTCGAACATTCAGGACAAGGACGTTATCCTGCGCGTGCTCTCCATGTATCCCGATCCCGAAGAGCGTGAACGCCAGATCCGTAACCTCTCGGCCGGTTTCCAGGAACTCGCTACCGAAATCCTGCCCGAACTGCGTCGCGCACGCCTCACCATCAACTACAACCTGATCGGTCGTTCGGACGCTGAAATCAAGGAACAGTTCAAGAGCGATGCTTCGCAGCTGTCGGTTGAAGAAATCCTCTATGCCGCAACGCTCACCAACAACGCTGCCGAGCAGAAGGACATCTATGCTGCAGCCGCCAAGCAGTATGCCGGCGACTACCGTGCCTACAACAACCTGGCCACACTGGCTTACCAGCAGGGTGACCTGGCTGCTGCCAAGAGCTACCTGCAGAAGGCAGCCTCCATCAAGGCTGACGCTGCTGAGGTAAATGCCAACCAGGCTTTGGTGGCACTGGCAGAAGGCAACGTGGAAGCTGCCCAGAACTATCTGGCCAAGGCTTCGGCTGCCCAGAACTACAACGAACTGGTGGGTACCCTGCAGATTGCTACGGGCAACTACGCACAGGCCGTACAGAGCCTGAAGGGCGTACAGACCAACTCTGCCGCACTCGCTCAGGTGCTGGCCAAGGACTACAGCAGTGCTGCCACTACACTGGCCAACGTGAAGAACCCCGATGCCCTGACAAGCTACATCAAGGCCATTGTCGCTGCCCGCACCAACCAGAAGGCTGCCGTGGTTTCTAACCTGAAGGAGGCTTTTGCCCAGGATGCTACCTTGAAGGCACGCGCTCAGCAGGATTTGGAATTTGCTTCGTTGTTCAACGATGCTTCGTTCAAGAACCTTTTCTAATTAGCCTGTCTGCCCGGATGGCCGGGTGAGTCTCGCTTTGAGACTTGTTCGCTATCCGTGCAACAAGTGTTGCTGAAGGAGGATGCAGAAAGCCTTGGAGTTTTCTTCATCCTCCTTTATGCTTTGCCGGGCCTGCCCCTGACAACCTATGGTTCAGGCTTCCCGCAGCAGGACAGCCGGGAAGCTGGCCTGACAGCTTCAGGCCCTCCTGATTATATATAAAGGAGTGAGGTCTATCAGCCATAGGCTGCGAAAAGACCGTTTTGTGTGACTAACAATTATACTATGCGAAATCATCTCGTTGTTTGCTTGCTGTTGCCATGGCTCGCCCTGGCAGTATCCTGCGGTCCGGGCAAGGACCGTGTGCGTTTTGAAGGAAAATTAGACAACATCACCAACGCAGAGTTCTACGTCTACAGCGAAGACGGAAGCTTTGACGGTGTCGATACGGTGCGCATTGAGGACGGTAAGTTCGTGTATGAGCGCAAGCTTGAGGAACCCGTGCTGCTCACCCTGCTTTATCCCAACTTCACCCAGTCGTATGTGGTGGCCGAACCCGGCAAAACCATCGAGATGCGCGGCGATGCCGCCAAGATAGGTGAGTCGAAAGTGTCAGGCTCAGCCGAGAACGAATTGCTTTCGGACTTCCGCCTGGCCAATGCCGCTGTGCCCGAAAACAACCGCACCATGGCTGCGGCGCAGTTCGTGCGCAGCCATCCGCAGACCCTGGCAGCTGTGGCGGTGTTCAAGCGTTACTTTGCCTCACAGAAGTCGCCCGACGTGCAAACGGCCCTGCAGCTGCTCGACGTGTTGCAGAAGGCGCAGCCCAAGGGCAAGGCCGTGACCTACATCAACCAGTTCTACCGGCCGATATTCGAAAACGGCGTGGGCCGCAAATTGCCCGATTTCACCGCCGAAACCCTGAAGGGCACCACCTTCGACTCGAAGCAGAACAAAGGCAAGCGATGGGTCATAGCCTGTGTGGGACTGTGGCAAGGCGAGAGCCAGACCTTCGTGCGACAGCTGCGTACCAAGCTCAAGTCAGCCCAGTCGCCCTGTGAGTGCCTCATCGTGTCAATGGACGTGGACCGCGAGGTGTTGCGCAACAGGCTGAAGACCGACTCCGTGGACTATCCCATCGTGTGCGACCGCAAGGCCTTCGAGTCGCCCTTGGTCCAGAAGCTCGGCCTTCACTATGTGCCCTCGTGCATGTTGGTCGATGCCGAAGGCACCATCGTGCAGCGTGACGTGACGAAGGTGGACGACCTCAAACTCTAATCCACGCGCAGCCATGATAGCAAAAGTCAACACAGCGGCACTCAACGGGCTGACCCCCCTGACGGTCTTCATCGAAGTCAGCGCCCGGCAGCAAAAGCCGCATGAGTTGGGCCAGTCCTTCATCATGGTGGGCCTGCCCGACAATGCCGTGCGCGAAAGCCGCATGCGCGTCGAGACGGCCCTCTCCAGCCTGTCCCTGTCTCTGCCGCCGCGCATGGCCTACAAGGTGAACTTTGCACCAGCCGACGTGCGCAAGGAAGGAACAGGCTACGACCTTCCGCTGGCCATAGGCATGCTGGCCTCCCTCGAAAAGGTCCAGCTCCCGCTGCTCGAAAAGACAGTCCTGCTGGGAGAGTTGGGCTTCGACGGTTCCATCCGTCCTGTCAAGGGTGCATTGCCCATTGCCATCAAGGCCAGGGCAGAAGGCTTCGAACACCTCATCGTGCCCAAGGCCAATGTGCGCGAGGCCGCTGTGGTGAACAAGATAAAAGTGTATGGGGCCGACGACCTCAGGCAGGTGGTCGACTTCCTGAACGGACAGCCGGCGCTACAACCCACAGAGGTGAACACCCGGGCAGAGTTCTTCGAAGCCCAGACACAGTGCCCCTTCGACTTCAAGGATGTAAAGGGACAGGAAACGGTGAAGCGGGCGTTCGAGGTAGCAGCGGCCGGTGGCCACAACATCATCCTGATCGGTTCGCCGGGTTGCGGCAAGAGCATGATGGCCAAGCGTCTGCCTTCCATCCTGCCGCAGCTCACCTTGTCGGAGAGTCTCGAGACCACCCAGATCCATTCCATCGCCGGCAGCCTGCAGTCACAGACCTCCCTGATTGCCCAGCGGCCATTCCGTTCGCCGCACCACACCATCAGCGATGTGGCGCTCATTGGCGGTGGTACGGTGTTCAAGCCCGGCGAGATATCATTGGCACACAACGGTGTGCTCTTTCTCGATGAGCTACCCGAGTTCTCGCGCAATGCCCTCGAAACGCTGCGCCAGCCGCTCGAAGACCGCGAAATCACCATTTCTCGCGCCAAGTATTCGGCCACCCTTCCCTGTTCCTTCATGCTTGTAGCCTCGATGAACCCCTGTCCCTGCGGCTACTACAACCATCCCACCCATGCCTGCCAGTGCTCGCCCGGCCAGATACACAGGTACATGAACCGCATATCCGGGCCGCTCATGGACCGCATCGACATTCAGGTCGAAGTGACCCCGGTTTCGGTGACCGACCTGGCACAGATGCCAGCGGGAGAAAGCAGCGAACAAATCCGCCAGCGGGTCATTGCGGCCCGCGAACTCCAGACCGAACGATACAGGAATCTGAAGGGCATACACTGCAATGCACAGATGACCCGCGCACTGCTGGAGCAGTATGCCCGTCTCGACCAAGAAGCCAGCCAGGTGCTCACCCGTGCCATGAAGCGCATGAACCTTTCGGCACGCGCCTACGACCGCATACTGAGGGTGAGCCGGACCATTGCCGACCTGGAGGAATCGCCTGAAATCCAGGCCAGGCACGTAAAGGAGGCTGTGGGCTACCGCAATCTCGACCGTGCCGACTGGGGAGAGTAGAACCCATCCAAACCCACCACACCATGAACAAGCAGCCTATCGCGCGTGCCCTCTGCCTCAGCAGTATGGCAGGCCTCACCCTTACCACCCTTGCGCAGCAAGCAGCCAAGCCCAACATTCTCTTCATCCTCTGCGACGACATGGGATATGGCGACCTCGGCTGCTACGGACAACCCTACATCGCCACACCCAACCTCGACCGTATGGCTGCCGAGGGAATGCGCTTTACGCAGGCGTATGCCGGCAGTCCCGTTTCGGCACCTTCGCGTGCTACGCTCATGACAGGCCAACACACCGGACATACCCACGTGAGGGGCAACAAGGAGTACTGGACAGACCGCAGCGTGCAGTATGGCGTGTGTACCGAATACCGTGTCACAGGCCAGGAGCCCTACACCACCGACCACCGCATACTGCCCGAAATCATGAAAGACAATGGTTACACGACAGGAATGTTCGGCAAGTGGGCCGGAGGCTATGAGGGTTCGCGCTCCACGCCCGACAAGCGCGGCATCGACGAATACTACGGCTATGTGTGCCAGTATATGGCCCACAAGTACTATCCCAACTTTCTCAACCGCTACAGTACGCGCCGCGGCGACTCACTGACCATACGCATCGAGCTGACCGAAAACACCTGCCACCCCGATGGAGCCACTTCAGACGACTACCGCAAACGCACGCAGTATTCGGCCGACCTCATCCACCGGGAGGCCCTCGAATGGCTCGACCAGCAGTCGGCCGACCGTCCCTTCTACGGCTTGTTTACCTACACCCTGCCACACGCCGAACTCTACCAGCCCAACGATTCCATCCTTCAAACCTACGAGGGCAGGTTCTGTAACGACAAGGACTTTGCCGGTCGGGGACGCTACCACGCCACGAAGCATGTACATGCACAGTTCGCAGCCATGATAACCCGGCTGGATGCCTATGTGGGAGAAATCATGGCCAAGCTCGCCGAGAAAGGACTCGCTGAGAACACACTGCTTATCTTCTCCTCCGACAACGGCCCTCACGAGGAAGGCGGCGCAGACCCCACCTTCTTCGGACGCGACGGCAAGCTGAAGGGAATCAAGCGTTCCTGTCACGAAGGCGGCATCCGCGTGCCTTTCATTGTGCGTTGGCCGGGCAAGGTGAAGGCAGGCAGCGTGAACGACCAGCCGATAGTCTTCTATGACATCATGCCCACCTTCTGCGACCTCATCGGTGTCGACAACTATGTGCAGCGTTACCGCAATGCCGGGCTGGGCGAACAGGACTATTTCGACGGGCTGTCCTTCGCCCCCACACTGCTGGGTCACGACGAACGGCAGCAGCACCACGACTTCCTGTATTGGGAGTTTCACGAGACCGACCAGATTGCCGTGCGCCAAGGAGACTGGAAGCTGTTGGTCAAGAAAGGCCGGTGTGAACTCTACGACTTGTCGGCCGACCTGCACGAAGACCACGATGTGGCCGCCCAATATCCTGAGAAAGTAAGGCAGCTCAAGCAAATCATCAAGGAGCAGCACACGCCTTCGCCCATAGCCCAGTTCAACCAGCTCACCCTGCCGCCGTTCGACTGAACCACAGCAAAAATAACCGACGCGCACACCGTATTGCAAAGAAAACCGTACCTTTGCGTCTCCTACGAACAAAGCATATCCAACACAATACACACATGGCCCAGAAACCCAGCATACCAAAGGGAACACGCGACTTCGGTGCCGTAGAAATGGCACGCCGCAACTACATATTCGATACAATCCGTCAGGTCTACTCGCTCTACGGCTTCAGGCAAATCGAAACGCCTGCCATGGAGAACCTGTCGACCCTGATGGGCAAATATGGTGAAGAAGGCGACAAGCTGCTCTTCAAGATCCTGAACTCAGGCGACTTCAACCGCGAGGTGTCGGCCGCCGAATACACCGAGAAGAATGCCGCCCAGCTCGCGGCACGCTTCTGCGAGAAAGGACTGCGCTACGACCTCACCGTGCCCTTCGCACGCTATGTGGTGCAGCACCGCGAAGAGCTGCAGATGCCCTTCAAGCGCTACCAGATCCAGCCCGTATGGCGCGCCGACCGTCCGCAGAAGGGACGTTACCGCGAGTTTTACCAGTGTGATGCCGACGTGGTCGGCTCTGACTCCCTGCTCAACGAGGTGGAACTGATGCAGATTGTCGACGAGGTGTTTACGCGCTTCGGCATCCGGGTGTGCATCAAGATAAACAACCGCAAGATCCTGACAGGCATCGCCGAAATGATTGGCGAGGCCGACAAAATTGTCGACATCACCGTAGCTATCGACAAGCTCGACAAAATAGGATTGGAAAAGGTAAACGAGGAACTGCGTGCCGTGGGACTTTCCGACGAGGCGGTGCAGAAGTTACAGCCTATCATTGCCCTCTCGGGCTCGAACAGCGAAAAGCTCGAAACCATGCGTCAGGCTTTGGCCGACAGTCCTACGGGCCTGAAAGGAGTCGATGAGGTGGCCTTTGTGCTGCAAACGTTGCAACACAGCAACCTTCACAACGAGGTAGAGCTGGACCTCACCCTGGCCCGCGGACTCAACTACTACACGGGCTGCATCTTTGAGGTCAAGGCATTGGATGTGCAGATAGGTTCCATCACAGGCGGCGGACGCTACGACAACTTGACAGGCATATTCGGTATGCCGGGTCTCAGCGGCGTGGGCATTTCGTTTGGTGCAGACCGCATCTACGACGTGCTGAACCAGCTGAACCTTTACCCTGCCGCCACCGAATCGGGTGTGCAGCTGCTGTTCATCAATTTCGGAGGAGCCGAAGCCGCCCATTGTCTGCAACTGGCCGCAACGGCCCGCCAGGCAGGCATTGCCACCGAAGTCTACCCCGATGCAGTGAAGATGAAGAAGCAGATGGCCTATGCCAACGCACACCACGTGCCTTACGTCGCCTTGGTGGGTGAATCAGAGATGGCCGAGGGCCGCGTGGCACTGAAGGACATGAACTCAGGTGAACAATGCAGCTTGACTATTGACGAGGTGATTGCCCGGCTGGCTGCCCGTTAGGCTTATGAGCCCTCTTGTAGGTATGAGGCTCCTTGATGGGTTATGAGAGATAAGGTTATGAGGTTATAAAGTGACTCACAAGCGTTCAAGGCACTTAAAGAAGGGGCGGCGAGCGCTTGTGAGTAACTTTATAACCTCATCTCTCATAACCTCTCCCCCATACGTAACCATCCGAAAAACGCCGCCCCTTAACAAAAAAATCTCGCGAATTAGTCA
>CALZRA010000054.1 GCA_945828345.1 uncultured Bacteroidales bacterium
AAAGAATCATTAACAAAATTCGCTTGCTCAAAACCATAGGAAGCAGGGCGCATTGCGGCGGTCTACTTACCCAGGGCGTTGCCCTGGGTTATGCGCTTGTTGGGCTTTCAGCCCGTTCCTTGAACGCTTTCAATAGTAACCTAATCATTCATTTCTAAAAGTTTCCTGCCAGCTTCTTCTGTCCGTTCTCGATATACACACCGTGGGTCGGCGGCTGCTGCAGGCGGCGTCCGTCGGTGGCATAACGTGGTGGTGCGGCTGTGTGGTCGGACTGAATGGGACGGATGCCGGCCACGTTGTCGGAGAGAAACATCCACCAATTGTTGCCGCCGGCTGCCAGGTAGTAGCCTTCGGGCGCTTCGCGCGGAGCGGCAAAGCCGATGCGGGTGATGACCGAACCTTTATGGCCTTCGGCATGGCTCTCGTAGTACTTGTCGCTCACTGTCACCTCGACTGCGCTCTCGGAGTGAAGTCCGGCGGCACGGCGCACGGCTATCTGCTGCTCGATGGCATCGCGGTCGGCTCCCTGCCAGTGGGGCCAGAAGATGCAGGGCACTCCCGGCGAGGAGAGGATGAAGGCATAAGCCTGCTGTACGTAGCCCGTGAACTTGTTGGCATCGCGGTAGGTGTCGTGGTTGTCCACGAAGGTCACGGCGTAGCGGTTGTAGTTGTGGTGGTGTATCATGCCCGCGGGACGCCAGGTGGTGTTGTCCTCTATCCACGTCATCTTGCTATAGTTTCCCTTGGCGAGGCCATCGTTGAGGGCGGCGTACTTCATGGGGAAATCGAAGGCCATACTCTGGCGATCCGTGCCCTCGATCCAGGCGGCCACCTTGTCGTAGGAACCGTCCCAGTATTCACCCACGGAGAGGTAGGGAGAGGAGGCTTCGTTGTATAGGCCGACGTATGCGGGGGCGAAGCCTTTGACAAAGTCGTAGCGCCAGCCGTCGTAGCCTATTTCGCCTTTGAGCCAGGCCAGGTAGGCTTTGCAGTCGTCCTGCACGTAGGTTGAGGTGTGGTCGAGGTCGCGTGCCCCGCCCCAGTTTTCGCCGGTGTCGGCGGCTCCGGTGGCTTGTCCGTTCCACTTGCCGGCACTGGGGTCGGTGTTCATCTCATCGTTGTTGCAGATGTGGGAAGCGGTGAGCTGGTAGTTGCCATAAGTGCCGAAGTCGTCGGCGGTGAAGTTTCCCCAGTCGGTATCACCGGCACGGTGGTTGATGACGATGTCGGCCACAACCTTCACGCCTTTGGTATGGAGGGTGGAGATGAGAGTCTTGAGGTCGTCGGCAGTGCCCCAGCAGGAGGTCTGGTTGTTCCACTGGCGCGGGTGGTAACCTACGTTGTTGCCGCCTACGGCCCCGCCTCCTTCGGCACTGGCCGAAGGGGGAAGCCACACGAGGGTGAAGTGCTTGGCTATCTCGGAGGCATGGCTTTCAAGGGCTTGCCAGCCGGTTTCTTTCTGTGAGTCCCAATAGAAGCCTTGCAGCATCACGTCCTCGCTCTCGGCAGGGGCCTGGGCGCGAAGCGGAAGGGCAAGGAGGCCGAGAAGGGGAAGGAGGGAGAGTATTCGTTTCATTGTATGCAGAAGGATTGTGAGCAAAAACAGAAGATGAGGCTACTGTGCGCGGCACATTAGCCTCATCTTCAATCTGTGTATGTGTTCGGGAAGGAGTTTACTTCACGCTACCTGTACCGTTGGTGAAGTTGAGGTAGAGGCGCTGGCCTGCCTGACCCTTCACGCGCGCTTGGTCGGGACCGTTGCCGCGGTAGTCTATCTTTCCGTCGAGGACGATGAACTCCATGCGCCACCAGTCTACGCTTTCTTTCGGGTGAACGCAAACGCGGATTTCATCTTCGGCCACGAAGGCGGGCGAAACGAACTCGCCGTCTTTCGAAGCGGGTACGCTGAAGAGGTTGGCAGCCTCGATGTTCCAGGAACCGGCGGTGTTGCCGATGAGGTAGACGTCGGGGGTGTAGGTCTCGAGCACTTTCTCGGTGGCGTCGAGGTAGAGGAGATACCAGCCTTCGTTGGCTACGATAACGTTGCCCGTGCCGCTGAGGCCGGCACCGGCGTGGTCTTCAAAGCGGAGCTGGTCGGCACCGAAGTCGCCGCCCCAACCGGCCTGCGGGGCGAACTTGAATTCTTCGCCTGCCGAGAGGTAGATGACTCTCCAGAACTGGCCGTCGTGGCCATTGACGGGAACGAAGGCTTGCCAGTCAGTCCAACCGTAGGCAGAACCGGTCATGTAGATTTCGGCACTGACGGGGCTGATGGCGTAGCGCCAGTTCTTCATGTCGACGGTGAGGCGGTACTTGCCGGCATCGCTTACCTTGAAGGCCTGGGCGTTGCTCCACGTGATGAAGGTTTCGGTGGAGGTGTCGCTGTCCACGGCACTGCCGTAGACATTGCCCCAATCCACGCTGCCGTCCACAATGGCTGACTTCGGCATGATCTTGAACCAGGCGGCACCGGTGGTCTCGAACACGAGTTCAAACACGCCGTTGCCCTTGTTCGTCATCGGTGCAGCGGCGTCAGCAGTCCAGCCGCAGAAGTCGCCGAGGATGTAGTAGGCTTCTTCGAGTGCGGGAGGAGTCACCTGGAGGTATTTCACCTCTACGGTGTTGGCAGGGGCCTTGAGGGCCTGGCCGTCGGGGGTGATGGCAGAGGCATCGACGGTGAGGCTCAGGGTGCGCTCTTCACGGGCGCGGCTGAGATAGAGGTTTTCAACTACGCTGTCGAGTTGGGCCACGGCCACTGCGATGGCGCCGTCTTTCTCCACAAAGGGGAGGACATGGCTCTCGTTGAGGAGGAGTTTGGAGACTTTGGCCTGCGAACCTTCGGGCACATTGACAAGGACGGGAAGGGAAACGAGGGCCACGGTGTCGGGGGCTTGTTCGCGGTCGATGGTGGCTTCGGGAAGCGCCTGGATGACGGCCGACACAGCTTCGGCGGGGTTTTCCTGCGGATTGGTCTGCGGGTTGGCCCAGTCGGTATAGTCTTCGTCGCAGGCGGTGAGCGCAAGGGCTGCAAAGAGGCAACCTGCGTAACGTGCTAACTTTTTCATGGATTTGGCTTGTTGTTTGGAATTGGGACAGAAGGGGGCGTGGCGCAGGGAAGCGGAAATGGCCCGCCTTCTGTCCGGATGGTTTGTACTTGTTCTCGGAAGGGATTGGGTCTTACTCTACAAAACCTGTACCTGCGGAGAAGTTGATGTGTACTTTCTGGCCGGCGGAGAGCTGGACGGAGTAGTTACTGCCCTTGTTGTCGCCCCAGCCGGAGACGAGGTTGTCGGTCTCGCGGTAGAAGACAGTGGCACCATCGAGGAGGGTGAACTCGGTCATCCACCACTCGGCATCGGGCACCTTGACGCACATGCGGGCCTCGCCGGAACCAACGGCTGCAGGAGAAACCCATTCGCCATCGCCTTCAGGAGCGGTGAACTTGCCGGCTTCGATGAAGCCCCAATCGCCCATGGGATTGCCGCAGAGATAAACCTCGGCGGGACGGATATCGACGGTGTAGTTGATGGCCTTGCCGGCAATCTTCGTGGTGACTACCATGGTGTACCAGCCTCCGTTGCGAACGGCGATGTTGTCGTTGTCCGTGCCGAGTTCGACACCGGCGGCGGTCTTGGCCTCCTCTGTGAAGGTTACGGTGCTGAAGCTGCGGGCCTGTTCCCAGTCGCCGGCTTCAGGCGAGAACTTGAAGTTGGTGTTGGCGGGGCAGTAGACTACGCAGTAGAACATGCCGGGCGTTGCATATACCTGTGCCATGGGCAACCACGTGCTCCAGCCCGAAGCGGGCATGCCGCCCACGAGGAACATCTTTTCGGGCAGGGAGAGGGTCTGCTCGGGCTTGGCTACGTGTACGCGGGGGAGCGTGATGGCATTGGAGTAGCAAACACCGCGGTTGGAACTGGTGACGTTGGCCTTGAGGCGCAGCGTGACGGGCATCTCGGCGGGCAGGTCGGCACCACCGCTGGCTGCATCCCAGAGAGAGATGATGGCTTCGGTGAGTTCGAGGGCATCGACGTTCATCTTGGCCGTACGGTAGGTGGTGGGGAGGCTCACGTAGTTGGCCTCGACGGCTTCGGTGGTCTCAGTGGCCTCGGCGGCTTCCACGAAGGCGTCGGCCAGAGTTACCTGCACGGTGTAGGTGGTGGCTGCGGTGAAGCCGTAGGCGGGCTGGTTGGTGGTGAGCTCGAGCGACTGCGCATACTGAAGGTCAATCAGATTGTTGGTTGCGTAGGGCGGGAGGTTCAGCACGAAGGTTTCGGGCTCCTGCAGCGTGGGGTTGCTGTCGGTGTCGCTGTCGCAGGCTGCCAGGAAGGGCAGGGCGAGGGCGAGGAGCAAATAGCTGAATATCTTTTTCATGATTGTGGTCTATTATATATAAGGGGAGAAGATGGATTATGCGGAGGAGGCACGGGGGCCTCGCTGCGGCTTAGTAGCCATCGTTCTGGTGCATGTTGGGATTGTTTGTGATGTCTGTCTGCGGGATGGGATAGAGGTTGCAGTAGTCTGCGACGCCCGTTCCTTCGTAGACGCCACCCTTCCATTCCCAAAGGTAGGTGTTGGTGGTGAACATGTTGAAGCGGCGCAAGTCGGTGCGGCGGCGACCTTCGAGGTAGAACTCGCGGCCCCATTCCTTCACAAAGTTCAACGGCGTGAGGTCGGAACCGATCCAGCGGCTGGCATGGGCACGGTCGCGGAGCACGTTGATGTCGGCGAGGACGGTGGACTCGGCAGCACCGCGGCGCCAGTTGGCTTCGGCACGGGTGAGGTAGGCTTCGGCGAGGCGGAGGAAGGGGATGTCGGTGTCGGGAATGCTGTTGTCGTGGTAGTCGGCGGTGCCGTCGGCGTGCTCGTTGGTCCACTTCTGGATAGCGAGGCCCTTGGTGATTGTACCGATTTTTTCGGTCTCCACGGTGCGGCCGTCACCGCCGTAGAGGAGCGCGCGGTCGTCGCCGGCAGCGTTCACGATGTCCCAGCGGCCCTCGGTGAGGGGCACATCGGAGCGGTTGGCAAAGTAGAAGTCGGCCACTTCGGCACGGGCACGGATGCAGGTCCAGGCGTCGTTGGTGCCGTAGAAGTTCTGGCAGCCGGAAGCGTAGCAGCTGGAGATGATGGTCCAGGTGCCGCCGTAGGTCTTGGTCTTCGTGCCGTCCTGACGGATGGGGAGGACGATTTCCTTCATGGCTTCGGGGTTGCGGTCGTTGTCACCCATGAAGAGCTGGTGGTAGCCGCTGAATCCTGCGGAAGAGGTGGCACGGCTCAGGTCGTAGCCGCTCTCGATGGCCTTCGTGGACCATTCGACGGCTTCGTCCCACTTGGCCTGGCCAATGTAGGTCTCGGCGTTGAGATAGAGGCGGGCCAGCATGAGGTAGGCGGCCACCTTATTGACCTGGCCGAAGTTCTTGCCTTCAGGGTCGGCCGCGGGAAGCTGGTCGATGATGGCCTTGTACTCTCCTTCGATATAGGCAAAGAGGTCATTGGCCAAAATTTCCTTGGGCTTTTCGTCATTAAACGTATCCTTGAAGGGGGCACGGCCGAAGAAGTCGAGGAAGTACTGGTAGTACATGGCGCGGAAGAAGCGCACCTCGGCGCATCGGGTCTGGCTTACTTCGTCGGTGAGGCCCTTGTAGAGGTCGAGGAAGAAGTTGCACTGGGTGATGTTGTAGCCGATGCGGTTGTAGAGCATGCGGGTGAAGAGATGGGTGGAGCCCCAGCTGAAGTTGAGGTACTCCGACTGGCCGGGGTCGTTCTGCCAAGCCCAGAGGCATTCGTCGGTGGAGAATTCCTGCTGCTCCCAGACGCGGCGGAAGAAGGGGTTCTTACCGGGGTCGTCGGAGATGTCGGGGGTGTCGGTGGCACCCTTCTGGCCCGAAAGTACCAAGAGGCCGTAAATCTTGGCGTAGTAACCGTCTTGCTCGGCCCCACTCTGTGTTTGCGGGTCGATGGACGATTGGTTGAGGTCGTCGGCACAGGATGCTGCCCCTAAGCCCAGCCCGAGGGTGAGGGCTACCGGCGCCATGTATTTGAACAAATTGAGTTTCATAACTTAGGATTTCTGTTTGGTAGAAGAAATTGTGGGAATGGATCCGCAGCCGGACTTAGAAGTTTAAGCTCAAGCCGACCATGAAGGTGCGGGGACGCGGATAGAAGTTCTTGTCGATACCCTTGTAGCTGGCATTGCTCAACTCGGGGTCGAGACCGTCGTAGTTGGTGATGACGAAGGGGTTCTGGACAAGGGCGTAGACGCGGCCGGTGATGCCGTCGAAGTTGCCCTGCTTGAAGAGGTTGCGGAAGCTGTAGCCGAGGGTGATGTTGTCGCAGCGGAGGAAGGAGGCATTGCGCACGAAGTAGTCGCTCATGGCGTAGTTGCCCTGGCCACTCCAACCGAGGTTGAGGTGCTCCATGGTGCGGTTGGTCCACTCGTTCTGGACGGTCATGCCGCCGAGGCTGACATCCGCACGGTCGCTGAGGTAGTCGTAGTAGACGTAGTTGTTCAGGCTGGCACGGAGCGTGAAGCTGAAGTCCCAGTTCTTGTACATGAACTTCGAGGTGAAGCCCATGAGCACGTCGGCCGCGGGGTTCTTGTAGATGTAGCGGTCGTCGTCGTCGATGTAGCCGTTGCCGTTGCGGTCCACGAACATGTTTTCGATGGGCTTGCCGTTCTCGTCGTAAACCTGCTGGTAAACATAGAAGGAGTTGGCGGGATAGCCCACCTTGTTCACCTGTACGGTACCGCCGCCGGGGAGCTTAGAGGGGGAGATGCCCGTGGCCACGTAGCCGGCATCGCCGTAGAGCTCGGTAATCTTGTTGCGGTTCCACATGACGTTGTAGGTAACCTGCCAGGTGAAGTCGCGCGTCTGGATGGGGCGGGCGTTGAGGGTGAACTCAAGACCGTAGTTGCGCAACTTGCCGATGTTCTTCCAGATTTGGTTGTTGAAGTTCGTACCGGCTTCCACGTCGACGACGGAGATGAGGTCCTTGGTCTCGCGGTAGTAGTAGTCGACCGAACCATCGATGCGGTTGTTGAGGAAGGCGAAGTCGAGACCCGCATTCCACGTGGTGGTCTTTTCCCAAGTCAGATCCTTGTTGAAGGCGTTGGGGCGCAACGTGTGCATGTAGTCGTTACCGATAGGGTACTGGGCGTAGTCATCACCCACGTTGTAGAGGGGCATGTAGTAGAAGTCTTGGCCAATGTTCTGCTGACCCGTGATACCCCAACCGAGGCGGAGCTTGAGGTCGGAGAGCCATTCTGCGGAACGGAGGAACTGCTCGTTCTTCACTTTCCAGCCCAAGGCCACGGAGGGGAAGGTACCCCAACGGTTGCCGTCGGCGAAGCGCGACGAACCATCCCAGCGCATGGTGAAGGTGGCGAGGTAGCGGTCGTTGTAGATGTAGTTCACGCGGCCGAAGTAGGAGAGGAGCGAGTTGCGGGAAGCATAGCCCGTGGTGGCACGGCCCTGGTAGTCCTTGTATTCCCCGAGGTAGCTGTCCCAACCGCCGCCTTCGCCGAAGCCGTTGTAGTGGAAGTGCTGGGCCTCGGTACCGGCCATGATGTCCACGTTGTGGTAGCCGAAGAGGTGCTGGTACTGGGCGTAGATGTTGCCCTGGAGATTGTACTTGTACTTGGCAGCGCGCCAGTTGCTCCCGAAGTAGTTGTTGGAAGCAGAGTAGGGAGAGATTTCCGTCCACTGGTTGCCCTCGGAGTAGTCGCCGCCGACATTGGCGTGGATGTGGAGGTCTTCAAAGCCGTGGAGCTTGTAGTCCAGCTCCATGTTGCCGATGAAGGACTGGCTCTTGGCGTGGTCGTTCTTCAGCTCGAGCATGGCCAAGGGGTTGGCAGTGTTCTTCGTGTTGGGCTGACGGTTCCAGGCAGGGTCGTTGAAGGTAGCATCCTGCATGTGCTGGTAGTAGCCGCCCGTGAAGGCTGCATCGGGGTCGCTGGGGTCGAAGTAAACGGGCTGCGTGGGGTCCATACTGAGGGCTGCACCGATGGCGCCACCGTCGGCGTAGCGGTTCTTGGCCGACATGAACTTGGCATTGAGGTTTACGTTCAAGTGGTCGTTGAAGAAGGAGGGAGCAAGGTTCACGGCCACGGTGTAGCGCTCGAAGTTGGAGGTCTTGATGATACCTTCTTCATTGGTGTAGCCCAAGCTGAGGCGATAGGGAAGCCAGCCCAAGCCGCCGTTGATGGAGAGGTTGTGGTCGTGGCTCACGGCTGTCTGGTAGATTTGGTCCTGCCAGTCGGTATTGGCCGTGCCCAGGGGGAGCGTAGCGGCTTCGCCGAAAGTATTCTGCACGTAAGCGCGGTATTGGTCGCCCGAGAGCACGTCGTAGGTCTTGGCTTTCGTACCGAAGCTCACGCTACCGTTGTACGATACCTGCGGACGGCTGTTCTTGCGGCCTTTCTTGGTGGTGATGATGATGACGCCGTTGGAGGCTCTCGAACCATAGATGGCTGTGGCGGAAGCATCCTTCAGCACGGTGAAGCTGGCGATATCCTCGGGATTGACCATGGCAAGGGGGTTGGAGAGGCCCTGCACGCCTTCGTTGTCCATGGCGAGTCCGTCGATGACGATGAGCGGGTCGTTGCTGGCGTTGAGCGAAGAGCCGCCACGGATGCGGATGGAGGCACCGGCACCGGGAGTACCGCCGCCGGTAGCGACGTCCACACCGGCCACTTTACCGACGAGCATGTCCTGCGCGTTGGTAGTGATACCCTTCGTCATGTCGTCGGGCTTGATGGCGGTCACAGAACCTGTGGCGTCGGTTTTCTTTACCTTGGCATAGCCCACAACCACGGCTTCGTTGAGCGTGGAGTTGTCTTCCAGCACGATGGTCATGATGCCGTTGGCCTTCACCGTGGCTGTTTTGTAACCAATGTAGGCCACGCGTAGATTGCTGCCCGCTGACACATTGATGGTAAAGTTACCGTTCGCATCGGTCTGGGTCATGGTCTTCGTGCCCGGAACAGAAACGGTTGCAAAGACAACGGGCTCGCCCGACTTGTCCTGTACATGTCCCTTCACCCTAACACTTTGGGCATTAGCGCCAAGCGACATGCAAGCTCCTGCCAGCATCACCGACAGGAACTTGGAATTAAGAGTCTTCTTGTTCATGTTATTAGAACTTGGTTGGAAAATTGTCTAATCAGAGAGAGGCTGGCGCAAGGGAACGGGACTTTTTCAGGAGGAAACCTCCTGAAAAGGGACATGTCCCTTTTAAAATCTGTATTTCCCGTCCCTTTGCGCCCGGTGGGTTATTTAATAGGTACAATGCTGATGGCAAAGCCGCCGCCGCTGGCAGCGTGGAGCTTGATCCGTGTCTTGGATGTTACAGTCTGCTGCTTGATGGTGTAAGCCTTGGGGTTCTTGTCCCACGAGGCATCCTTGGCATCAGCGTAGATAGTGGCTGTGTATTTCTGTCCCGGGTTCAGGAAGCTGAGGGTGAAGTCGGCATCGTGGCCGTTCTCGTCGGCTGTGCAGCCCACGAACCACTTCTCGCTGCCCTTCTGCTTGCGGGCTATGGTGATGTAGTCGCCCGGCTCAGCTTCGACATACACTGACTTGTCCCAGTCGAGTGCCACGTCCTTGATAAACTGGAAGGCGTCGAGGTGCTCCTGATAGTGTTCGGGCACGTCGGCGGCCATCTGCAGCGGGCTGTACATCGTCACGTAGAGGGCCAGCTGGCGGGCAATGGTGGTGCGCACACGGCTGTTGTTGCCCGGGTTCATCTTCGAGCAGTCGGTTTCGAAGATACCCGGCGTGTAGTCCATCGGACCGCCGATGAGGCGGGTGAAGGGCAGGATGGTCGTGTGGTCCACGGCGTTGCCGCCGAAGCTCTCATACTCTGTGCCGCGCGCACTCTCGTTGCCAATCAGGTTGGGCCAGGTGCGGCAGATGCCGGTGGGGCGGGTTGCCTCGTGGGCATTCACCATGATGCGGTAGTCAGCTGCCTTCTCGATGCAGTACTGGTAGTGGTTGTTCATCCACTGGCCGTAGTGGTGCTCACCGCGCGGCACGATGTTGCCCACGTAGCCGCTCTTCACGGCGGGATAGCCGTTGTCTACCATGAACTGGTAAGCCTTGTCCAAGTGGCGCTCGTAGTTGCGGGCCGAGCCCGAGGTTTCGTGGTGCATGATCATCTTCACGCCCTTGGAGGCGGCGTAGCGGTGTATTTCCTTTACGTCGAAGTCGGGATAGGGGGTCACGAAGTCGAACACATAGTCCTTCTCGTGTCCGAACCAGTCTTCCCAGCCCACGTTCCAGCCTTCCACCAGCACGGCATCGAAACCGTGTTCGGCGGCGAAGTCAATGTAACGCTTCACGTTGGCTGTGTTGGCCGAGTGTGTGCCGTTGGGTTTGGCGTGGGCAAAGTCGGTTTCGCCCAGCTTCACGGTCGAAAAGTCGTTGGTGTAGCTCCAGGTGCCCTTGTTGGTAATCATGTCCCACCATACGCCTATATATTTAGTGGGCTTGATCCACGAGGTGTCCTTGATTTTGCACGGTTCGTTCAGGTTCAGCGTCAGGCGCGAAGCCAGGATGTCGGTAGCCTTGTCGCTCACCATGACGGTGCGCCAGGGCGACACGCAGGGTGCCTGCAGGTAGCCCTTGTCGCCGCGTGCGTCGGGTGTGAGCCAGCTTTCGAAGGTTTGGGTCTTTTCATCATAGTTCAGGTGCATCGTCGAGTAGTCGATACAGGCAGCTTCGTGCAGGTTGATGTAGAGTCCGTCGGCCGACTTCATCATCAGGGCAGTCTGTACGCCGCCTTCCCAAATGGGAGTCTGCGAAGAGTTCTGCGTTACGGCATCCTTCATCTTGACGCGTATTTCGCTCAGCTTCGAAGTTACCGTTTCATATTCCTGGGTGTCGTAGTCGCCCGGAATCCACCAGGCGGTGTGGTCGCCGGCCATGGCGAATTGTGTGCGCTCCTCCTTCAGGGTGAAGTAGGTCAGGTTCTTCTGTTCGGGAAATTCATAGCGGAAGCCCAGTCCGTCGTCATACAGGCGGAAGCGTATGTTGATGCTGCGCTCGTTCATGGGTTGGCTCAGCGAAACGCACAGTTCGTTGTAGTGGTTGCGTATGCTGCTCTCCTCACCCCACACGGGAGTCCATGTCTCGTCGAAGGTGGCAGTCTGAGTGCCGGCAATCTGGAAGCCCGAGGTCAGGTTGGCTTTCTGTGCCAGCTTCGAGGCGTCGGCACGTGTCTTGAACTCAAAGTCCTGCGCCTTGTTCGGGTCTTCCTGCTTCAGTTCCAGACCGAGGTGAGAGGGTTTGATCACGTCGCGTCCCTTGTATTGCAGACAATAGGTAGGACGGCCTTGTGCGTCGAGCGAAAACTCCATGTTCAGTTGCCCGTTGGGCGACTTCAGTTGCTGTGCCATTGCCGTCAGCGACAGGCCGGCCACAGCGAGGGCGGTGAGCATTCTTTTCATGTAGCTGTAGAAGTGTGGTTGGTTTTGAAGTTGGTGTCAGCGTAGCCTCGTGCAGAGCAGGGAAGGGTTGGTTCAGAAGCTTTTCCCTGGCTGATGCTTCGGTAAGCAGTGAGAAGGTTAGGGTTCGCATACCGTGCGGTGTCGGTGTGGCTACGCGTCGCTTTTAGAATGTTGACGTTGCAAAATTAGGATTAAGATTTTATGAAATGCAAAGGCTTAGCGAAAAATATAAATAATTGAGGCGTAAAAATGAATCATTATATCTGGTAATCAAGACTTTGGGTATTTCGCACAATCCAAAAAATGTAAACGAAAAGTAAGCCTTTTGTAGGCATAGAAGGGCATTCTGGTTCTCTCAAAATGAGCATTTTGTAGGATTGAGAGGGCTTTGACACTCCTGTGCGGGCATCCCCGCTTGGCAGAATGTTAATTGGTGATGTGTGACGGAAACGTCCACTATTTAGTGTCGTGGTTGCATGTAAGTTTCGAAGATTGTTGTTGATAACAAGGGTTCAAGGTACGGCCTGTTCTGGTTAACAAGGGTTCAAGGCACGCCCCGAAGGGACATCAGCGCATAGCCCAGAGTGTTGCCCCGGCTATGCGCTTGCCCCGGCTTACAGCCCGTGTCTTGAACGCTTGTCAACTAACGGCAACGACCTGCGAAAGCTGAATGTTACAAATGCTAAAGTTGAGTTCCTGAGTGCCGAGTTGTTTTTCCTGGCGCAGGCTTCGGTGCAACGAAGTGCCGCTTAGGAAATCCTAAGTGCCGAGTTGTTAGGCCGAACCGTCGCAAAGGGCAATCAGGTACAAAAAAAGCAGACACCGCTTCTCCCGAAGAAGTGTCTGCACAACAACTAAATGTGTCAGTTACCTAAAACACTAAAACTGTTCTTGACACAGATGAGGCAAGAACAGCCTATCCAATCTTAATTACCTATTATAACACTTATGAAAATCTTGGTTGTAGCTCCCCTTTGCCCGTCTGCTGTCCTGTCGGGCAGTCCGCGCGGGTCACGTCAGGCCTTTCGGGGAGGTAACAGGAGCGGTTGGCACCTTTCGCGCGTTATTCGAGCACCAGCGTTTCACGCACACCCAGTTGCAGGCACTGGCCTGCAAGGTCGATGCGGCGGCCGCTCAACACATCGGTAGCCACGCGCCAGGGCAACACTTCAGCATAGCGCGCCAGGTTGAGGCAGACAGGACGGTCGGTACCGTTCATAATGACCGTCACCGTGCGGCCTTGGTATTCGCGGGCATAGACATACACGCCTTGGTTGATGGCAAAGTGCTTGAAGGTGCCGTGTGCCAGCACTTCGTTGCCTCTGCGCCAGCGCAGCAGGCGGCGTGTGAACTGGTGCGTGCGCTGCATGAGCGGGGTCAGGTTCTGTCCCTTCAGGGCATTCACTGAGTCGCCGGCAAAGCCGCCGGGAAAGTTCTGGCGCAGTGCGCCGTCGCCCTTCGACTTGTTGGCCGCCATGGCCAGCTCGTCGCCGTAGTACAGCTGCGGGATGCCGCGCAGCGTGAGCAGCAGCGTCAGGGCCTGCTCGTAGCGGTGGGGCTGCGCGGCCTGTTCGGGCACGCGGGCAAAGCGGTCGGTGTCGTGGTTGGTGAGGAAGGTGAGCAGGTTCATCGGGTTGGCGTAGACGATGTCCTGACTCAGGTACTCATAAATGCGGGCCAGCCCCTTGTCCCAGTCGTTGGTCTCCTCGTCCAAGCAGCTGTTGAGCAGCGACATGAGCGGGAAGTCCATCACCGTGGGGAGCTGCGAATTGTCGTCGGCGGGGGCCACAGGCGAATCCTTCTGCCAGTAGCTCACCCCGACGTTGTGGTTAATCCAGGTCTCGCCCACGATGTTCAGGTGCGGGTATTCGCGCTTCAAGGCTTCGTTCCAGCGTGCCATGGCTTGGCGGTCGGCATAGGGATAGGTGTCCTGTCTGATGCCGTCGATGCCTGCATATTCAATCCACCAGACGGAGTTTTGCGTGAGGTACTTCCATACGTGCGGGTTGCGCTGGTTGAGGTCAGGCATGGCCTCTACGAACCAGCCGTTCTGCGCATTGTCGGCATCGCCAAAGGCAGCGTGAAGGTCACCCACGGCTGCAATACGATAGGCCGTCTGTACGTACTGGCTATGGTTGTTGAACCACGTTGAGTCGGGCAGGTCGGTAAACAGGAAGTTGTCTGAGCCGCAGTGGTTGAACACCATGTCCTGTACCACCTTGATGCCCTTGGCATGGGCCTGCTCTACGAAGGAGCGGTAGTCGTCGTTGCTCCCGTAGCGCGGGTCTATCTGGTAGAAGTCAGTGATGGCGTAGCCGTGGTAGGAGTGGGAGGGCATGTCGTTCACCAACAGGGGCGTAGGCCAGATAGCCGTGATGCCCAGGTCGCTCAGATAGTCGAGGGCAGCTGTCATGCCGGCCAAGTCACCGCCGTGTCGTGCGTCAGGTTCAGGGCCGCAGGTTTGTTCCTTCAGCCCCTTCACCACATCGTTGGCGGTCAGGCCGTTCACGAAGCGGTCGGGCATGAGCAGGTAGAGCACATCGGAGGCATCGAAGCCTTGGGCGCGCAGCTGATTGTCACGTTGGCGCAGTTCGTAGGTAAGCCGGCGGGCTGTTTTGCCGCCCTTCAGCAAGTCAATGCCGAAGGTTTGCGGCGCGGCCTGCCCTACGTTCATATATATAAATAAGTAGTTTGTGTTGGTCGGACGGAATATGCTGTCGATACGTATACCTGGTGCATCAATGCGCACCTCATGTTCTCCCACGCCCGGGGCATGCAACAAGAGCTGCAGCGAAGGTTCAGCCATGCCGCTCCACCAGAAGGCGGGCTGCACTTGAATTTCGTTTTGGCGGCTGCGGGCTTGCGAGGAGGAGCAGCCAAGTAAAAAGGTGATGAGGAAGAGTGTGATGTTCTTCATGGATGCTGTGGGTGAATCGGTTTCGGTTGCAAAATTAGCGTGACATCAGCCGCTTTACAACGGCTTGGAAGTGAAAAGTAAACCCTTTTGAAAGAAAAACATCTGAAAATCATAATCTTTTCGCTTTTTCTGGTGGGCCGAAAAAGTAAACAAACGATAAGGGAGAA
>CALZRA010000055.1 GCA_945828345.1 uncultured Bacteroidales bacterium
AAGTAAAAGCAGCCGTTATAACCAACAACGGCACAAATAATTTTCGTATGAAAAACTTTCAGCTTTTCTTTTGCACTTCACTCGCCTTGCACAATCTATCATATAACAAGAAAGGTTTTCATCCAAGTCAAGTATAGTAAGTTCAATTTGTTTTGGGAAATGAGCGTTCGAGGCCCGCCCTCCCAGTGCGCCGTCGCTTCCTATCCCCCGGCTTTTGTTATTTGAAGCTTCGCTTCATTCCATAATCACTTACTTTATAGGACGTCGTTTGAACTAAAATGCGCTCTTGCGTGCTGTTTCAGGCAGAAAACTGTACTTTTGCGCGTTGAATCGCCATAAACCATCGAGACTCATGACAACTATCGAACAACTTTATACCCTGTACAGGCAGCACCCCGTGTGTACAACCGACACGCGGGAATGTACGCCTGGTTCTATCTTTTTCGCCCTGCGCGGCGAAACGTTCAACGGAAATGACTTTGCCCTGCAAGCCTTGCAGAACGGTTGCGCCTATGCGGTGGTCGACGATGCCGGTCTGCCCGACGACCCGCGCTTGCTGAAAGTGGACCATGTGCTTGAAACCTTGCAGCAACTGGCTGCCCGTCATCGTCGGGTGTGGGGCGGCCCGGTCGTGCAGATTACAGGTACCAACGGCAAGACGACTACCAAGGAACTGACCGCTGCCGTACTGGCCGCGCGCTATGACGTGCTCTATACCCAGGGAAATCTGAACAACCACATCGGTGTGCCCAAAACCCTGTTGCGGCTGACCGGGCAGCATCAGTTGGCTGTGGTAGAGACGGGCGCCAACCATCCCGGTGAGATTGCGCTACTCAGTGGCATCGTGCAGGCAGACTGCGGACTCATTACCAATGTGGGTACAGCCCATTTGCAGGGCTTTGGCTCGTTTGAAGGCGTGTTGCGCACCAAGACTGAACTGTATGATGACCTGCGCACCCGCCGTGGCGGTTTCATCTTTCTGGATGCGGGCAACGAGCATTTGGCCAGCCGCGCGGTGGGACTTCCAGCTGTGACTTACGGTGCTCCAGGCCAGGGTTGCCAGGTGGAAGGTGAATTGCTGCCCCAGACATCTCCCTTTATGAGCTTGCGTTTCAGGTTGCGGGGCGGTGAGTGGCAGGAGATACACACCCATCTGACTGGCAGTTATAACCTGCAGAATGTGTTGGCCGCCGTAGCAGTGGGCATCCATTTCGGCGTGAGTGTGGAGCAGGCCGCGCGGGCTGTGGCCAGTTATCAGCCCACCAACAACCGCAGCCAGTGGATGCGTACGGAGCGGAACGAGCTGATTGTAGATGCCTACAACGCCAATCCCACCAGCATGAAGGCGGCACTCGACAATATGGCGCTGATGCAGCATCCCCACAAGATGCTCATTTTGGGCGAGATGCGTGAGTTGGGCGAGGCTTCGGCCGAGGAACACCGCCGTGTGGCAGCACAGGCGCAGCAGCTTGGTTGTGATGCCGTGTGGTTGGTAGGCGAAGCGTTCCGGCCTTATGCAGATGGGGCGCAATGGTTTGCCGATGAGGCGGCTGTCGAAGCCGTGTTGGCCGAATCGAAGCCGCAGGGCAAGCTCATCTTGGTAAAGGGCTCAAACGGAACCCGGCTGTTTAAGTTGCCGTCCTTGCTGTAGTAAGGAGAGTTGAAGAGTTTATAATTGATAAATAGTTGAAGGGTTTATAGTTGAAAAGTTGATAATTATGCTCACTGAGCGGATGATTACTGCGCTTCATAGTGGCCACACAAACCCTTCAACTCTCAACTTCTCAACTCTTCATATATATAATAAGGAGTGGGGGCGCACAGCTTGCAGGGTTGCAGTTGCAACTCGGTTATTGGGTTATGGGGTTACAAGGTTATAAAGTTACAGTTATAACGCTCGAATATCATCCGCTCAAATAGCAATATTATAACCTCATAACCTATCAAAAAAAACTCGTCACCTTACCCCTCCAACCTCAGAAAGTAACCTCAGAAAGGAACCGTTGGCGTAATGTCCTTTTCGATGGTCCATTTGTAAAGTCCATTTTGCGATTGATAAAAAAACGGGATTTTTGCCAATAAATGTAGAGATTCGATTACCTTTGCAGCGGAAAAAAGACGAGACATTGTGAACAAGGGCTGCTATGTGAGCACACCACACCGGTGCGCAACTGGTAAAATCTTCTGTTTGGCGAACGGCAAGCGTGCCGCTTCGCTTCTTTTTCATGTCCGCCAGTCAGGGTGCCCTATGCCCTACAGGCGGACTTTCTCGTTTTCGTTTTTCCCCGGCAACCGGCGTTCGGGGTGTCTTGTCGCTTTTGGCTTTTCCGCCTTTGAGATTTATAACATCATTATTAACCATAACATTTAAAGAGCTATGAACTTTACCTTATTTGTCACCGCTTTGTTGACAGGGTTGGCGTTCGTGGGCGTGGTGACCATTTTGGCCAAATTGATTTCGCCGCGCAGCTACAACGCTCAGAAGGAGGAGGCTTATGAATGTGGTATACCGACGCGTGGCCGCTCATGGATGCAGTTCCGCATCGGTTACTACCTGTTTGCCATTCTCTTCCTGATGTTCGACGTTGAAACGATGTTCCTGTTCCCCTGGGCCGTCGTGATGCGCTCATTAGGCCCGGCCGGCCTGATCAGCGTGCTCTTCTTCTTGTTCATTTTAGTTCTGGGCCTGGCCTATGCCTGGAGGAAAGGAGCTTTGAAATGGCAATGAAAAGAGCGAAAATCAAGTCTATTCCCTATGAGGAATTCAAGGACAATGAAACCTACGAGAAGCTGGTTGAGGAACTGAATGCCGGCGGTGCTAACGTGATTGTGCGCAAACTGGACGACCTCATCGACTGGGGCCGTTCCAATTCGCTTTGGCCGCTCACGTTTGCCACAAGCTGTTGCGGCATTGAGTTTATGGCCGTGTGTGCAGCGCGCTACGATATAGCCCGCTTTGGTTTTGAGGTGACCCGCAACAGTCCGCGTCAGGCCGACGTGATTCTGGTTTGCGGCACTATCACCACCAAGATGGCTCCCGTGTTGCGCCGTCTCTACGACCAGATGGCCGACCCGAAGTATGTGGTGGCCATTGGCGGCTGCTCCGTATCGGGCGGTCCGTTCACCAAGTCCTATCATGTGTTGAACGGTGTGGACAAAATCATCCCTGTCGATGTGTATGTGCCCGGATGCCCGCCGCGGCCCGAGTCGTTCCTGTATGGCATGATGCAGCTGCAGCGCATTGTGAAGGTGGAGAACTTCTTCGGCACCACCAACCGCAAGGAAAAAGACCCCTTCAAGGCTGAGGCCGAACGGAAGGGTGAAGAAATATATAAAGAGGAGGAACTGGCATGAGCGAAGAACTGAAATCCCAGGCTGCTGCCCCGCAGGCAGCTGCCAAACCTGCTGCTCCCCGTGCAGCAGTCGCCAAGCCCGCCGCTCCTGCCAAACCTGCAGTCAACGAGCTGAAGCCTACCGTTGTGGAGCCTGCCGCTCTGCGTGCCGAACTGGTGCGCCTGCATGACAAGGAGGGCATGGACTTCCTGCTGAACCTCACCGGCGAAGACTGGATGGAGGAAGGACTGGGTGTGGTTTACCAATTGGAAAACACCACCAACGGCAAGCAGGCTTGTGTGAAATCTGTTTGTCCCGACAGGGAGAACCCCATGTTACCTTCGGCCTGTGACTTGTGGGACATTGCCCACACTTATGAGCGCGAGGTGTACGACTTCTACGGCATCATCTTCACGAACCATCCCGACATGCGCCGCTTGTTCATGCGCGAGGACTGGGTGGGCTATCCTTTCCGCAAGGACGATGCCACGGAAGAGAACAACCCGCTGCGCATGACCAACGAACCGCTGAGCGACTTTACCACTGAATACAGCCTGCATGAAGACGGCACTGTGGAGAAAGTGCAGCACCGTGTGTGGGACAAGGACGACTATGTGGTGAACATCGGTCCACAACACCCCTCGACCCACGGTGTGCTCCACTTCCGTGTGGCCTTGGAAGGCGAGCGTATACGCAAGATTGACCCGCATCTCGGTTACATTCACCGTGGCGTGGAGAAGATTAGCGAACAGATGACTTATCCGCAGACACTGGCACTGACAGACCGTCTGGACTATCTGGGTGCCATGCAGAACCGTCATGCGCTCTGCATGTGTATCGAGCAGGCCATGGGTGTGGAAGTGAGCGACCGTGTGCAGGTAATCCGTACGATTATGGATGAGTTGCAGCGTATCGACTCGCACATCCTCTTCTTCAGCTGTCTGTGTCAGGACCTCGGTGCCACCACCGCATTCCTCTACGGCTTCCGTGACCGTGAGAAGATTCTCGACATCTTCGAAGAGACCTGTGGCGGCCGTCTGATCCTGAACTACAACACGATTGGTGGCGTGATGGCTGACATTCATCCGAATTTCGTGAAGCGTGTGAAAGAGTTCATCCCCTACATGCGCAAGAACATTCAGGAATACCACGACATCTTCACGGGTAACGTCATCTTCCAGAACCGTTCGAAGGGAGTGGGTGTGCTCACCAAGGAGCAGGTCATCTCCTTCGGCTGTACGGGTGGTACGGGCCGTGCCTCGGGTTGGCACAACGACCTCCGCAAGCTCCGTCCCTACGCAGCTTACGACCGCGTGCAGTTCAACGAAGTGGTGCGCACGGAAGGCGACTCCTTCGCCCGCTACATGATTCGTCTCGACGAAATCCTCGAAAGCCTGAACATCATTGAGCAACTCATCGACAACATCCCCGAAGGCAACTTCCAGGAGAAGATGAAGCCCATCATCAAGCTGCCCGTGGGCACTTTCTACAGCGAAGTGGAAGGTTCGCGTGGCCGTTTCGGCGTGCTGATCGAGAGCAAGGGCGACAAGTCTCCCTACCGTCTGCACTACCGTTCGACGGGTCTGCCCCTTGTAGCCGTGATGGACACCGTTTGCCGGGGAAATATGTTGGCAGACTTGATTACAATCGGCGGTACAGTGGACTATGTTGTTCCTGATGTTGACCGATAGAATATTAAGTTGAAAAGTGGAGAGTTTAAAGTTTATGGGTGTGCAAGGTAGGTAAAGCCCCTGTGCCCGATAAACATTTAAACATCTAAACTCATAAACTCAAAACGACAATGTTTGATTTTTCAATAATAACAACTTGGCTTCACGACTTCCTCATGGGAACCTGTGGCTTTGCCGAATGGGGAGCTATCCTGACGGAGAGCGTACTCGTGGCATTGGCCATCATCACCCTCTATGCCGTGTTTGCCATCGCCCTTATCTACATGGAACGCAAGGTCTGTGCATTCTTCCAGTGCCGCCTTGGCCCGATGCGTGTAGGCAAGTGGGGACTTCTCCAGGTGTTCAGCGATGTGTTCAAGATGCTGACCAAGGAGATTATCAGTATGAGGCAGAGCGACCTCTTCCTGCACAACCTGGCACCTTTCCTCG
Organism: uncultured Bacteroidales bacterium; assembly: GCA_945828345.1. Taxonomy (GTDB): domain Bacteria; phylum Bacteroidota; class Bacteroidia; order Bacteroidales; family Bacteroidaceae; genus Alloprevotella. Next base: position 5,454 of record CALZRA010000055.1, read on the forward strand.
TTGTGACAGCTTCGATGGTCACCTTCAGCTGCCTGCCTTGGAACAAGGGTGCGCACATCATCGACTTCAATGTCGGCGTGTTCTTCTTTCTGGCCATCTCTTCGATTGGTGTAGTGGGTATCCTGCTGGCCGGTTGGAGTAGTAACAACAAGTATTCACTGATTGGTGCCATGCGTAGCGGCGCACAGATTATCAGCTATGAGCTCTCCATCGGCATGACCATGCTCGCCATGATCTGCCTCACGGGCAGCATGTCCTTCAGCGAAATCTGCCAGGACCAGTACGTCAACGGCTGGAACATCGTGCGCGGCCATGTGCCTGCCGTCATTGCCTTCCTTATCTATTTGGTGGCCGGCAATGCCGAGTGTAACCGTGGTCCGTTCGACTTGCCTGAGTGCGAAAGCGAGCTTACCGCAGGTTATCATACAGAGTATTCGGGTATGCACTTCGGCTACTACTATCTGGCCGAGTATCTGAACCTCTTCATCTGTGCCGGTATGGCATCGACCATCTTCCTCGGAGGATGGGCACCGCTCCACATCTACGGGCTCGACGGCTTCAACGGAGTGATGGACATGATTCCCGGTGCTTTGTGGTTCCTGGGCAAGACCTTCTTTGTTGTGTTCTTGCTGATGTGGCTGCGCTGGACCTTCCCGCGTCTGCGTATCGACCAGATCCTGTCGCTCGAATGGAAGTATCTGGTGCCCTTCAGCATGGTAAACCTTGTGCTCATGGCCCTCTGCGTGGCAATGGGTTGGCACTTTTAATCGGTAAAGACTCATGGAAGAAAAAAGTTATTTAGGCGGTATTGCTGACGGACTGAAGAGCCTCACCACAGGTCTGAAGACCACCATGCGTGAGTTCTTCACCCCGAAGATTACCGAACAATATCCCGAAAACCGCGCCACGAACGTCATGTTCGACCGTTTCCGCGGTTCACTCACGATGCCCCACAACGAGCAGAACGAGCACCAGTGTGTCGGTTGCGGACTGTGTCAGATGGCCTGCCCCAACGACACTATCAAGGTGACAAGCGAGTTCTACGAAACAGCTGACGGCAAGAAGAAAAAGCGTCTGGTCAAGTACGAGTATGACCTTGGCTCCTGCATGTTCTGCCAGCTTTGTACCCGGGCTTGTCCTCACGGAGCTATCACCTTCGACCAAAGCTACGAAAACGCTGTGTTCGACCGCTCGAAGCTCAAGAAGGTGCTCAACCACGAGGGCAGCAAGTGCGTGAAGGAATAATTTTCAGTTCAGCGTTGACGATTTGGGAAAGTCCGCAAGACGGTTTTCCAAGTCTCCAACGAAATAAAACCAAACGTAATGAATTCTCAAAATATCATGTTCGTCGTATTGGCGGTACTCATCATGCTCTCATCGCTGGCCACAGTGATGACCAAGAGCATTGTGCGTGCGGCCACATACCTGCTCTTTGTGCTGTTGGGCACAGCGGGTATGTACTTCCTGATGGGCTACACGTTTCTCGGCTCGGTCCAGGTGATGGTCTACGCCGGCGGCATCATCGTGCTCTACGTGTTCTCCATCTTGCTGACGGAAGGTGCAAAGGACGAGACCTTCAAGCGCAAGGCCAAGGATGCCTCTTGGGGTTTCTTGCTCAGCTTGGTCGGCTTCCTGGCCTTTGCAGGCGTGGTGCTCACCCATCAGTTCAAGTCGTATGTGCTTGAAGCACCCAGCGAAACCGCCAGTGCCGTTACATCCATCCACTCTATCGGTGCCAACATGCTCTCCACCGGTGAGGGTGGCTACCTGTTGCCTTTCGAGGCAGTCAGTGTGCTGCTGCTTGCCTGCATTGTGGGAGCCTTGCTGATTGCGCGCAAACGATAAAACCGTAAAACTCTCAGAAAACAGACCATTCAGTATGATACAGATAGAATATCTCCTCATCGTATCGGCTGTCATGATGTTTGCCGGCGTTTTCGGTTTCCTGACGCGCCGCAGCACATTGGCCATACTTCTCTCGGTGGAACTCATGCTCAATGCCACCGACCTCAACTTCGCAGTGTTTAACCGTATGCTTTATCCCGACGGTTATGAAGGCTATTTCTTTGCACTCTTCTCCATTGCCATCTCGGCTGCCGAGAGCGCCATTGCCATAGCCATCATGATTAACATCTACCGTATGATCAAGAACATTCAGGTGGATGAGTTGGAGAAGATGAAGTGGTAACATTTTGGGGATGTAAGGCGATGGCCGAGGTTATCAGAGATAAGGTTAAAAGGTTATTAAGTTACAGTTGTAACGCTCGAACTTCATCCGCTCAAATAGCAATATTATAACCTTATAACCTAATTCCTCATAACCTATAGAAATCGCCCCCCCCGAAATACAACGAAAACATTTTTCGCAATGGAATCAACAATTCTCATTCTTCTGCTGCCATTCTTCTCGTTCATCCTCTTGGGAGTGTTCGGGAAATGGTTCAGCCATAAGGCCGCCGGCTTGGTAGGTACGGCTGTGCTGCTGGCAGTTGCGGCCCTGTCGTACGCCACGGCATACACCTACTTCTTCGATACCGCCCGTACGGCCGAAGGAGTGTTGCCTACGCTGGTGCCCTACAACTTCGAGTGGCTGCCCTTCTTTGTCGAGGGGCTGAGCTTCGACATGGGCATCATGCTCGACCCCATTTCGGTGATGATGCTCATTGTCATCTCTACCGTGTCGCTCATGGTCCACATCTACTCCTTTGGCTACATGCACGGTGAGCGTGGCTTCCAGCGTTACTACGCTTTCTTGAGCCTCTTCACCATGTCGATGCTCGGTCTGGTAGTCGCCACCAACATCTTCCAGATGTACATGTTCTGGGAGCTTGTGGGTGTTTCGTCCTACCTGCTCATCGGTTTCTACTACACCTCGCCCGCAGCCATCGCCGCATCGAAAAAGGCATTCATCGTAACCCGCTTTGCCGATATGTTCTTCCTCATCGGCATCCTCATCTACGGTTACTACTGCCGTTCCTTCGGCTTTGAGTTCAATCAGGCAGGCTTTGCCCAGGGAGCCATGATGCTGCCCACCGCCCTGTTCCTCATGTTCATTGGCGGTGCCGGCAAGAGTGCCATGTTTCCCCTCCACATCTGGTTGCCCGATGCCATGGAAGGCCCGACCCCTGTGTCAGCCCTCATCCATGCCGCTACCATGGTAGTGGCCGGTGTGTTCCAGATAGCCCGCCTCTTCCCCTTGTGGATTGAATATGCCCCCGGTGCCCTTCATGTGGTGGCTTGGGTAGGAGCCTTTACCGCCTTCTATGCGGCTGCTGTGGCCTGCTGCCAGAGCGACATCAAGCGCGTGCTGGCCTTCTCCACCATTTCGCAGATAGCCTTCATGATGGTGTCGCTCGGTGTCTGCACCGAATACACTACCGGTCACGAGCACGTGGGTTCGTTGGGTTACATGGCCTCCATGTTCCACCTCTTCACCCACGCCATGTTCAAGGCCCTGCTCTTCTTGGGAGCCGGTTGTATCATCCATGCTGTCCACAGCAATGAGATGTCGGCCATGGGTGGCCTGCGCAAGTACATGCCCATCACCCACATCACCTTCCTCATTGCCTGCTTGGCCATCAGCGGCATACCTCCCTTCTCGGGTTTCTTCTCGAAAGATGAGATACTCACGGCAGCCTTTGCCTACATGCCCGCCATGGGTTGGATCATGACAGCCATTGCCGCCATGACAGCTTTCTACATGTTCCGCCTGTACTTCGGCATCTTCTGGGGCACAGAGAACAAGGAGCTGCATGCCCACCACACACCCCATGAAGCACCGCTCACCATGACCTTCCCCCTGATGTTCCTGGCAGTGGTAACCTGTGTGGCAGGTTTTATTCCCTTCGGCCACTTTGTCAGTGCCGACGGTGTGGCCTACGACATCCACCTCGACTGGGGCGTAGCCGGCACTTCGATTGTCATCGCAGTGGCTTCGATCTTCCTGGCCACCTATATGTATATAGGAGAGCGTCAGCCCAAGGCCGATGCCATGGCCGAGAAGTTCAGCAAGCTCCACCAGTGGGCCTACAAGCGCTTCTATCTCGACGAAGTATACCAGTACATTACCCACCGCATCATCTTTGCCCACGTGTCGAAGCCCATTGCATGGTTTGACCGCCATGTGGTAGACGGTTTCTTCAACTTCTTGGCTTGGGGAACCAATGCCCTCAGTTTCCAGATACGTGGTTTCCAGAGTGGTTCGGTACAGAAGTACGCCTACGTCTTCTTGCTTGGCACATTGGCCCTGCTGGCCATTATGGCGTTGGCATAGGATTTTGGGGATAAGGTTATTAGATATAAGGTTATGAGGTTATAAAGTTACAGTTGTAACGCTTGAACATAGCCGCTCAAATAGTAATCTTATAACCTAAAACCTCATAACCTAAGAAGCCCAATCCTCATCACAATTTAATTCACTTCATCACCATGAATTTTCTATCATTATTTGTTCTCATACCTCTGGTCATGCTGCTCGGATTGTGGCTGGCCCGTGATGTGAAGGGAGTGCGTGCAGTGATGGTAGCCGGCAGTACCGCCTTGCTCGTGCTGGCCGGGTATCTGACCATTACCTTCCTGGGTGACCGTGCGGCAGGAGCGACCGAAGAGATGCTCTACACCGCCTCGTTCAACTGGTTCGAGCCGCTTCACATCAAGTATTCGGTGGGTGTCGACGGCATCAGCGTGGCCATGTTGCTGCTTTCCGCCGTCATCGTGTTCACCGGCACCTTTGCCTCTTGGCAGCTCAAGCCCCTCACCAAGGAATACTTCCTTTGGTTCACCCTGCTCAGCCTCGGTGTGTTCGGCTTCTTCATTTCGATCGACATGTTCGCCATGTTCATGTTCTACGAAATCGCCCTCATCCCCATGTACCTTCTCATCGGCGTATGGGGTAGCGGCAAGAAGGAGTATGCTGCCATGAAGCTCACCCTCATGCTCATGGGCGGTTCAGCCTTCCTGATGTGCGGCATCTTCGGCATCTTCTATGGGGCAGGCGGCCAGACGATGAACATCGTCGAAATCGCCAACCACACAGGCGGTGCCCATGCCATCGACTTCAGTCAGCAGTGCATCTGGTTCCCCTTGACCTTCATCGGTTTCGGTGTGCTCGGTGCGCTCTTCCCCTTCCACACATGGAGTCCCGACGGTCATGCTTCGGCACCTACCGCCGTGTCCATGCTCCACGCCGGTGTGTTGATGAAGCTCGGAGGCTATGGCTGCTTCCGCATTGCCATGTACCTGATGCCCGAAGCTACCCACGAACTGGGCTGGATCTTCTTGATCTTGACCGGCATTTCGGTAGTCTACGGTGCCTTCTCGGCCTGCGTACAGACAGACCTCAAGTACATCAACGCCTACAGCTCCGTGTCCCACTGCGGTCTGGTACTCTTCGCCATCCTGATGCTCAACCAGACTTCCTGTACGGGCGCTGTGCTCCAGATGTTGAGCCACGGCCTCATGACCGCCCTCTTCTTTGCCCTCATCGGTATGATCTACGGCCGTACCCACACGCGTGACATCCGTGAGCTGAACGGCCTGATGCGCATCATGCCCTTCCTTTCAGTGGGCTACATACTGGCTGGTCTGGCCAACCTTGGTCTGCCCGGTTTCTCGGGATTCATTGCTGAAATGACCATCTTCGTAGGTTCTTTCCAGAATGCCGACACCTTCCACCGTGTGCTCACCATTGCAGCGTGCAGCAGTATTGTCATCACAGCCGTCTACATTCTGCGTGTAGTCGGCAAGATACTCTACGGCACCTGCACCAACGAGCATCACCTGCAACTCACCGACGCCACTTGGGACGAACGCTTCTCAGTCATCTGCCTCATTCTGGCAGTAGCCGCACTCGGTATGGCTCCGCTTTGGGTGAGCGACATGATTACTACCGGCGTAGCACCCATTGTCGACCATATCCACGCATCGAGCCACGTGTTGTCCACTTGCAATCCTTTTAACTAATAACTCCTCAACTCTCAAGTCTCAATATGGATTATTCACAATTTCTCTATATGCACGAAGAGTTGTCGCTCTTGGCAGTGATCCTGATCCTGTTCATAGCCGACCTCTTCATGTGTCCCGACAAGAAGAGCGGCAAGGGAGTTTACAACACCTGCCTGCCCGTGGTGCTGCTCACCGTCCACACCGCACTCAACCTGCTGCCCTGTTGCAGTGCGGAGAGCTGCGAGGCTTTCGGTGGCATGTATCTCTACACCCCCATGATGACCGTCATGAAGAGTGTGCTCAATGTCGGCACGCTGATTGTATGCCTCATGGCCCACAAGTGGCTGAGCCGCGAAGAGAACCTGGTGAAGCAGGGTGAGTTCTACATGCTCGTGCTCTTCACCCTGCTGGGCATGTACTTCATGATTTCGAGCGGCCACTTCCTGATGTTCTTCATCGGTCTGGAGCTGGCCTCAGTGCCTATGACCGCTCTGGTAGCCTTCGACAAGCGCCGCATGGAGAGTGCCGAAGCCGGAGCCAAGTTTATCCTCTTGGCCCTCTTCTCCAGTGCCCTCCTGCTCTACGGCATCTCCCTCATCTATGGTGCCACCGGTACCCTCTACTTCGATGAGATAGGTGCCCTGCTCGATGGCTCGCTGCTCAGCATCTTCGGCCTTGTGCTCTTCATCACCGGCATGGGCTTCAAGATTTCGCTCGTACCCTTCCACCTCTGGACCGCCGATACCTATGAAGGTGCGCCCACCGTGGTAACCGGTTTCCTCAGCGTTATCTCCAAAGGCTCAGCAGCCTTCGTGCTGCTCACCGTACTGATGAAAGCCTTTGCCCAGAGCGACCTGTTCTATAGTTGGAACACCGGCATGTACTGGATCATCGTGGCCTCTATCACTGTGGCCAACCTCTTTGCCATCCGCCAGAACAACCTCAAGCGATTCATGGCCTTCTCCGCCATTTCGCAGGCTGGCTATCTGGTATTGGCCATCATGGACGGCACAGCCCAGGGCATGACCTCACTCGTGTTCTACCTGCTGGTCTACATGGTGTCTAACCTCGGAGCCTTTGCTGTGATGACCTCAGTCGAGGAGAACAGCGGAAAGATCAACATCAGCGACTACGACGGACTCTACCAGAGCAATCCGAAGCTGGCGTTCCTCATGACCCTCTGCCTCTTCTCGTTGGCCGGTATTCCGCCCTTTGCAGGCTTCTTCAGCAAGTTCTTCGTGTTCATGGCAGCCTTCAATGCCGGCTATCCCTTGCTGGTGTTCATCGCATTGGCCAACACTGTCATCTCGCTCTACTACTATCTGCTCATCGTCAAGGCCATGTACATCAAGCCCAACGAGAGTCCGATTGCTACGTTCAAGAGTGATGGCTATACCCGCTTGGCCCTTGCGCTGAGCCTGCTGGGTGTCATTGTGTTCGGTCTGGGCGGTGTGTTCTACACCTACATCGAGCAGTTCAGCTACGGACTCTGATTTGTTCTGCAAATCCTTATTCTCCCATAGGCAAACGCCCTTGGTTCTATGCTTCGAAGCATAGAGCCAAGGGCGTTGTCCGTTACTTCTACTGGCATTGAAGTACTACTGCTTCGGCGGAGGGGGGTCTACAGCTTCGGCATGGATGTACTACTGGGAGAGCAGGCTCCCCGACCTGCTGTTCTTGTTTCTCGGCCAGAGACAAGAATAGAATGCAGAAACAGGAAAAACAAAGAAGTATTTGGTGCTTTCGCTTTTTATTGGTTATTTTGCGCAAAGCAAAGAATGGTCATACGGAAACAGGCGTAATTTATGGGAAGATACATCAACCCCTTTACAGACATAGGCTTCAAGATGCTCTTCGGACAAGAGCTGTCAAAGCCTTTGCTGATTGATTTCCTCAACAACCTGCTTAAGGGAGAAAGGGAAATCCACGACATCACGTTTCTGGATAAAGAACAGACTGCGGAATTTGAAGATGCCCGTTCGCTTATCTACGACATACTGTGCAAGACAAGCGACGGAGAGAAAATCATCGTCGAGATGCAGAACCGCGGGCAGTCCTTCTTCAAGAAGCGCAGCATATACTATGTGTCAGAAGCCATCTCCCGCCAAGGCATACGTGGAACTGAGTGGAAATACGACATCCATGCCGTCTATTTCGTGGCTTTCCTGAACTTTCGTCTGGATGACATCGGTAAGGAGTTTCGCACCGATGTGGCATTATGTGATTTGAAGTCGAAGGAGCAGTTCTCCGGTGACATCCGCATGATATATCTCCAGCTTCCCTATTTCGGAAAGAAGGAAGTGGAGTGTGAGAATGATTTTGAACGTTGGATTTATGTATTGAAGCACATGGAAGCATTGAACAAACTGCCCTGGGCGGCAAAAAGCCCCATATTCAAGAAAGTTTCGGAGATAAGCGACATCAGTGCCCTTTCACGGGAAGAGCGTCTGAAGTATGATGCGGCCATCAAAATCTACCGCGACAACCTCTGCGTATATGAAGATGCAGTTGAGTCTGGATTCAAGAAGGGAATGGAAAAGGGAATGGAAAAGGGAATGGAAAAGGGAATGGAAAAGGGAATGGCAGAGGGAATGGCAAAGGGAATGGCAAAGGGAATGGCAGAGGGAAAGGAGGAGGGAATCACCATGGTTGCCCATAACTTGAAGTCCATGGGAATGAGTTTGGCAGCTATAGAGAAAGCTACGGGATTGTCGCCAGAAGTAATTGAAAAGTTATAGCGGCAGGCTCACCAGAAAGAGAATCAGGAAAAAGGAAACAGGGACGGGGGATATATCTGCCCTGTTTCCTGATTTTTCTCTGTTTTCCCTATTTCGGAAAGAAGGAAGTGGAGTGTGAGAATGATTTTGAACGTTGGAT
>CALZRA010000056.1 GCA_945828345.1 uncultured Bacteroidales bacterium
GCAAAAGCGTATGTTAGCAACGCTTGTCATCATACGCTTTTGCCCTTGCAGGGCGCATTTACGGCGGTTAATCCCCCCAGGGCGTTGCCCTGGGCTAAGCGCTTTTGCCCCTTCGGGGCGTGCCTGAGAACAACCCCTATACAGGAAAAGGTGTCGCAAACGCACTTCTGCACGTTTGCGACACCTTTATATATATGGGGGCTATGGCCCCTGATGTGACTTATCAGTTGTTCTCGGGACGGAGTTTGCGCACCGTCTCGCCAGCACGCCACATTTCGCTTTCGCGGAGAGCCTTCAATTCGGCCTCCAGACCTACGCGATAGTCAGGCTTCGAGTTGCTGTCGATAGAAATCTGGGCCTCGTTGCCGCTGGCCACACTCTGATAGAGCTTCTCCATAACCGGCTTAATGGCATCGTGGAAGGGCCCCATCCAGTCCAAGGCACCACGCTGTGCCGTGGTAGAGCAGTTGGCATACATCCAGTCCATACCGTTCTTGCCAATCATGGGGATGAGCGACTGTGTGAATTCTTCAACCGTTTCGTTGAAAGCCTCCGAAGGCGTATGTCCGTGCTCGCGCAGCGTTTCGTACTGGGCCAGGAACAAGCCCTGAACAGCACCCATTAGCGAGCCACGTTCGCCCGTAAGGTCGCTGGTAGCCTCGCGCTTGAAGTCTGTCTTGAACAGGTAGCCCGAGCCGATGCCCACACCGAATGCCAGCACCTTCTCGGTGGCATGGCCTGAGTAGTCCTGATAAACCGCATAAGAAGAGTTCAGGCCGCGGCCTTCGAGGAACATGGTGCGGAGCGAAGTGCCCGAACCCTTGGGAGCAACCATGATGACATCGATGTCAGCAGGGGGAACCACACCCGTACGGTCGTTCCAGGTGATCGCAAAGCCGTGGGAGAAATAGAGCGTCTTGCCCGTGGTGAGATAGGGTTTCAGTGTCGGCCAGAGCTGCATCTGGGCTGCATCGGAGAGCAACATGCAGACAATAGTGCCGCGCTGTGCAGCCTCCTCCAAGGAGAAGAGGGTTTCGCCGGGAACCCAACCGTCGGCCACAGCCTTGTCGTAGGTCTTGCCCGGACGCTGTCCGACAATGACATTGAAGCCGTTGTCGCGCAGGTTGCACGCCTGTCCCGGACCCTGTACGCCATAGCCGAGCACGGCGATTGTTTCGTTCTTCAACACTTCGCGCGCTTTCTCAAGCGGAAACTCTTCGCGGGTCATCACTTCTTCGACAACGCCGCCAAAATTCAATTGTGCCATATTTTGTTTTTGGTTTTAAATTTGATGTTCATCATAATTAGAGATGAGAGAGCGGAAGTAAGGGAGTAGAGTGTAGGGCGTGGAGACACTTCTTTAACTCTCGACTCCTATCTTCTAAACTCTCAACTTTAGACTCCAAACTCTCTGCTTTACACTCTAAACTCTCAACTTTAGACTTTAGGCTCTCAACTCCTTCTTATATATCTGCCAAGGTGCGGTTCGCGCGCATCTCTTCCTGACGCAGCTGCAGGAACTCGGCCAGCGGTTCACGGTGGCTCTTGGTCACTGCCACCACCCCCGAGCTGACATATTGCAACAGGCAGTTACACGCTTTGAGCTTGCTGTACAGGGCCATGGTCTCCTCGGGCAGTCCCTCCTTCGACACGATGGCGTAGGTGTTATTCACCTCCACAATCTTGCCGTCATGCAGTCGGATAGCCTTCGAGATTTCCCGATTGCTGACCAACTGCGCCGTGGCAATCTTGTATAGTGCCTGGTCCATCACATACACCTCGTCGCTCGTGTAGTAGCCGGCCCGCAGCACGTCAATCTTCTTTTCGAGCTGCTTCACGACCGTCTTGATGGTGCGCTCGTCAGTGTAGGTGGTAATCGTATAACGGTGAATGTGCTCGAAACCCGAAGCCGATACATTGAGGCTTTCTATGTTCAGCTGACGGCGGGTAAACACGTTGGTCACCGAATTGAGCACGCCGGCCAGGTTCTCGGAGAACACGATAATGGTAAACAGCTTCACGCCGTCATCCTGCACGGGCTGCTGCTCAGTGGAAGTTTCGCCAACTTCGGGGGCTGTATTTGCATGGATAGTCATAAGCTGTTCTTTTATTAGTTGGACTCATTTGAAGAAAGAAGCATGTCATCGACATCGTGGCCCGGACAGCACATGGGCATCACGTTGTCCTCCTCCATGACGGCTGCCTGCAAGAGGAAGGGGCCCGGAGCTGCCAGCATCTGCCCAATGGCCTCGTCGAGCTTGTCGCGCTCGGTCACGGTCAGCGCCGGAATACCATAGGCTTCAGCTATCTTTTCGTAGTCGGGGTTCATCATGGGCGTGAAGGAATAGCGCTTGCGGAAGAAGAGCTGCTGCCACTGGCGCACATTGCCCAGATAGTTGTTGTTGAGCAAGATAATCTTCACGGGAGCCTGTTGTTCCATGATGGTGCCCAGCTCTTCAATGGTCATCTGCAGGCCGCCGTCGCCCAAGAAGAGGCAGACCGTACGCTGCGGCGCGCCAAAGGTGGCACCGATGGCTGCGGGCAGTCCGTAGCCCATGGTACCCATGCCGCCCGACGTGACCACGCTGCGCTTTTCGGTGAAGCGGAAATAGCGGGCCGCCATCATCTGGTTCTGGCCCACGTCGGTCACCATAATGGCCTTGTCGTGCGTCAGCTCCGATACCCGGCGTACCACCTCGCCCATGCGCAGTGCGCCCTGAGACGGATGAATCTGCGGTTCGATGACAGCCTCCTGTTCGAGCGCATCCCACTGGCGGAAGCTTTCGCGCCACGCTGTGTGTTCCCTCGCTTCGAGCAGGGCGGTCACTGCAGGCAGTGTCTCCTTGCAGTCGCCCAGCACAGCCACATCGACCTTCACGTTCTTGTCGATTTCCGAAGGGTCTATGTCGAAGTGAATTTTCTTGGCCTGACGGGCATAGGTGTCGAGTTTGCCTGTGATGCGGTCGTCAAAGCGCATACCGACGGCTATGAGCAAGTCACACTCCTGAGTCTTCTTGTTCGACCCGAGCGAGCCGTGCATACCCAGCATACCCACGTTCAGCGGATGGTCCGTGGCCAAAGCCGAGAGGCCGAGCAGCGTACATCCCGCAGGCATTCCGGCCTTCTCGATGAAGTCCCTGAGTTCCTGCTGGGCATGTCCCAGCTCCACGCCCTGTCCCACCAGCACCAAGGGTCGCTTGGCGGCATTGATGAGTGCGGCAGCATCGAGCACGCTCTGCTTCGAAGTGGCAGGCACCGGCACGTAGCTGCGGATAAAGTCAATCGTGCCGGGCACATATTCTGCCAGCTCTAACTGGGCGTTCTTGGCGAAGTCGAGCACGACTGGCCCGGGACGTCCGCTACCGGCAATGTAGAAGGCGCGGTGTACGGCCCAGGCCACATCCTTGGCCGAACGTATCTGGTAGGCCCATTTGCAGATGGGCTGCGTGATGTCTACCATGTCGCACTCCTGAAAGGCATCGGTGCCCAGCATCTGCGCGCCCACTTGGCCCATAATCACCACCATGGGTGTGCTGTCCATCATGGCATCGGCAATGCCGGTAATCGTGTTTGTGGCACCCGGTCCGCTCGTCACCAAGCATACGCCAGTCTTTCCGCTCACGCGGGCATAGCCTTCAGCAGCATGGGCTGCGGCCTGCTCGTGTCGCACCAAGATGTGGTTCAGCCGGTCGCGGTAATCGTAGAGTGCATCATAGACAGGCATGATGGCCCCGCCCGGATAGCCGAAGAGTGTTTTCACTCCCTCGTCGAGCAAGGCGCGCATCAGTATTTCTGCACCAGTTATCTTTTGGGTCATAGTCTAATCAAGTTTGGTAAGAAAGAGAGGAAAGCTCCCAGGCCGTCCGCGCTGGGAGGGCAGGCCAAGGCCCGCCTTGCAATTCTTCGCCCTGAGGAGGCAGTGCAAAAAGCCTGGCCATGGGCTTCACATACCCGGGCTGCGCCGTCAGATTTCGCGCACACCGCCCTTGTCGGCACTGCTCACCATGGAGGCATAGGCCCTGAGTGCCTTCGACACCTCGCGCTGACGCTCCAAGGGACGCATGGAGCGGGCCGCCAGTTCTTCGTCCGAAAGGTGTACGCAGAGCCTGCGTGCCGGTATGTCGATTTCGATGATGTCGCCGTCCACAATCTTGCCAATGGCACCGCCTGCCGCTGCTTCGGGTGAGATGTGTCCTACGCTCAACCCTGATGTGCCACCCGAAAAGCGTCCGTCGGTAATCAGCGCACAGGCTTTGCCCAGGTGGCGGCTCTTGATGTAGGAGGTGGGATAGAGCATTTCCTGCATACCCGGGCCGCCCTTGGGCCCTTCATGGGTAATGACCACCACGTCACCGGCCTGCACCTTGCCACCCAAGATGCCTTCACAAGCAGCATCCTGCGAGTCAAACACGCGGGCCGGGCCTTCAAAGTGCCACAGGCTTTCGTCCACGCCGGCCGTCTTGATGACACAGCCGTCCTGTGCAATATTGCCGAACAGCACCGCCAGCCCGCCGTCGCGGGTATAGGCATGTTCCAGCGAACGGATACAACCGTGCTCGCGGTCTGTGTCCAAGCTGGGCCATACTGCCTGCTGCACGCCCATCTGCGTACAGAACTTGCCAGCGGGTGCGCTGCTGTAGATGCGTTCGGCCTCGCTGTCAACGGTTTTGCCGGTAATGCAGTACCGAGCAATGTCGTGGCCCAAGGTCTGGCCATTGACGCGCAGGGCATCCAAGGCCAGCAGTCCTCCCTTGGCCAGTTCACCCATAATGCCCATTACGCCGCCCGCACGGTTACACTCCTGTACCGAGTAGCGTTGGGTGTTGGGGGCCAGCTTGCACAGGCAGGGCACCCGGCGGCTCAGCTGGTCGATGTCGGCCATGCAGAAGTCCACGCCCGCCTCGTTGGCCACAGCCAGCAGGTGAAGCACGGTATTGGTCGAGCCGCCCATGGCTATGTCGAGGGTCATGGCGTTCAGGAAGGCCTGACGCGTGGCGATGCTGCGGGGCAACACGCTTTCGTCGCCGTCTCTATAATATTTATAGGCGTTCTCCACCACGAGCTTCGCGGCATCCTCAAACAGGCGGCGGCGGTTGACGTGTGTAGCCAGAATCGTTCCGTTGCCCGGCAGCGACAGGCCGAGCGCTTCGGTCAGGCAGTTCATGGAGTTGGCTGTGAACATGCCCGAACAGGAGCCGCAGCCCGGACAGGCACGTGCTTCTACCTCGGCCAGCTCGTCGTCGCTGACCGACTGGTCCGCGCCTTTCACCATCGCACTGACAAGGTCTACATTCTCGCCCTTGTAGTGGCCGGCCTCCATCGGACCGCCGCTCACGAACACCGTGGGAATGTTCAGGCGCATGGCAGCCATCAGCATGCCCGGCGTGATTTTGTCGCAGTTGGAAATGCACACCAGCGCATCGGCCTTGTGGGCCTGCACCATATACTCCACACTGTCGGCAATGATGTCGCGCGAAGGCAGCGAATAGAGCATACCGTCGTGTCCCATGGCGATACCGTCGTCAATGGCTATCGTGTTGAACTCGGCAGCGTAGCACCCCAGCTTCTCAATTTCGGCTTTCACCAACTGGCCCACCTCATGCAGGTGGGTATGGCCGGGCACGAATTGGGTGAAAGAGTTGGCTATGGCTATGATGGGCTTGCCCATCTGCTCACGTTTCATGCCTGTGGCTATCCACAAGGCCCTGGCTCCGGCCATGCGCCTTCCTTCGGTGCTGAATGCACTACGCAACTTATTCTTCATCATACTTTCGTCAAATAGGATTTGTGGTGGCAGAAACGGGGACCGCTCTTGCCGCTATTCTTTTATTTACAGTTTGCTTCAGGCCAGCGACCTGCACCGCACTGACAGCATCTGTCCTGTCAGCCCGTCCTGCAAGTGTTTCATTCAGTCCAACGAGAAGGTGGGAACAGCCTGTGGGGCTTCTTCCCCCACGAAACGAATCTTACAGAAATGCTGACGTTTTGTTATTTTGGATTGCAAATGTATGTATTATTTCCAATCAAAGACCTATTTTGCCCTATTTTTTGTAGGAAACGGACATAAAACGCGTATGGCGCGCTCCATTCTCTACCTGAGAGCGCGCACAAACGGCCATGAAGTTAAGGGATGTTTAGTTTCTGCCAGCCGGCTCGGGTCATTCCGATTCGGTCCGGGTGATCACGTTGCCGCCAAGCGGGACAGCCTCACCGGGTGCGACTGATTGGCCTGAAAAGGTTCATTCAGCCGAAAGCTGTTCCCAGAAGTGGTCGAGGTCTTCGCCCAGCCCCTGCATCAGGTCGCCGCTGATGACAATCGTTTCGTCGTCCACCAAATACAGGTCGGCGATCGCTTCGCGGTCTTCGCCAATCAGCACATACGAATAGGGCTTCAGCACCTGCACGTGTTCCGTCACCTCCTTGATGCCTGTGATGGCGGCGAGCAGCACGGGCTGCACCTCGGTGTAGAAGTGCTCGTCGTTGTTGCCAATCCACTCCTCCACCACACAGCGCGTCAGTTCGTGGTCGTCATCGTCAAATACGAGCAGTTCACCGCTCTCCTGCTTCACTTGCAGGTAAAGGTCGGTGAGCGGCAGGCAGTCGGGATTGGCGGGAAATTTCGATGCGGCCTTGCGCAAGGCACGCTGTATCTGCTGATAGGTTTGTTCGTTTGCTTTCATTGCGTCAGACTTTATAGGCTTGCAAATATACACATTTTTGGAAATACGGGAACTTGTGTAACAAAAAATGTAGACACGCCGCTGGCTGCCGGAACTACGATTGAGACGGACGGGGCCAGAAAAAGCGGAACAGACAGCACCACATTGGCGCGCAATCCTTAACTTTGCTGCACGCACCGAAACCTGACACCATGAAAGCCCTGTTCCTGTTTTTCCTCTATGCCGCACCGGCACTTCTCCTGCACGCCCAGCCCGTCCTGCTGCCCCACCCCAGACAATGTGAGTGGGACAAGGGGAGCTTCCGCACCGACCACCCCTACCGGTTTGAGAACCTGTCGGGCATAGATGTGCGCCCTGTCGCAGAACTGCTGGAACAGAATGCCACAAGCCAGACCGCACGTTTGGTGCGCTGCGAGCGGAGCACGGAATGGGGAGACCGGCCTGAAGCCTACCGGCTGCACGTCAGCCGCGACACGGTGCGCATCGCCGCCACAGGGGAAGAGGGATTCCTGCGTGCCGCACAGACGTTGAAACAGCTGATGCAAGACGGGCGGCTGAGATGCTGCCACATAAGCGACTACCCCGCCTGTCGCTGGCGCGGGCTGATGATTGACGTGTCGCGCCACTTCTTCAGCACGGACTGCCTCAAGCGGCAGATAGACCTGATGGCTGCGGTCAAGCTGAACCGCCTGCACCTCCACCTGACCGACGCGGCGGGCTGGCGCATCGAAATCAAGCGGTTTCCGAGGCTCACCGAGATAGGGGCCTGGCGCACCGACTCGCTCTGGAAAACCTGGTGGAACGACACGCCCCGCCACTACGCCTCGGCCCAGGCTCCGGGCGCATACGGCGGCTACTACACCCAACAGGAGCTGCGCGAGCTGGTGGCATACGCCGCGCAGCGCGGCATCACGGTCGTGCCCGAAGTCGAAATGCCGGCCCACTCGGAAGAGGTGCTCACGGCCTATCCCGAACTGTCGTGCACGCACGAGCCTTATAGGCAGGCTGACTTCTGTCCGGGCAGCGAAGCCACGTTCCAGTTCCTCCAAGAGGTGCTGGCCGAAGTAATGCAGGTGTTCCCCTCGACCTACATTCATCTGGGCGGCGACGAGGCCGGAAAGGCTTCGTGGGCCGATTGTCCGCGCTGCCGCGAACGGATGCGGCAGCTGGGGCTGCACCATGTGGACGAGCTGCAACACTACTTCATGGAGCGCATGGCCCGCTTTCTGGAGCTGCACGGCCGTCACATGCTGGCGTGGGACGAGGTGGCAGCCCCGGGACTGCCCGAAGGTACGGCTATCATGGTGTGGCGCGATGCCGCCACAGCCTGCCGGGCCGCGCAGCTGGGTTATGAGGTGGTGATGTCGCCCGGTGCCTTCTGTTACCTCGACAGCTATCAGGATGCTCCTCCCAGCCAGCCCGAAGCCATCGGGGGCTACCTTCCCTTCGACAAGGTGTATGGCTTCGCCCCCTCCCAATTCCTGCCCGACAGCCTCAGCAACCAGCTGCTGGGGATACAGGGAAACCTGTGGACGGAATATGTGCCCACGCAGGGCCAGTTAGAATACATGCTCTATCCGCGCGCACTGGCACTGGCCGAAACGGGCTGGCGGGGTGATGCGGACAAGGACTGGACTGATTTCAGGAAGAGGGCCGCAGGGGTGATGAAACTGCTGAATGAAGAGTGGCAGACCGGGGCTTTCGACCTGCGGACGGAACAGGGCGAACGGCGCGAGGCAGGCACTCGCATATCCCACAAAGCCCGCGGCGCACAGGTCAGCTACGCCCTGCCCTACCACCCGCGCTATGCTTCGACGGGCGACGACGCACTCACCGACGGCTGGCGGGGCGGCTGGTCGCCCTCGGACGGCCGGTGGCAGGGTTTCATCAAGGGCGACAGGTTAGACGTGACGGTCGATTTGGGCCGGATGCAGACCGTGCGGCGGGTGCAGTGTGACTTCATGCAGTCCTGCGGGGCTGAAATCTACTATCCCTCCTCGTTCAGGGTTTCGGTGTCGGCCGACGGTGCGCACTTCACCGAGCTGTGTGACCAGCAATGCCCCTCGCAGCGCACCGTGCAGCCCGCCGTACGCACCTGCTGCTGGAAGGGAAGCCGCCGCCGGGCACGCTATGTGCGCATACAGGCCCTGCCCGCCGCATGGGGCGGCTGGGTGTTTGCCGATGAGGTGGTCGTGAAGTAGCGGTTCGGGAAGCCTCGTAAGTTCAATCAGGTTTGGGAAAACACACTCTGTTGGTTTGACAACAGGCGGGCCTTTGCCACGCCCTCCCAGTGCACCGTCGCCTCTTAGCCGCGATTATTGTTATTGGAGGCTTCGTTTCTACTTTGCACAAGATAGGCTGCATCCAGCAAAAAGCCCAAGCGAACTTGGATATTTGCTGAGCGCAACCTATCTTTGCTGCCGTAATCAAAAACCACACCTTAGTATTATGGGACAGAAGCTGAAACATATCGGACTGTGCATCATCCGCCAGAAATACCTTTGGACCATCCTGGCCTTCATTGCCATTGTGGGCTTTTTAGACCCCAACAGCGTATGGAGGCTGCACGAACTGCGCACGCAGAACAGGGATTTGGAAGCTGAAATCAAGACTTTCGAAGACCAGTACAACGCTGACACCAAGGCGCTGAACGACCTGATGAACAATCCCGAGGCCGTCGAACGCGTGGCACGCGTCAACCTGTACATGCGCACGGCCGACGAGGATGTCTATGTCATTGAATAACCCTACACCCCCGCACACATTATGCTGAAGACACAACTGTACCGCTTGGGCGGCCTGCTGCTTATCGTCGGGGCGGTATTGCCCTTGTTCGAACCGGGTCTTGCACCCTGGGTGTTTGGCGCAGGGGCCTTGCTGTTCTGCCCCATCCAAATGAATGACCGCTACGAGGGCAGCAACCTCATTATCCGCCGGCTGCGCCGGCAGCAAATGCTCGGCGCGCTCCTGCTGCTCGTTTCGGCCGCACTCATGTTCACCTCCTACTACCGCATTCCGCCCTTCAGGGGCAGCGAGTGGAAATTGACCTTGCTCATCGCCGCCGTGCTGGAGCTGTATGCCGTGTTCCGCATAGCCCACGAAGAGAAGGCCGAACGATAGGCTGCTTATGGCCCCGGAAACCCAGACAGCCGGATGCCCCTTTAAAATGTCGCGTTGAATTGTGAAAAACCCATTAGCTTTTGCAGCCGCAGCCCCTTGAATCCCCAAAAAGATTTAAGGGGCTGCTACTTTTAGCAGACGGGTGGTCCTGACTTCCACAAGAGTAGTTACCTTTGCTTCTGCTTCGGCAAGGCAGCCCCAGCGTGACCCACACGCTCCCCGACGGCCTTGGCTGAAGAGAAGAGAACCTCATCCCATCCACCACGCTGCTATGTACAAGCTTTTCGCCGTCATATCCTCCCTCCTGCTGCTCACCTCATGCGCCGAACAGTACAATATAGCCGGAAGTTCGTCTGTGCCCTGTCTGGACGGACGGATGCTCTACCTGCGTGTCACTGCCGAAGACGGAGGCGGCGAGGCATTCATGGCAACTAACTGTGTGGACTCGTGTAAGGTGATACACGGCCGCTTCAACTTTGTGGGCGATGTGGACTCGGCCCGCATGGCCCTGCTCTACACGGGCAGCAACTGCGTGATGCCCTTGGTGCTCGAAAACGCCAACCTGAGCATTCAGGTGGACAACGTGACACAGCGCGTGAGCGGCGGACCGCTTAACGACAAGCTCTATGCCTTCTTCAAGAAGCGCAACCGTCTCGACAACGAGCTGTGGGAGCTGCAACAGAAGAGCATACGCATGATGCGCGAAGGCCGTTCGCCCGAAGAGATTGAGCGCAAGGTGGGACGCAAGGCCGAGAAGCTGATGAGCCGCACCGAAGAGCTGGAAACCAGCTTTGTGCGCGACAACTATGACAATGTACTCGGACCGGGATTCTTCATGCTGCTGTGCAGCCAATACCCCACGCCTATCATGACGCGCCAGATTCAGACCATAGTCGACGGCGCACCCAGCCAATTCATGCACCACCCCTTTGTGCGCCGCTATGTGCGCGAAGCCAGATACCGCACACCGAGAAGCAAAAGGAAGCACGAAGACGATTAAGGGGTGTTCTATAAATTAGGCCGAGCTGGATGCTGGATTTTTAGAGATGACATTTTGTAAGTGGAGGATGGAGCATAGCGGGCTATGCGACTGACGAGACATGCAAAAGGTCGCTCTAAAAAACAGCAGGCAGCCGGAATAAATGAGTTCACTCATGGGGCGTTCTTTAAAACCTAATTTATAGAACACCCCTTAAACCACCACATACCATCAAGCAGCTGCGCCTGTCCGGAACTGAATCCGGGCAGGCGCAGCTGCTTTGATGATGTCTGGCGGCTGCTACAGGTCGTGCTGGCGCAGGCGGTAGTCGGCCAGTTCAGCATACTTGGTGCCGGGACGGCCATAGTTGGCATAAGGATAGATGCTGATGCCGCCGCGAGGTGTGAACAGGCCCGTCACCTCAATATACTTGGGGTTCATCAGGCGCACCAGGTCCTTCATGATGATGTTCACGCAGTCCTCGTGGAAGTCGCCGTGGTTTCGGAAGCTGAAGAGGTAGAGCTTCAGGCTCTTGCTCTCCACCATCAGGCGGTCGGGCAGGTAGGAGATACGTATCTCGGCAAAGTCGGGCTGACCCGTGATAGGACACAGGCTGGTGAACTCGGGACAGTTGAAGCGTACCCAATAGTCGTTGTCGGGATGTTTGTTCTCAAAGGTTTCGAGCACCTCGGGGGCATAGTCGCTCTTGTACTCGGTCTTGCGCCCCAGGGCGTTGAGTGAAAGGTCTTCGCGCATGGCTGTAGTAGTGGGTTTATGGTTGTGTGGTGTTTGATTCCTTCTGTTCCAGATATTCCTCAAGTCCCTTGCGCCGCAACACGCAGGCCGGACAATGTCCGCAGCCATCGCCCACCACACCATTGTAACAGGTCAGCGTGTGGTTACGCACGAGGTCGAGCACGCCCAGCTCGTCGGCCAAGGCCCACGTCTGGCACTTGTCGAGCCACATGAGCGGCGTGTGGATCACGAACTGCTCGTCCATGGCCAGGTTGAGCGTGACGTTGAGCGAACGGACAAAGGAGTCGCGGCAGTCGGGATAACCCGAATAGTCGGTTTGCGACACACCCGTCACCAAGTGCCTGATGCCGCGCTCGCGGGCATAGACGGCGGCAATGCTCAGGAAGAAGAGGTTGCGTCCGGGCACAAACGTGTTGGGCGGTCCGCCGGCCGGCTTGGTCTGGTCCATCATCATGGAGGGGTCGGTCAGCGCATTGTGGCCCAGACGGCCCACGAAACTCACGTCCATCTTGTCGAAATGCACGCCCGCCTGGCGAGCTGTTTCTTCGGCCAGATCGACCTCGTGGGCGTGCTTCTGGCCGTACACAAAACTCAGCGCATACACTTCCTTGAAGTGCTTCTTGGCCCAAAACAGGCAAGTGGTCGAATCCTGGCCGCCGCTGAACACGACCAAGGCCCGCTGGTTGTCGAGATTCATATCGTTTACTCCTTATATATACGTTATGTGAATAGTTGAAAAGTTGAGAGTTGAGAAAGTTTATAATTATAGCTTATAGTTTATAGTTTATAAGGATAGTCACTGAGCGACTGAATACTGCGCTTCATAGTGACCTTATAAGCTTTCAACTATAAACTTTCTCAACTTTCAACTATAAACTTTCTCAACTTTCAACTATAAAATGTTTCCGATATTCCAAGGGCGGTAGGAGACACCGTGGTCGTAGGCCTCGCCTCCTTCGAGTCGCTTGAGGCGGCGCACCACATACATCGTGAGGGGAAGCACGATGATTTCGTAGACCGTCTTCAGCACCACCTGGTTACACATGAGCAGGGGCATCACGCTCCAGGGCACCACACCGCCCAATGCCAAAGGGAAGAAGATCAGCGAATCGGCCGACTCGCCCACCAAGGTCGAAGCTATGGCCCGCCAGGCAAAACCGCGGCTGCCGTCTGAAGCAGAGAGCTTCATGCGGCTCATGACCCAGGCATTCAGAAACGAACCGACCAGAAAGGCCAAAAAGGATGCCAAGGCTATGCGCGGTGCCAGGCCGAACACGGCATGAAAGCCTTCCTCACCCTGCCAATAGGGAGCACCGGGAAGCGCATCGGCCAGCAGGCCGAACACGACAAACACAAAGTTCATGACGAAGCCTAACCAAATGACCAAACGGGCCTTGGCGTAACCCCACACTTCGACCAGACAGTCGTTGATGATGTACGAAACGGGGAACACTATCAGCCCGGCCGTCAGGTCGAGCGACCCGATGCACACCTGTTTGGTCTCCAACAAATTAGCAGCTATCAAGCAAACACAGAACAGCACCGACAAACACAGAAAGGGGATGCTGACCATCGGCCTCACACGGGCCTTTTCGACAGTAGAATGATTCATCATACTCTTGTTTTTTACGAGGTTTACCAAGCACTCGGCGGGCACAAAGCCCTCATTGCGCTGCAAATGTAAGCAATTTCCGCGACATGCCGCAACGGAGGGCTGAAGAACTCCCTTCATCACGTAGGAAACAACCCGGCACTTAGGTCTACCTTAACGGCATGGCACGCGTTATCAAGATAGAACGCAGCACACGCCGCACTGAGGTGGAGCTGTCAAACGGACTGGAACTGACCTTCAGTGCCAAGGGCAAGCTGGTAGACCTCGACAGCTGAGCCAGCCTCCATGACCAACACCTTACTGCGAGAGACTTGACGCCAACGGACGGACAGGCCGTACACAGATTACCGCAAAGCAAGCGCGGCAAACGAAAAAAGTTTAGCCTTTTTCTTTTGCACTACGCCTGCTTTGCGGTACTTTTGCAACAGCCATTAATTTAATGGCCATTAAATTAGCAAACACCAACGCTGTGCTGTATGAAATTCTATGACCGCGAAATGGAGCTGACCATGCTCAAAAAGAATTGGGAGCAATCAGCGAACCACTCGATGATGACCACCCTTATCGGCCGCCGAAGGATAGGCAAGACTTCCCTGCTGCTGAAAAGCGCAGAGGGACACCCAGCACTATACCTCTACGTGTCGAAGGACAATGAGCAGCTGCTTTGCCGCAAGTTCCAGCAGCAAGCCCTCCGGCAGTTAGGACTGCACATACACGGCAACGTAACCTCATTCGGCACCCTGTTTGAAGAACTGATGATTTACGGACGGGAGAACCACTACACCCTCATCATCGACGAATTTCAAAACTTTCTGGGAATCAACAAGGCCATTCCCAGTGAGATACAGGATGTGTGGTCGAGTAGAGCGAGGGAGTTTCACCCTCACCCTCTCACAGAACCGTGCGTGA
>CALZRA010000057.1 GCA_945828345.1 uncultured Bacteroidales bacterium
AGGAGCATGGCGAATTTGCGTCCGCGGGTGCGTTCGCGGGTCATGCCGTCGCGCCCGGGCTCGCGGCCCATGAGCACGAGCAGTTCGCCCAGCGGGTCGTTGAGGTCGAGCAGGGGGATGCGCTCGATCTGGCGTGCGGAGGGCGTGCCCTGTTCCCAGTTGGCGTAGTAGACGTGGCGCACGCGTCCCGTGCGGTCGGCCTTCTGGAGGCGCGTCCAGCAGGCTTCTTTGTGGACGATGCGGTTGATGCGCGTGCCGTCGCGGCTGAGGATGAGCACGGCCACGGAGAAGAAGTAGTACTTCATGTCCGTAGCCTGCTCGAGGAAGAAGGTGCGGAGGCTGTTGCGCTGCGCGAAGCGCCGTGCCTCCGCGTGGGCCGTGGGCTTCCCCTCCAGGTCCTGGAGCTCGAGGCCCGCGCCGTAGCAGGCGAGGACGTTGAAGAACTTGTTCTGGGCGGTCACTTCGTCAGCCCCCACAAGGTCGCGCAGCTTGTAGGGGAGCTTGTTGTCCGGGCCGAAGGGCGCGTAGAGTTCGCCGGGACGGCCCGGCACGGCGCGGAACTGCACGCGGTAGCTGTCGAAGAGCCCCGTGGTGTCTTCCACGGTGGCCACGGCGGCTTGCGGGCCGTTCGCGCCGAGGTCGAGCACTTCGGGCTCGAGGAGGGAGGTGGGGATGGTGGGCATGGGGTTATTGTATTACATTCCGCTTCCGCGGCGGGCGTTAGGCGTTGAGGTCGATGAGCTGCGCGTGGTCACTGCTGATGACGTAGTCCGTTCCGTTGCAGGAGAGGATGCGTCCGTAGTAGGAGTCTAAACTGTTCCCGTCCAAGTCTCTGAGGTAGAACTTGTGGTTCGTCTCGTCATAGTACCCTACTCTCCAGCCGGCCCTGGCGAGAAGAGCTACGCAGAACTCCGTATTCCCGCTTGAAGGCCTGGCCTCGTCGAGTAACTCAACCTGGTCGTCGAGGAACTCGTAGAAGCTATCGACGATCTCTGTAGGCGTAGGGTTCTTGCGGATGAGCTCGAAGAGGATGTACTTCAGCAGGGCGGCGAGTTCGGATGCCTTCACCTGGTGCTTGGGTGTCGCGGTGCCGAGGATTGATACCCTGTTGAGGATTTCGCTCCATTCTTTGGCGTTGGTCTGTTTCATTTGTGTTTGTGGTTTATTTGGTTTGGTTCCCGCGCTGCTGCGCGGGGTGTGTCTATACTATGAATGATGGGGTCTCATCGCTGAAATTGCCCGCTTTTCTAATAATCTTAAATGGATCATCAGACATAGAGGTCCTGTAGCAGAACGATTTTTCGTCAAACAGTATCTTGTCCTTCATGAAGTCGGAAGCGTTTATCCCTTCGGAGTTCTGGGAGTATGATTTTTTTGTCTCTGCATCGAAGAAGACATAATAGGCACCAGTTGCGTTGAAACTTGAAATATCATCGTAGGAAACACCTAAAGCGGGTTTCGCGCCGACAGGGGCACGGCCCTCTATTATGTTGGGGATACTGTTGTACCTAATAGTGTACCCTTCAATTACTGCTGGGCCAGCCACCGGCAGCTGAGCCGCCCGGTCCAAGGCGGCGACGACCTTCTCCAGAACGGCAGCGAGGTCTTCGCGCTTGACTTCATTGATGCCCCAGCCGGATTTGAGTTCGGCGATAGCGTCTTGCAGTTGTTTCTTAACTTGTTGCATAATGTATTACATTTTAGTAGGTGAATGAATAAGCGATTAAGCCTCCCCTCCCGCTTCTTCGGCGGCGGAGTCGGTGTCGGCGGTGGATGTCGCCGCCGCGGCCTCGAGAGCCTGCACCTTGTTCTCGAGCGTGGTGATGCGCTGCTCGATGGCGGCGAGCCGTGCGGGCCATTCCTTCGGCGCGAGGCCGTTGATGCTGGACGATACGGTCGGGATGGTCGCGGCCGCGCCCACGTTGTCGTTCCAGGGCGACTGGAGCTGTATCTGCTGACTTGCGGCGGTGTACTTGAGGTTTCGTACCATGGAGTTCTGCCACGACTGCACCTCCGCGATGGCCGTGCGGTTCGGGTTGGAGAAGCTGATGTAGCGCTGCTTGATGGCCCGCCCCAAAAAGAGTGTCTGTACTGTACAGTCGTTCTCCACCTGTTGGCGGATGTGGAACGAGTTGGAGCGCACGGTGAAATAGAGCGACTCCCACAGCGGGTTAGAGCAGACGTTGAGCGCGGCGGCGGCTTCCTCCGCCCGCGCCATCGTGTCGAACGTGCCGAGGTTCAGCAGGTGGATGTTCTCCGACACCTGCGATAGTGTGTTCAGCTTGGAGAATACAGCCGAGCTCATGAGTCCAGAGTTGGAACTCGTGGCGAGTGGGAGGACCACGTTACCAAGCTCGCCGCCATCATACCCGCTGAACGTGATTTTCCGGGTATCAGCGTTGTAGGCGTAAGACGTTACGCCGAACTCCTTCCATTCCTGGGCCGAAGTCTGGCTTCCTTTCACGCCGTTGGCTCCCGTCACATTCCGCCGGTGGAGGCGCTTGTCCCACATACGTATCTGCATACATTCGTCGAGGCCGTTGATCTGCTGGATTATCCTTCCTTGTATCGTCTTGCCTGTTGCGCCCACGGCATCGAAGACCAACAAAGCAGCCGACTTGTCACCAGCAACCTCTGCACGGGCTGCATAGTCGCACGCCGCGTTCACACTGCTGAACGAACCAATATACTTGACCGCCCCGGCACACACGTCCAGCAGGCCCTTGTCCGTTGCCGATAGCAGTCCCGACTGCGAAGTCGTGGCCACGGGCAGGAGCTTTTCGAGCGTGCCTTCGGCGGTGAGTACGTAGGCGTGACCGTCCGTGGTGTTGAGGGCTATGCCGCCGCGGGCGGGCATGGGCTTGGGGTATGCGCCGGGTGCGGCGGCGTAGTACTTGCCGCCCACCTTGTAGGCGAAGCCCGCCAAGGTGATGGACGCGCCCGCCGAAGTGCCGATGCGGTTGCAAAAGACCACGGTGCCCGCTGTGGAGGTGGTGCTCTGTATCTCCAGCACGGCGTTCGTGCCTTCGGCGAAGGTCTCGATGCCGCTGAAGTAGCCCACTTCGGCGCGCAGGAGGGCGTTGTCGAGGTCTGCCACCTGCGCGGGGGTCATTAGTCCCGCTTTCGAGAGGGTTGCGGCGGTGGTCACGCAGGAATCGAGCTTCTTCTTGTCGGCGGCGGAGAGGAGGCCCGGGGTAGAGGGAGAAGCCTCTGGGAGCGTGGCCTTCGTGCCGATGTACTCGCCGTTGAAGTCCTTGATGCGGAGCTCCCGCGTGGAGGGCGTGTAGCTGATACTCTGCGCCCCGGTCTTGGCCCACGCGCCTACGTTCTGCACCTGCGTGCGGTCGTTGGAGGCGAAGCGGATGGTGCGGATGAAGCGCTGCTGCCCTTCGCAGAGGTACTGCGTGCAGAAGTTGTCGCGCACGCTCTGTTCGATGTAGTAGTGGACCGTGCCAATCTGGTACTTCAGCACGCGGTAGGCCGAGTTGCCGGCCACTTCGGCCGTGGCGCATGCCGCCCAGGCCGTGGCCGTGCCGGTGAACACGCCCACGTCGTAGACTGCCCCGAAGGCCTTCATGCTGGTGTACTGGGCGGGTGTGAGCACGCCGGCGGTACCGGCTGCGGGGTTGAGGGCGGGGATGAAGGCGCGGCGTTCGTAGGGCTGGCCCTGAGCGTTGTGGTAGCGCAGGCGGACGCTTACGCCGTCGGCGGCTGACTCGAAGGCTATTTCGTCGGCGAAGATGCCCTGGGCGGCGAAGGCGGCGAGGTCCAGCAGGCAGCCGCCCACGCGGGAGGCGGTGTTGGCGCTCTCCACGGTCTCGTCCTTGATCTTGGCGGCGGTGCGGATTATTTCTGTGAGTTCTGTTGCCATCGTGTGGGGTGTGAGAGGGTTAGCGGTGGATTAGTAGGTGCGGTAGCGGAGGAGCGGGAGCGGGCCTGTGAGCCTTGCCTCCAGCTGCACGGCTTGTTCGCCGCCGGGCTTCGCGCTGATGGTGGTGGCGAAGGTGGTGAGGGGAAAGGGAGGCTCGCAGGTTCCGAGGAGCCACTCCGTGCCGTCGGCGGCGGTGAGCTTGTAGGCCATGGGCCGCAGCGGGCGCGTGGGCTCGAAGGCGGTGAGGCAGAGCGTGGCGGTGAGTGTGGTGGTGTGGGTGCGCGTGCCGTCTTTCTCCTCCTCCGTGGCGGTGAGTTTGGCGAGGCCGATGATGGGGAGCCGCCGCCATGGAACGGGCGAGAGGGCGAGGGCCGAGGGGCGTGCGTAGCGCTGTGTGACCACGTCGGCGAGGTGGTAGGCTTCGGTCCAGTGTACAGTGATAATGTGCGGAAGGGGCATATTTCGGCGGTTTTTTGCGATAGGTGGCGCTCCATGGAGGACGAGTATCCGCCTACATGGGCGGCGGCACTTGGTCTGTGCGGAGGTTCTGCTCGCGCTGCTTTGTCTTGTTGAGGGCCTCGAAGTTGGTGTCGGCGGCGTACTTGTTGAGCATCTTCGCCACCTTCTCCTTCAGGTTCGGAATGCGCTGGAAGCCTGCCACGCTGGGGTCGGTGGTTATCTCCAGTTGCTGGGGAACAATTTGGGAGTAGTCGGGGAGGCGACTATCTTCGGTGTCGAGGCGGGTGTACTTGCCGAGACAGTTGAGCGTGGCGGTGAAGGCCTTGGAGTCGTTGTTGGCACGGGCCATAGCGAAGGCCTCCTCGCAGCGCTGAATGAAGAGATGTTGGTACCAGGCGCGGGAGGCGCGGGAGGTGTCGCCTATGAGTATCTTCAGATAGTTCGTCAGGATGTAGGCGTTAGAGCGGGCGTAGCCGTACCTTTCGCGGAACTGCGCGGCGAGCACTTGGTCGGTGAGCTGCGGGTTGCGGAGCCAGTAGTAGTACATTTCGCGCACGTTGAGAATGCGCTCCACTACCTGCTTCGAGAGGCCCGAGGCCTGTAAATCCTCTTCGGAGGAGAAGAGGTGGCGGCGGAGGGTCTGGAGGGAGTCGTCGCGGAACTCTGCCATGGGTCAGTCCTCCTCCTTTCTGCCGGTTTCCGTGGCGGCGGCGGTGGTGGCTTCGCCTTCGCCGAAGATGATGGCGGCGGCGGCTTCCTGCGTTCCCTTCAGTCCCAGGTCTGCGGCGGCTGCTGCGCTGGCTTCGGCGGCGCGCTGGGCCTCGATGTCCTCTTGGGAGGGTTCGGGCGCCTCGTCGTAGCGCTGGAGGTTGGTGCGGTAGCGCGTGTCGAGTTCGGCGAGCATCTTGACGAGCTCGTAGCGGTCGCACGCCGTCTGCGAGCCCATGCCCTTCAGCGTCTCGAAGGTGCGGCGCATACGGCGGTAGATGTCGCCGTTCTGCTCGTAGAGTTCGCGCACCTCGCGGGGAAGGAAGTCGTGGTCGGGACGCTTGCCGCGGCGGTCGGGCTGTGCGGGCGTGACGCGGAGGGTAAGGTCGGCGGGCTTCGGCTCGTAGCGTTCGGCGGCTGCGCGGAAGGTGGCGCGGACGCGGGGGATTGTCTCCTTCTCGAGGAAGTAGACCTCGCGGCGGGTGAGGCCGTCGAGGCGAATGCGGAGGTACTTGATGAGCTCGCGTTCGAGCCGCACGCTGTCGCCGCGGCGGAGGATATGGCGGTGGAGGCTCCTGTTGCGGTTCATTTTAAGCATGAGCTCCGCGCCGTGCTTGAGGTCGCGCTGCTCGATGGGCTGGGCGAGGTAGTCTTGTACTTGCTGGGTGAATGCGGGGTCGAGCTTCATGGGTGAGATAATATTATAAAGGTGGCCGGCGCGGTGGACGCGGTGAAGGACGAAAGCTTTGACGCGAAACCACAAAAAGATGAATACTTAGATAAATTGAACTCGTGCGCCTTCGCGCGCCGGCCGTGCAGTGTGCAGTGGCGGGAGCGGGACGGAGCAGGCACCGACGCCGGCAGGGCCAGACGGCTCTGGATGCACTGCCTCCAGTTACTGGAACTCCGGACCGAACTCGTCACTGAAGGACCTACTTACTGATTTTTTTTTTCGCCCGTAGCAGCGTCGATGTAGTTGGACGCGTCGAGCTGGATTTTACCAGCGTAGAAGGGAGCAGGGCAAACGTCGGTCACCGTGATTTCGATCGTTGTGCCGAATTCGCCGCTCACGCCTTCGCCGCTGTCCTGCTTCGGCTTGGTGTCGGTGGAGAAGGCCTCGTTGCCGAGCATGCGGAATTTACCGTTACGCAGCTGCACGAGGTAGACGAAGTCGTCCGAGTTCGCCTGACGGCAGAAGCCCGTGGCTTCGGCATCGGTTTCGGGGTGCAGTGGGGAGAACTTGTTTAAGAAAGTTCGGGCCGGCTTGTCGCCCTGGCTTTCGCTTTCCACCTTGCCCTTGTTGTCGATGATGTCGATAAACTGCCAGTAGTGGTCAGCCTCGAGGGTGAAGTCGCCGTCGTAGGTGGCGAGCTCCGCCATGTCGGAAGTGGCGGTGTCGGGGAGAGAGGGCCACGCCACGATGTGGCGCTTGGCGATGTAGTAGAGGCGGGTGCGCACGCCCGGCAGGATGGTCTTGCCCTTGCAGAACTCGAGGCTCTTGTAGAGCTGGGCGGCGGTGCAGTTAGAAGTTGCCATGTTGTATGCTGTGTTTGGTTGTTGTGTTAGTGAGAAAAAGAAGGCGCGCTCCGCTTGCCGTGGTGCGGTTGCAGGAGGTGCGCGGCGCGCGCCGTGCGAGAGCTATTGTGGGATGGGGGGAAGGTACTATGCGCTGAGCTTGGCCACGAGGAGACGCTCCTTGCTGACACTCTCGAACTGGCAGCCGAAGTACATGGTGGCCACGTAGGAGAGGAGGAACTCGTGGTGCTTCTCGATGGCTACCTTCTCGTCGGCCATGCCGTCGCCGTAGCCGTAGACCATGTTGCCCTTCGTGGAGAGGTGGATGAACTTCGAGCCCTTCTTGGAGGCGAGGGGCACGAGCTCGCAGAGGTTGTTGGTGCCTTCGAGATACGTTTTCTTGAACTCGCGGTTGTAAGCTACGCCGCCGAAGGTGGAGAGGTAGTCGCGGTTGTACGCGGTGTAGATGTCGAAGGGGAGGTACATCTTGGAGGGCACGGCGCGGAGATTGTCGTCGGCCTGCTCGTAGATGCTCATGAGGATGTCCGTGGCGTTGGTCTCGTTGATGGCTTCCGAGAGCTGGACGAAGTTGCCCTCGCTGGCCTTGATGGTCTGCGCGGTGATTTCGTTGGCGGTGATGGTGTCGAAGCCGTTGAAGAGGTCAGCGGTCTTCGTGCCGCTGTCGTTGCGCTTGGCGCTCCAGATAGCCTTGTTCAGGCCCTGGCCGAGCTTCGCGCTGAGGTAGTAGAGCACCTGCTGTGCGATGTCTACGCTCTTGAGGTCTTCGCCCTGGGTCATGAGCGAGCCGTAGACGCTCTTGGCCACGCTGTTTGGGTCGAAGCGCTTGATGACGCTGCCGAGGAAGGTCTCAAGGACGCGGGGCTTTGCCTCGAGGTCTTCGTCGTCGTAGCGGCTGGGGTCGTAGGGACCGAGCTCGATGCCGCCGCTGAGCTGGCCGAGCACTTCGCGGCCGGCCACGCCTGCACGCGGGGTCATGTGCTGGAGGGTGTCGTTGGCGCTGAGGACGGGCATGATGAGCAGGTCCTTGCGGTAGGAGACGGCACTCTTCTTGAGTTCGTCGTCGGTGATGTGGATGGAGTTGGGCATGGTTGCTGGGTTGTTGGGTTTGGTTTTGGTGTTGGTTGGTGTGTGGGGAATTGTGCGCGCGGCTGGCTTATCGGTAGCGGCGGGAGGCTGCGCGGAGGCGGTTGATGCGCTCCGCTTCAGCGTTGCCGTCGAATTCGGCGGGCGCGGCGGCCACGGGGTCGGAGGTGGCTCCGTCCTGCTTCTTCATTGCCTCGATCTGGGCGCGGAGGGCGGCGCACTCGTCGGTGAGGGCCTTGATGCGTTCGGCGGCTTCGGCTTCGGTGGCGGGAGCTTCGGCGGCGGGAGCGGCGGGTTCGGCGGGAGCTTCAGCGGCGGGAGCGGATGGGGCTTCAGCGGCGGGAGCTTCGGCAGCGGGAGCGGCGGGAGCTTCGGCAGCGGGAGCTGCGGGGGCTTCGCTGTCGTTGTCGTCGAGGTTGTCGAGGCCGAAGATGGCGTCGAGCTTGCAGGCCAGACGGTCGAGGAAGGCAGAGAAGGCCGAGGGCTTCTTTGCTTCAGGGGCGTTGTCGGGGGTTGTGTTGGTTGGCATGGTTGTATGGTTGTTGTCGAGGTTTGTGGCGGGTGCTGATGCCGCGGGAGCGGCGGCGGGTGCTGCCGTGGGCGGTACGGGGAGGCCGCAGGCGGCGAAGCGGGCGGCGAAGGCGGCGCTGGAGGCGGAGGGGTCGGCGGCGGGGTCGGAGGCGGCTGCGTTGTCGTCTTCGGCGAGACCGTCGGCGAGGCCGAGGCCGAGGACCTCTTCAGCGCTGAGCCACTGGGCCTGCTTCATGAGCTCAAAGAACTCTTCGGCGGAGCGGCCCGCGCGGGCGGCGTAGACTCCAGCCACGGTGCGGTCTATCTTCTCCAGCTCCAGCTGTCCGGCCTTCAGTTCCTCGATGGCGCGGGAGAGCTCTTCGGCGTTCATTTGTCCCCAGGTATCCACCCAGTTGGAGCAGCGGTGGGCGAGGTAGAGGGCATGCCGGCCCATGAGCACGCGGGCGGCACCCGTGGAGAGGATGGTGGCGGCGGAGGCCACGAAGCCGTGGAGGTGGCAGGTGACCTGTCCGTGGTCCACGAAGAGCTGGCGTATCTTCATGGCCTCCACCAGTGAGCCCCCGAGGGAGGAGACGTAGACGTTGGCGGGCCGGCCCTCGCACTTCTTCAGCTCGGAGCGGACGTATTCGTAAGAGATGGGCCACCCTATGGCGGCGTTGATGTAGATGTCGTAAATCATTGGTTGCGGCGGTTGTTTTAGATGTCGGCGAAGGTCGCTTTATTATAGGAAGGGGCAAAAGACAATTTGGAGCCCGCAGTCTGCGCAGACCGAGGGGGTCAGAAGTAGACGGAGAGGTCGTCTATCTCGAAGAGAAGGCAGTCGCGGAAGGCGCGTATCTGGCCGCTGGCGGCGAGGCGCACGCGGTGAGTGCCGCCGCGGGCGTGGTGGCCGGTGTAGACGGCATCGAGGTACTCGAGTATCTCCCCGCTGGTTAGCTTCCACACCTTCAGGCGGTGGGGTTCGCCGTCCTCGAGGAGGCGGAGGGCATCGGAGCGGTGGATGGCGGTGAAGTTCGGGTTGGCCATGGTGGAGGGGGGTGTGGGTTACTTGTACGTGGTGTCGAAGGTCTTGTCGAAGGTGTCGGGCGGGAGCACGGGCACGGGGGCGAAGCGGGCATTGTGCATGGGGCGGAGCTTCAGCGTGGCCTCGGGGAGCGCGTAGGGGTCGGAGGAGGCCTTCAGGTCGTGGTTGTCGATGAGGAAGGGCTGGTCGGTGCGGGTGTGCCCGAGGGCGCGGAGGGTGACGGATGGCGAGTCGAGCAGGTCGTAGAAGAGCGCGCGTTCGGCCTCGTGCAGCGGCCCTGTGCGGAGGGTGATAGTCTGCTCCACGGTGGTGCGGTACACTTCGGGGCCGTCGCCGAGGTCGGCCTCCTTGCGCGTCACCTTCCGCTCCTCCTCCCAGCCGCCGAAGAAGTAGAAGAGTTCGGGGAAACCGTAGCGGTTCTGGAACTCGAGGACGGCCACGGGATGGTCACCCGCGGGCTGGATGAGGAAGTCGAGCTTGCCTGCGTGGAGCGTCACGCGGAGGCGGAAGGGAATGAGGCCGGCGATGTCGCGGTCGGCTACGGCGCGGGCGGCATCGTCGGCGGTGAAGCGCAGGAAGGAGAGCAGGCCGTTGCGGCTGCTTTCGGTGAGGAAGCCGTTGGTGGTTCTCCATTCTCTGCTGTCGTCGCCCATTGCCTCCAGCTCGAAGGGCACTTGGAGCGCCTTGCCTCCGGGATTGTAGAGGAAGAAGGAGAGCACTTCGGGCGCGGCGTGGTCGAGGCTGATGCGGCGCGGAAGGATGCCCGCGGCGGAGAGCGGCAGACGGTTGTCGCGGAAGGTAGCGAAGTCGGTGTCGTGGAAGCGGTCGGCCACGAAGTCGTAGGTGAAGACCTGGCTCTCCCCGCTGTCGGGGTTGCTGAGCGATACGGTCACCCGCGCGCGGTAGCCGCCCGTGTTGCCCACCACTTCGCGGAGCAGGCGCTCGAAGCCGTGCGTGTGGCTGAGGGAGTAGCCGAAGAAGTCGCCTTCGTCAGTGCCGGGGAGGCTGATGTCCACGCGGTCGGTGCCGTTCTTGACGGTCACGTCCATGCGCTCGCAGTCGGACTGTGCGGAGGTCGAGCGGGCGAGGAAGTCGGTGGGCGTGTAGAGGGTGGAGGCGGTGGGGAAGCTGATGTCGAGCATGGGGAGGGGGGTGTGGTTATTGTTTGGCGGTTTGGTTGAGGGCGCGGAGCTGCTGCTGCTGCTCTTCGGTGAGTTCTATCTTGTGGGCGAGCTTCGCTCTTGCGAGCTTCGCCCTTGCGAGCTTCGCCCTTGCGAGCTTCGCCCTTGCGAGCTTCGCCATCTCGTCACTGAGCAGGAATGAGCAGCCGAAGCCCACGGAGCGGCCTTCGCAGCGGGCGCGGGTGCTGACTACGGAAGAGAATGGGATGTAGGTGTCTTCCTCGAGGAAGGAGAGGGCGGAGAAGTCGGAGAACTTCAGCAGGTTATGCGGGTAGTCGTATATCTTCAGGCTCTTTGAGTCCGGCTGCTGTGAGGGCTGTTCGGCGAGGGCGAGGCGGAGCGAGGAGGCGCAGACAACGGCCCACTGCGGGGTGAGATTGGAGACGAATGCAGCCCCGATTTCTGCCCCGTTGGAGTAGCGGAGTCCGTTCTCTACGTAGAACACGGTAGCGCCGAGGCGGACTAAGGAAGCGCAGGTAAGCCTGTTGGCGAAGAGGAAGAAGGGGATGCCGCGGCCGATGTAGTAGCGGACGATTTGGGTGAGAATGGAGAAGGGCGGGTTGTCGATGACCACGCCGTTCGGCGGGTAGTTGTATGCCTGGTAGTCGCCGCCGGGGTAGAAGGGTCGGACCACCACGTGCCCCTCGAGGGGGTAGATGGTATCCACGTAGTCCACCACGCAGTTGTACACGTCTTCGGGCGTGTAGGTCTCGTCGGTGGTGCGCGGGAGGTTGGTGCGCTGGAATTTGTCCACGTAGGCGTCGTAGTCGTAGAAGTCGGTCTTGGTCTTGCCTGCTTTCATTGGTGCTTTCGGTGTGGGTGGGTGGGGATGTCGTGCGTGTGTATCGTGCGGCGGCCTACCGTCCGCCCTTCCGTTCCTGCTCCTGCCGGTAGCGGCGGAGCTCGATGAAGGCCACGAGGGCGGCTGCGGCTGCGAGTAGGTTGAGGATGGCCATGAATGGGCGGGAGGTCCACCAGCTGGCGGATGCCGCCGCGGGCGGATGGTCGGCGGTGGAGGAGGTGCGGGCCGTGGCGCGGAAGCTGCGGGCGGTGTCGGTGCGGGTGTCGGTGCGGGTGTCGGTGAGGGCGGTGAGGGCGGAGGTGTCGCGGCGGGTGAGGGTGCGGTCGCGCCATCGGACGAGGTCGCGGGTGACGTAGAGGGTGCAGCCCTGCTGGCGTTCGGTGACGCGGAGCGTGTCGCGCACGGTGACGGTGTCGGTGAGGTAGCGGGCGGCGGTGAAGTCGGCGGTGTGGCGGCTGTCGGCGGCGGTGGAGGTGCGGGCCTCCAGGCGGTCGTCGGTGGCTGTGGCGGTGTGCTGTTCGGTGCGGACGGCGGCGCGGCGTGCTCCCGTGCAGGAGGTCACGCCCGCGAAGAGGAGGGAGGCGGCGGCGGCGATGGCTGCGAGGATGGCGAAGGCGCGGAGGCGGGTGCTGCTGCCTGCTGCCTGCTGCGTGCCGAACTCTTCGCGCACGTTGAAGCAGGGGCATGCCTTCGCGGCAAACTCGTTGTGGCCGTGGACGGTGGCAGCGGGGTACTGGCGCTGGAGGCGGGTGACGAGGGCGCGGAGGGCGGCGCGCTGGGCCGTGGTGCGGGTGTCCTTTGGAGTGCGTCCGTCGGCGGCGAGCCCGCCGATGTAGCAGATGCCGATGGAGCGGTCGTTGTGGCCCTTGCAGTGCGCGCCCGCCTGCTCGAGGGGGCGGCCTTCCTGCACGGTGCCGTCGAGGCGGACCACGTAGTGGTAGCCCACGTCCGCCCAGCCCTGGGCCTTGTGCCAGGCGCGGATGTCGCGGACGCTGAAGTCGAGGCCTTCGGCGGTGGCGGAGCAGTGGAGGATGATTTCGGTGATTTTTCGCATTTTGGCGGTCGTTTTCGGTCGTTTTCGGTCGTTTTCCGCTTGGTGAGCGGTCGTTATTCGCGGTGGGCGGGCGTTATTCGCGGCGGTTGATGCCGGCGGAGGTGCTTCCGCCGCCGCCCGTGCCGAAGAGCTGGGAGCGGATTTCGGCAAATTTGGTCTGCACGTAGACCGTCACGCCGTAGATGGAGCCGCTGTAAAGCAGTGTCTGGGCCACGTACCAGAGGACGCTGTCCGTTATCTCTCCGTCGGGCGAACGGTAGAAGCTGAGGAAGGCGAGCACGATGCCGCTGAGCTGCATGACTACGGCGCTCGCTATGCTGATGTTATTCTTGTTCATGTCTGTTCGGTTTTTGCGCGGGCGAGGGCGGCGCGGCGTGCGAGTTCCTGCTCCAGCTCTTCTGTGGTGGAGTGGCGGAGCAGGTGGGCGACGCCTCCGTGCTGGTCGGAGTAGTACTTGCGGCGGCACTCCTTGCAGACGTAGTAGTGTCCGTCCTCGCTTATCTTGTCGCGGTGGAATTGGCTGAGCGGCAGCAGTCGGCCGCATCGTGTACATTTCTTCATAGTGTTGTCATTTTGCAGTGGTCAGGCAAAGCGTTGCCTACCTTAGGCAAATCGTTGCCTACCTTAGGCAAACCGTTGCCTACCTTAGGCAAATCGTTGCCTACTTTAGGCAAAACGTTGCTCTGCCTTGCAGCGGGAGCGGTGCGCCGCGTGGCGGTTGCGGTGCGGCGCGCCGCCGCCGGGGTCACTGTTCAGGAGCCTGCTTGATGTTCTTGTAGGGTGCGAAGTTCAGGCGTTCGGGCTGGAGGTCGAGGCCCATCTGCCCGCTCATGGAGAAGCGCACGCGCACGTGGCGGATGAGGTTGGAGTTGGCCTTGTCGCGCTCCGTGGTGCCGAAGGAGGAGAGGGTGGGTCGGAAGGAGCCGAGGTCGCCGAGGCGCACGCTCTGGCCGTTCTTCATAGCCTCCACGATGCAGTACTCCAGCGCGTCGAGGCAGCCTTTCACGTCGGAGGAGGAGAGGGAGGTGATTTTTTCGATTTGGGAGATGATGGCCGCGCGGGTGACGGGGGCGGTGGGAGCAATTTGCACGTAGAACTTGGAAGTCTGGGTGCGGGGGCTCTTCTTCTCTTGTACCTTGTAGTGGATCATGGTTGTAGGGTGTGGGGTTAGGGGGTTGCTCCCGCTTAGGCCGTGCGGTGTGGCTGCTTTTTCTGAAGGCGAAGTTCTCTATTCCGTGACACGAAGCAAAAGACAGCGCGCCGTGCGGCCGCGGCGGCTCTCCCGCGTGCGTATGAGGCGGGCGCGCGGGCGTGCGCGCGATGCAGGGCCACGCCTTCGGCAGGGTTCAAAACCCTTTGTAAATACTTTTCCTCCGTGGCGGGGCTGATTTGGCGCGGAAGGCGCGAAAAAGTATTACGACCCCCCTGAGCCCTATTCTTTGAGGCGCTCCGTAAGGGGGCCGCGTGGCGGTATATGCGGGGACACGAAGAAGGGCCGGGAGCGAACGCCCGGCCCTTCGGAACACACACAATTAACTGTCTGTCTATCCCTTTAACCTTAGATTATAGATGAATAATGATTGAACGAGGGCAAAGGTAGCGCGCGCCGCTCCTTCCGCCAAAAGACAAAAAAGCGCGCTGCCCTCACGGGTGGCGCGCCTCAGTGATGAATTATTCCAAAGTTGTTGCCTGTCGCTTAATATTGGAACCCATCATAAGTAAAGAGGTAATGAATTTGGAATGATGAATGTAAACAATCTAATACCTATTATTCCTCCTTTTA
>CALZRA010000058.1 GCA_945828345.1 uncultured Bacteroidales bacterium
CAAAAGAAAATCCTGCGGAGTTTTCTTTTGTATTGCTCTCACTTGCACTATCTTTCCATAAGATAGGCTGCGTTCGGCCATACAAAAGAAAATCCTGCGGAGTTTTCTTTTGTATTGCTCTCACTTGCACTATCTTTCCATAAGATAGGCTGCGTTCGGCCATACAAAAGAAAATCCTGCGGAGTTTTCTTTTGTATTGCTCTCACTTGCACTATCTTTGCCCGCAGATAGACTGTGTTCGGCCAAACATTCGTGCGAGATAGATGTGCTGCTCTCGCTTGCATTATCTATCATATAACGAGTAAGGTCAAACTGATGTTTCATTCAATAGTTCAAACCGAAATGAGGCGCTAACGGCTGGGAGGGCGGGCTTCCAGCCCGCCAGAATGTACTTAAGCGGGCTGGAAGCCCGCCCTCCCAGTGCACCATCGCCTCCAACCTCGGCTCTTGTTATTCCAACTCCAAGAATATGATGAGAACGATAGGAATAATCAATGCCATGCACAAGGAGCATGAGCAACTGGCGGGGCTGTTGCAGCAACCGCAGACGGTGAGCGACGGCGTGGCCTCGTTCGTGACGGGCCAGTTCGGCGATAGCCGGTTGGTGCTGATGCAGAGCGGTATAGGCAAGGTGAATGCTGCCGTGGGCGGCGTGGAGCTGATTCGCCGCTTTGCGCCTGATGCCATTGTGAACACCGGTGTGGCGGGCGGTATAGACCCGAGCTTGCAGGTGGCCGATGTGGTGGCCGGCGTGAAGGTCGTGTACCATGATGTAGACTGCGGACCGGAAAACGAGCTGGGCCGTGTACAGGGACTGCCCCTTTACTACGAGGCCGATGCCCAACTGCTGCACGCCGCCTTGCAGCTGCACACCGACACCCGTGTGGTGGGTGGCCTGATATGCAGCGGAGACCAATTCGTGTCGGACCCTGCCCAGTTGGCCTGCATCAAGCAACGCTTTCCCGAAGGCATGGCCGTAGACATGGAGAGCGGTGCGTTGGCACAGGTTTGTCACCTGTATGGCGTGCCCTTCCTCAGTTTCCGCATCATCAGCGATACGCCCGGTGCCGAAGGCCACTTAGACCAGTACCTCAACTTCTGGGACGTGATGGCCGACAAGTCGTTTGGCGTGACCCAAGCCCTGCTGGCTGCCTTGACGGCCTGAGGCACTCCTTATTATATATATAGGAGTGTTTTGCAGGTTTGAGCGTTTGCCACAATCGTTGGTCTCCTCACCCCGTAACCGCAATCACTTATTCCAATCCCGAAAACCCAAGAACCACCATCATGCAGAAAATACCCAGCTTCACCATCGACCACCTGCGCCTGCAACGCGGCGTGTACGTGTCGCGCAAGGACCGCGTGGGCGATGAAGTCATCACCACCTTCGATGTGCGCATGAAACTGCCCAACCGGGAACCCGTGCTCGGGCAGGGAGCCATCCACACCATCGAACACCTCGCAGCCACCTACCTGCGCAACGAGCCGCAGTGGAAAGACCGCATCGTCTACTGGGGCCCGATGGGCTGCCTCACGGGCAACTACCTGCTCATGCGGGGCGACCTGACGCCAGCCGACATCCTGCCCCTGCTGCGCGATACCTTTGCCTTCGTGGCAAACTTTGAGGGAGAAGTGCCGGGCACTACGCCGCGTGACTGCGGCACCTGCCTGCTGCACGACCTGCCCATGGCCCGCTACGAGGCCGCCAAGTATCTGCACGAGGTGCTGGAATGCGCTACCCGCGAGAACTTGGAATATCCCGCCGACTGAACCGAGGGCGGCCGCCGCGTGCCGCCTTCTGCTATACCGAACAAACCTAACCTTTAACAATATGAGAAAAACCCAACTCCTGACCGGCCTCCTGTGTATGGTCGCAGCATGGCCGGCAAGCCTGTCGGCACAAGGTACGCTCACCTTGAAGCCCCAGGTGCTTGACAATCCTGAGAACGTTCCCCGTCCGGTCTTCCCCGTACCCTCAGACCGTCAGCTCAAGTGGAACGAAACAGAGTTCTACGCCTTCTTCCACTACGGCATGAACACCTATACCAACGCCGAGTGGGGAGACGGCAGTGAGGCCAACTCCACCTTCAACCCCACGGCGGCACCCAATCCGCGCCAGTGGCTCGAAGCCGCACAGAAAGCCGGCATGAAGGGCGGTATCGCCGTGGTGAAACACCACGACGGCTTCTGCCTGTGGCCTACCAAGACCACCGACCACCACGTGGGCAACTCGGGCACCACCTATGGTGCCGACACCAACATTCCGCGCGACTTCGCCGCAGCTGCCGAAGAGCTGGGCATGAAGTACGGCTTCTATGTGTCGCCCTGGGACCTGAACAGTGCCTATTGGGGCGAGAAGGACGAGAACGGCAAGTACACCGACAACTACGCCAAGAAAGTCTTCTTCGAACAGTGTGCCGAGCTGGCCGCCTATGGCAACAAGCAGTTCGAAATGTGGTTTGACGGAGCTACCGGCGGTGACCACCGAGGTTACTACGGCGGTGCCAACACCCTGCGCACCATTGACAACGCACAAACCTACTACGACATACCCAACCTGCGCGACTCGATCCACAACTCCTGTCCCGACATCATCCTCTGGGGTGTTGGCGGCGAGGCCCGCTGGATTGGCAACGAGGCCGGCTGGGCCGGCGAGACCAACTGGGCCATGGGCGACGGCGAGTATGGCAACGAGAACGGCTGGCAGTGGCACCCGGGCGAAAGCGATGCCAAAGGAACGAGCCACGGCTGGTTCTGGCACTCGGGCGAGAGCGTGAAGAGCGCAGAAACCCTCTTCAAGATGTACCTCGAAACAGTGGGCCGCAATGCCACACTCATCCTGAACCTGCCCCCCGACAAGAGCGGTTCGCTGCCCGCAGCCACCGTGACCCGCATGGAAGAACTGGGCAACCTGTTGCAGACCCGACTGGGCACCGACCTGGCCCTGACAGCCCAGGTGACGGCCACCGAAACCCGTACGGCGGGACAGACCGTGACCTATGAGGCCGCCAACCTGACTGACAACGACAAGAACACCTGCTGGGCCACCAACGACGGCACCGTGCAGGCCACGCTCACCTTCAGCTGGGACAGCCCCCAAACCCTCCGCTATGTCAGCCTCATGGAGTACATCCGTCTGGGACAGCGCGTCAAGGGATTCACCGTCGAGACCAGCGAAGACGGCGTGAACTTCACGCGCCGCGCCTCGAACATAGCCACCACCACCATCGGCTACAAGCGCATCATCCCGCTCAACGGCAATACCTCCGACAGCTACGGCTCCGGCTTCCAGGCCAAGGCCCTGCGCATCACCATCAACGCCAGCAAGGCTTGTCCCGTGTTGCACACAGTTTCAGTCTACTAACCCACAAACGACTCACCATGAACCATCTATATAAAGCTTTGGCGGGTGTGATGTTGTCGGCCACCCCGCTGCTCCCAGCAACGGCACAAACCACGCTGTGCGACTTCGAAGAAGCGGACAGCTACAAGGCCATTTCCATCTACGACACTTGGGAACACTCCCCCTTCCGCGCCGGCGGCCAGTTGGAGGGACAGGGCAACATACAGGTCACAGCCAACCCCGACGCAGCGGTTGACCCCATTCTGGGCTTTGCGCCCAATCCCTCGGCACAGGTGCTCGGCGCACAGCGTTCGCGCTTCGGCAGCAACACCTTCGGGGCCATGGTCACCCTGAACCAACCCTTTGCCCTGACCCGGCAGACCCAATACGTACACATCAAGATGTGGGTGCCGACCGACAGCCGCGTCATGCTCATCGGCATGGGACGGCGCACCGACCGCCCTTGGCAACCCATTACGACCGAACAGTTCTGGGTCACCTCGACCGGCAAGGTCACACCCGGCAAGTGGTTTGACGCTGTCTTTGCCGTGAGCGGTGCCGACGGCATTGACATACACAACCTGCTCATCGTGCCCGACCTCAGTTCGCCGCACCATCTGGCCGAGGACTTTCTGTTCTATGCCGACGACATAGAGCTGAGCGACCAGGCCACTCCCCGCTTCACCACCTCCTACTACCCCGTGAACTACGACGAAGAGCAGGCCACTACCCGCAACGACCGCAACCTCGCGTCCATTTCGCTGAACGTGCCCAGTGCAGGCGCACGCACCATTCAGGTGAACCAAAGCACCGAGCGCAAGCTCTACATCAAGCGGTTAGGTGATTCGTTCACCGCCAAGGCAGGAGAGAACGTCACGCCCGGCTTCAGCTGGAACGGCACCTGGATGCACGGCTACGTGTTCCTCGACGTGAACCGCGACGGCAAGTTCAACGTGGCTTATGACGGCGACCGCAACCTCACCGAGACGACCGACCTCATGGCCTACTCCTACTTCAACGGCAAGAACAGTACGGGAGCCTCGTCGGGCAACAATCCCGGTGTGGCACCGCCCGCCTTCACCGTTCCGGCAGACCTGGAACCCGGCGTGTACCGTATGCGCTACAAGATAGACTGGGACGATGTAGACCCCGGCGGCAGCACGACGGCCAACAACACCATTCTGGGCAATGGCGGAGCGATCGTTGACACCCGACTCATCGTACACGGCGACCAGGTGACCATATCTCGTGGCACGCGTCCCAATGGCGGTGGCCTGAACGGCGATGTGCTCAAAGCTGACGGCAGCGACTTTACCCAGGAGACCATTCCCTTCGGGCAGCCCTATACCATCAAGGTACAGCCCGCCCCGGGATTCAGATTCTCCCACCTCATCCTGCGCCACGGCTTCAACCTCGATGGCGACAGCCTGGTCTATGACACTCCGCAGTATGTCGACACGACCATCGGCTCCTACCTCTTCCGCGACAATAGCTACACCATCCCTGCCGAGTACATCGACGGCGACGTAATACTCATTCCCTACTTCAGCAGCGACACGGGAGAGGCCACCGACGACTACGCCCTGAACTTCGACCCCAGCCTCACCATCACCCGCACCGACCGCAAGCTCAACAGCTTCACCATTGCGGCCACCCAAGGCGGTGAGCGCACTGTGACGCTGCGCACGGATGTGGCCAACACCGTCTACAGACAAATGATCGACTGTGAGGCATCGGCTGTGCCCGGCGACCGGCTGACCACCACGGTGAACTACACGGGCAACTCCATGCACGGCTACCTCTACATTGACTACAACTGTGACGGACGCTTCGACGCTGTGCTCAATGATGACGGTACGCCCGCCGTGGGCAGCGAGCTCGTTTCGTTCACCTTCTACCAGAACAAGAACAGTCTGGGAGAGAACAAGACCGGAGGAGGCGCAGGCTACAACCCGCCGGTTTTTACCTTGCCTGCTGACCTTCCCGCAGGCAACTACCGCGCCCGTCTGAAAATAGACTGGAACAACATTGACCCCGCCGGTCAGTGGAAGGAGAATGGCGGACAAGGCGACAACCAGATCGACGCTAACGGCGGCTATGTCGTGGACTTCCTGCTCAACGTACACCCCTTGGCCTCCAAGCTCGACGTACGGACCACCCACGGTTCGGTGGTAGGTACGGGCAACACGGGCCTGCCCGCTGAAGTGCCCTTCGGACAGGCACTCGGCCTGCTGCCTGTGGCCGCAGCCAAGGGCTACGTGGCAGAGAACATGGTCATCCGCCACGGGCACGGACTCGACGGCGCACAGTATGTGCACGGCAACCGCCAGTGGAGCGAATACACCGTCAATGCGGCTGCCTACACCCTGCCGGCCGACAGCGTGAACGGCGAAGTGCGCATCACCGCCCACTTTGAGCCCGACGGCAGTGAAAGCTACAAGCTCCAGTTTGCCGACGAGTTCGACCAGGAAGACGGCACGCAGCCCAATGAAGTATACTGGACACGCTGCTCCAACCAGACACCCACCTGGAAACGTTTCACCGCACAGACCGAAGCCGGACAGCAACTCACAGGCTACATCGAAGACGGCAAGCTCGTGATGCGCTGCTTGGCCAACCCCTTCGCCGACGAGGTGAACTCGCAGGGCAACCGCATGGACATGATCAGCGGAGCCATCGAAAGCTCGTCGAAGGTACACTTCACCTACGGTAAGGTCGAAGGCCGACTGAAGACCCTGCCCCACTCGGGCAACTTCCCCGCCTTCTGGATGATGCCCCAGGACAACTC
Source organism: uncultured Bacteroidales bacterium (assembly GCA_945828345.1). Lineage (GTDB taxonomy): Bacteria > Bacteroidota > Bacteroidia > Bacteroidales > Bacteroidaceae > Alloprevotella. The sequence goes on from CALZRA010000058.1 coordinate 6,132, forward strand.
GGCAGGCTGGCCCTATGCCGGAGAAATTGACATCTGGGAGCAAATCAACTCCGACAATACCTCGTGGCATACCATTCACACCCGCTGGGCCAACACCACCGCCGACGGATCAGAGTGTATGGGACAGGGCGGCAACCCGCAGAAGACCGGCACCGCCTCGACCACCAACGGACAGTGGCACACCTTCGGACTGGAGTGGACCGACAAGAAACTCATCTGGTATGTTGACGGCAAGCAGGTGTTCTCTTATGCCAAAGCCACCGACACCTATGCCTTGAACCACGGCCAGTGGCCCTTCGACAAGGACTTCTACCTCATTCTCAACCAGAGCGTGGGCAATGGCGGATGGGCCGCAGCACCCGATCTGGGCTTCGTGTATGAAACCCTCTTCGACTGGGTGCGCGTGTACCAGACCGACCTCCAGTCGGGCATCCACGGCCAGAACCCCGGCCAAGCCCTGTCGGTAGACTGCTACACCCGTCCCGGCCAGCTCCACATCGTGTCGGCCGAAGCCCAGTATGTGTCGGTGAATGACCTTGGCGGCCGTCCGGTATATGCCGGTAAAGTACAAGGCAACGTCACCCTCCACCTGCCGCAAGGTGTCTACCTGCTCGGCAGCCGCAAGGTTGTCGTGCCCTAAGGAACCTTTGCTCCCGCAAGTGAAAGTTCACACGCGTTCAATGCACGCTTGGCGCGCATTGAACGCGTGAAACCTGTCAAAACTCATCCCCATGAAGCTCATCTACTTTCACGGCTTTGCCTCCTCAGGCGCATCAGGCACGGTGCAGCTGCTGCGCAAACTGCTGCCCTCGGGCCAGGTCATTGCCCCCGACATTCCCGTCGAACCTGCTGAGGCCCTGCCCATGCTCCAGCAGTTAGTGGCCGACGAGCAGCCCGACGTGATAGTGGGCACCAGCATGGGCGGCATGTATGCCCAGCAGATGCACGGACACCTGCGCGTGTGCGTCAACCCCGCCTTCAACATGTCGTCGCTGAGCAAGGTGCTGCGCACAGGCACCCACCAGTGGCTCAACGGAAGGAAGGACAACGAGAAGACCTTCCGTGTCACGGCCGACACCCTGCGCAGCTTCAACCAGATGGAGCGGCACCAGTTTGACGGCGTGACCCCGGAAGACCGCGAACTGTGTTACGGCCTCTTCGGCATTGATGACCCCTTCGTCAACTCCGCCAACGCCATGCGCCTCTTCACCAAGTACTACACCCACGCCGAGCGTTTCGAGGGCGGACACAGCCTGAACGACAAGACCCTCCACAAGGTTCTCTTCCCCCTGTTGTCGCGCCTGCTGGGCGATACCTTCGAGCAAGCCCGCCGCGAGCCCCTGCCCGACTACATGAAGTGGCAGTAGCGGACGCAGTCTCGGACCATTATTCCCAAACTCCTATCCAAGCCCAGTGAACAACCTACCCAACGACCCCTTCATGCTGTTCAGCGTGATAAACACCTACCTGCGCGACCGCTACGCCTCGTTGCAGGACCTCTGTGAAGACCTGCAAGTGGACCGCAGCCAGTTAGAAGACCGGCTGGCGCAGGCAGGTTTCGTCTACAACCCTGCACAAAACAAGTTCTGGTGATGTACGCTATCCGCCGCTTCCCCCTTACGTGCTGCTGTGTGGCACTCATCTGGTACCTCTGCCTGTTCAAGCCCCCTTCCACACCACTCGACAGCGTGTCGGGCATAGACAAGGTGGCGCACGTTGTCATGTACCTCGGTACCTGTGGCGTGTTCTGGGCGGAATACTTCCGCAGCCCGTTCCACCTCTCCCGCCGCTGCCTGCTGGGCATCGCCGTGGCAGCCCCTATTGCCATGAGCGGCGCGGTGGAACTATGCCAGAAGTATCTCACCGACTGCCGCAGCGGCGAGTGGGCCGACTTCGCCGCCAACAGTCTGGGCGTGCTTTCGGCAGCCCTGCTGGCCGCGGCCTGGCGACACCGCCACCCCATGCGCTGAGCTGCCGCGCAGCATCCTATCCACATCACCTTACACCAAACGAATCTACAACGTGAGCCTGTACATACGTATATCCGAATCAGAGTTGAACTTCGCCCACTACGACCCGGCGGCCGATGCCGACTTCCAGTTCTTCACCCACCATGTGTCGCCGCAGTCCCCTCTCACGGTCAACCTGCGTGGTGCGGCACAGCAAGTACCCCTCCTGCAAGACTATGCAGGACGTGTCGAGGTGTTGGCAGGTGTTCCCGTCACCCCCGTGCCCTTGGCCGACTTCCAGGAAGAAGACGCTGCGACCTTCTATGACTTCTGCTTCGAACCCGAAGGCAGCCGGCGCGTGTTCTACGACACCGTGCCCGCTATCAACACCGTGTTCCTCTTTGCCCTGCCCGAGAACACCTGCCGCACGCTCGAAGAAGTGTTTGGCGCAGCCAGCATACACTATACTGCCGCCCTGACACCCGTTATGCTGACGTTTGCAGGCAAAGGACTCTCGGCCGCAAACGGCAAACGCATCTTCCTGTACGTACACGACGAGATGACAGATGTGGCTGTGCTCGAAGGCAACCGGCTCATCATGCTCAACGCCTTTGCTGTGCGCGCCCTCACCGATGTGGCTTATTATACCTTCAACATGGTGAGCCACCTGGCCACCGACATCAGCCAAACCCCGGTGTTTGTGGCAGGACCTGCCGCGCTGCGTGACCCCGTAGTCACCGAATTGCAGCACTATGCCGGAAAAGTCTATGCCATACAGCCGGCCGCAGACTTTAACCGCCATGTGGTTTCGACCACACCCGGTGTGCCCTATGACCTCATGTGCGCCCTGTTGCGGCGGCGTGCCTGATGCTTCGCCACCTCAAACTTCCCTATCGTTCTATCCAACTCCATGATATATGCGCATCATTACCGGACGTTATAAAGGACGGCACTTCGAAGTGCCCCGCACCTTCAAGGCCCGTCCCACCACTGACTTCGCCAAGGAAAACCTCTTCAACGTGCTTCGCGCCTACCTTGACTTCGAAGCGACCACCGCGCTCGACCTCTTCGGCGGTACGGGCAGCATTTCGCTCGAACTCCTGTCGCGCGGCTGTCCGCGTGTGGTCACCGTAGAGCGCGACCGCCGGCACTTCAGCTTCATCGCCCAGTGTAGCCGTACCCTGAACGATGCAGCCTGGCAACCCCTGTGCGGCGATGCGCTGAAGTTCATCGAACGGTGTGGCGAGTCGTTCGACCTTGTTTTTGCCGACCCTCCCTATGCCCTGCCCGAGCTTCCCGAACTGCCGGCTCGCGTGTTACAGTCATCGCTGCTCAAGCCCGGAAGCCTCTTTGTGCTCGAGCATGGCAAGACCGACAGCTTCGCTGAGCATCCGCAGTTTGTGGAACACCGGGCCTACGGCAGCGTCAACTTCAGTTTCTTCAGGAAATAAAGACGGGGCAAACGCTCCTCCCCATGTCTTCGGACACCGGTCCGGCCAACTCCCGTCTGTCAGGCCGTTGCCCGACATACAACCCACAGCCCCATAACCCCTTACACACCCCACCATTCCCATGAGTTTCCTCAACACCCTCTTCGGCAAAGGCCCGAGCAACGAGGCCAGCCAGTTTGAAATATTGCGCGATGATGGTCTGCGCGCCATGCAGATGGGCGAAATGCCCTATGCCGAAAAGTGCCTGCTGGCCGCCCTCCAGCTGCGCGAAGACGCCCAGACCCAGAGCTATCTGGCCGAAGTCTATTTGCGCATGGAGCGTCACGAACAGGCATTGCCCCTGCTCGAAACCCTCGCCAAGCAGGCTGACACGCCTGCCGACGTGCGCTTGCTGCTGGCCCAGACCCAGGGCGAACTCAAGCTTTGGGCCGATGAGCGTGCCACCTGTCAGGCTTTGCAGCAAGAACTGCCCGATGATGCCCGGGTACTCTACCTGTTGGCTGAGGCCGAATACGGACTGGACGATACCTTTGGAGCCATAGCCCACCTCACCCAGTCGTTAGAGTTGCGCCCCGATTACCGGCATCCCCGTTGGCTCCGTGCCCAAATACTGGCCGACATGAAACAGTGGAACGAGGTGTTGGCCGATGTGGAGCCCCTCGTGGACAGCGATGCAGAAAACACTTCTTACCTATTGCTGCGCGCCGAAGCCTTGGCTTCCTTGCAGCAACCCGAGGCAGCCGTGCAGGATTTGGAGCTGGTACTCAGCCTGAATCCCTATCAGCGTGAGGCCGTCCTGGCTCTGGGCGCGTTGTACGAACAAGGTTCCCGCTGGGACAAGGCCCTGGCCCTCTACGACGAAGCCATCGAGCTGCAACCCGACTTTGCCGAAGCCTACAAGGCGCGAGGCGCTGTGAAACTCCACCTCAAGGATGAGTTGGGAGCAGCCGAGGACCTGAAGCGAACGCTCGAACTCGCACCCGAAAAGGCTGCCGACCTGAGCGGTGAATATACCAATGTGGAAAATGAATTCAACGCGCAATACCGCCGCATGAACCCCTACGGCTTCTAAGCTGTCGCACAGAAGCTCGGCTGGCCCATCGCCTGCAACCGGTGCTTGCCGCAGGTCATGGGGATGGAGCAGCGTGTTCCCCAAATTCGGCTCGAAAGGCCGCCCCTCTTCTTCCCCGGTCCAGAGACTGCTTTATGCGTTTTCAAGGCCGAAATCCCAAAAAGTCTGGACTTTTTCGGAATCGATACCGAAAAAGTCCAGACTTTTTTGGATTTACCCTGTTTTGTGGTTTTGCCACTACTGACAGCGAAGCCACTCAGTACAGTCTGAACATGCGTTCCATCATCTGCCATTTCTCATCGCTGCGTGCATTTTCGGCACAGCCTTGGAACTTGGCCACAAAGGCTTCCCATTCAGCCTGGCGGGGTAGGGCGGCCAATCGCGCCATGGCCTCCTCCCAGTTGAAGTCGGGCGGCGTGTCAACGATCATGACCAGCGTAGTGCCGAGGATGTAGATTTCCATTTCCAGAATACCCACTTCGCGGATGCCGTCGCGCACCTCCTTCCATTGGTATTCCTCGCTGTGCCATTTGCGGTAGAGCGCGATCAGTTCGGGATCGTCTGCCAGTTGCAGCGTTTGTACGTAACGTTTGGTGCGCATACCGTGCGCTTGTTGAATGTATCCTTCTTTCATAACAGTTTGGTGGTGTTGGTAGCTTGCTATAGTTCTCCATAGAAATCAATAGCTCTCTATAGCTAAGCTAAAATCCATAAATCAGCGGGAGGGCCAGCACCATGACGGCACCGATGGCCACTTGCAGGGGCAGGCCTACGCGCAGGTAGTCGATGGGCTTGTAGCCGCCGGCCGACATGACCAGTGCATTGGGCGGTGTGGAGAAGGGTGAGGCAAAGCACATGCTGGCGGCAACCGTCACAGCCAAAATCATGGGCACGGCACTCACGCCTACACCATGCGCTGCCGACAAGGCAATCGGAGTCATCAGCACCGCTGTCACCGTGTTTGAGATGAAGAACGTGAGCAGCGAAGTGGCCACATAGATGGCAGCCAGCAGCGCGTAGGGCCCCCAGTCGCCCACCGACTGCACCAAAGCAGTGGAGAGCCAGGCCGAAGCCCCCGTCTTCTCTAATGCCGTTGACATAGGCAGCATAGCGCCGAACAGCATGATGCTTTCCCAATTGATGGTTTTGTATGCGCCCTCGACGCCGCGCACGCAGCCCGTGAAAATCATGGCCACAGCCGCCAGCATGACTGCCGTGACCGGCGCAATGGGAATCACGTCGATAGCCATGGTCAGCACCATGAGCACCATGATCAGCGCGGCAATCGGTGCTTTGTAGTCGAGTGTCACCTTTGCCGCCTGTTCCTGCGGCTGGCCGATGACTACCCATTCCTGCCCGTCCAGCTTGTTCAGCCGGGCAATGTGTTCCCATTGTCCCTGCACCAGCACAATGTCCGAAGCCTGCATGGGCTGGCGCTTCAGGTCTTCTAACAGATACATGTCGTGACGTTTGATGCCCAGCACGTTCAGACCATACAGCGTGCGGAAGTCCGCCTCTTCCACCGTTTGCCCTACCAAGGATGACGACGGCATCAGCAGAATCTCCGCCATTCCTACATCGTAAAAGTTCAGTTTGGGACTCTTCCCCATTTCCTGCGACAGCAGTTCCAGTCCGCACTGTTCAGCCAGCATCGCCACTCTTTCCGTTCCGCCCGAAAGCAACAGCAGGTCTCCGGCTTGCAAGGCCACATCGGCCAGAGCAAACTGCTCCACCTTTCTGATACTCATGCCCTGCGAACCGCTGCGCCTGATTTCAAACACCGTTACGCCAAAGCGGCCGTGAATGTCAAGCTGCTTCAGCGTTTGTCCTGCCACAGGCGAACCCTCCTTGACCAAAGCCTGCGCCAGTCCTTGCGTCAGCTTGTACTCGTCAGAAAGCTGTTGCAGCGATTTGCCTTTGCGCGAATGTTCCGTTGTTTGGCGTTCCTTCAGGAAACGGCGTGTCAGCGGAATCAGCACCAATATGCCTACCCCCACGCAGAGGAGGCCGATGGGCGTGAACGAAAAGAACTTCAGCGGTTCGTAGCCGGCAGCTACCAAGGCATCGCGTGCGATCAGGTTGGGCGGTGTACCAATCAGTGTCAGCATACCGCCCATGCTGCCTGCAAAGGCCAATGGCATGAGTAGCCGTGCCGACGACAGATTCGCACCGCGTGCCAAGCTTACCACGATGGGTAGCATCAGGGCCACTGTACCCGTGTTGCTCACAAAGGCACCGACAAACGAGGTGGTGAGCATGAGCAGCACAAACAGTCGTGTTTCGTTGTTGCCCGCCAAGCCCAGGATGCCTGTGCCCAGCTTTTTGGCCAGTCCTGTGCCAAATATGCCCCCGCCCACCACAAAGAGACCGAGCATCATGGCCACGATAGGATTGGCAAAGCCAGCCAGAGCCTCTTCGGGAGTCAATATACCTGCCAGCACAAGGGCCAGTGTGGCACACACGGCCACCAGGTCAGAGCGAATGCGTCCAGACACAAACAGTGCGGCGGCTGCCGCCAGCACCAATAGGGTGATGAGCATAGGCGATAGATTTTTTTGTCTTGTTGTTAAAGCATGACGTGGCAGGCTCAGCCCCTCAGTGCTCATTGAAGATAGGGCCATCCGGCAACCAGCCGTGAGCAAAGATAACACAAGGAATGCAGGCAGCGAACAGAAAATACAACACTTGTAATTTTTTAATGAGTATATACAGGCTCATGTGCTCCTGCAAGCAACCATGATGTGTCGGCAAAAATCATCCAGCCCGCTATTTGAGGGGATGCCTATGCCATAGCATGTAGTTGCTGTTGGATAACAAGGGCTTAAGGAGCGGGCTGAAAGCCCAACAAGCGCATAGCCCAGGGCATCGCCCTGGGTGGCACGAGGCGACAAAGTGCGCCCTGGAAGGGCAAAAGCGTAAGGAAACAACTGAAGAGTCAACGTTTTTTCATACGATTGGTTGCGCTCGGCATAGCCCAAGCAAACTTGAGCTTTGCCGAGCGCAGCCTGCCTTATGTAAAGGAAAACTGGGGATAAGAGGCGATGGTGCACTGGGAGGGCGTGGCTTCCAGCCCGCCCGTTATCAAGATAACAGGATGTATTTAAGCGGGCAAAAGCACGCTTTATATATTTTAGGCGGGCCTTTGCCCGCCCTCCCAGCCGTTAGCGCTTCAAGCCGGCAGTTGTCAAGCCAATCTGAGGCGACGGTGCACCGGGAGGGCATGGTAAATACCCGCTATACTCCTCCTATTATACGCTTTTTAAAAGCCGAAAAAATCGTTCAACCCTTCAGCTAGCCTTTCGTTATCGCTGATTTTCAGTGGGAAACTGGCTGAAGGGTTTTGTTCTCAAACCCTTCAGGCTATTCAGCAACCCTTCAGCCTGACTTTTCCTGATTTTGGTTGACCGTTTTTTGCGTTAGTTCCTGCTA
>CALZRA010000059.1 GCA_945828345.1 uncultured Bacteroidales bacterium
CTGTAGTCGCATTGTCGAACACGTCCCATGCACGGAAACTGATGGTGTGCACACCCGGCGAGAGTGCGGGCAGCGGATAGGTCACCAAGCCCTGCTGGTAGGAACCCAGCTCGAAGCTGAACCAGTTGTTCATGCGCTGCACCGTCGAGGGGTCGTTGTCGAACCACATTTCCATATCGTGGCCCAAATTGCCCGTAATCATGGATATGCCCGAGGTGTCGGACACGGCTGCATAGAAGAAGGAGGCGTCGCGGCCTACTGTCGCTCCGTCGACAAAGTCTGGACGGTTGATGTAGAGGTATATTTCGGGGCCCTCGACATCGGGGGTCTGGCTGGGAGCCGTGCCGCTGAAGTTGCACTGGGCAAAGCGTCCGTTCAGGTAGCGGCCTGACTCACGGTCGGCAGCATAGAGCGAAACGACACTGACTTCATCGCTGAACGTAAGTCCACGAGGCACGACAAACTCGACCGTAAACCGTCCGTCAACGACTGCCACCTCACCTTCGTAGATGGTGTTGGTGTAGTCGGTATAGACCAACGGAGACACCTTGCTGTTGCCGGCACCCTTGCAGGTAAGGGTCTGAAGCGGTGCCAGCACGGTCGCAGAGAGCCCTCCGTTGAACTGGGTGTCAACTGCCTCATCGCCTTCCCGCACTACCGAGCCGCTGAGCCGCACCTTGCTGCCAATGGGCAGGGTAAAGCGGGCATCGGCCCCTGATACAGGCTGGCCGTTTACGCTGTCGATGCGCAAACCTGCATCGGGATAGGCCAAGGTCAAAGCCGGGTCGCCCAGCAACGCGTACTTCATCTTGTTCACCGTCTGGTCAGTACCGATAGACACCGTGGTGTTCTTCAGCAGCTCACACTTGGTGAGGCGAAGGGCATCGCCCAAGGTATAACGGCGGCCTTCGGCATCCTTGCTGAAGGCAAAGTGAACGAAGCCCATGTTGAGCGCACGGTTATAGTTGGCATAGACCGAGCGGGAGGCACAGAGCACCGCCACAGCAGGTCCGTTAGGGCAATACAGGGCATTGCGGCCCAAGTCCTGGCTCACCTGGTCGTAAGGAGTGATTTCGCACGAGGCGAAAATCCACACAGGACGGGCCTCACTCTCGTTGGCCAGCATTTCCTCCTTATTCAGCAGGAACTTGTGGGAAATGCGGTCGGGACTGCCATGTCCGTTGTAGTTGAACACCAGCGCACCGTGCTGCATGGCCTGCTTGAGTTTCTCGGTGGCTTCGGGATAGGTGGCTCCCTTGGCTTCCTGAGTGACGGTGTAGATGTCGGGGAAGATACGGCGCAGGAGGAAGTTCTCGCCAGCATCTTTCTCGACCTGGCCGGCCACCTTCTGGGCATCATTCATGTGGAGGTTCTCGTCGCCGGTATCAGCCACTGCCCACATCTGATTTTGCCATGCCCCGGCCTGCTTCCCGTTCAGGTAGTCGATGGCCTGGTCAACTAACCAGGTTGCCTCCTCGTTGGTCTGACAGAGGAAACGGCCAATGCCCAAATCAAGCTTTTCGGCATTCATGCGTACGCCCTCGCCGTCGTCGAGGAAGCCGAAATAGTCATCGGTCACATAGCTGTGGAGCGTGCCGATCGAGTAGTTGGTGTTCATGTAGGTCTCCTGGTCATTGCGCTCGTAGGCCAAGAGATAATCGTCGGGCGAAACGCCCCGCCAGTCGGCAGTAACCATGCGGTTGTCGTAGGTGCAATTGCCAAAGAGCAGGAGATAGCGCGGCTGGTCTTCCTCGGTGGCAGCCCGGTCGTAGAGCATCTTCATATAGCGGCGGTAGGCTGCGGCATCGGGTGTGCCCGACGAGAACTCGTTGAAGAGCTGGTCGGCCCGCACCACCTTCACCCGCATTCCACTCCGCGTGCGGTGCGCCTCGGCCAAACGTTCGGCCTGCTCGGCAAAACGGCCCGAGGCTGGTATCACAATCACGTAGTCAAGAGCGCCATCGGCGTGCAAGTCCTGATTAGCCACCGTTCCGACCACCTGAGGCGTAGGATAAGTGGCGGCCACATCGACACACACGAAGCGGCAAGTGCCGTCGGCCGATTGGGCCGTATAGATATCGCCGCTGAGCAGGCCGGGCAATTCGGCCACAGCCTGGCGGGCATCACCCAACTGCCAGACACGTGTGTTGGCTGTGGCAGCCCCCACTTGCAGGGCTACACAGCCTTCAGTGGATGGGCTAAAAGCATGGGTGGTACAGTCAGCACGCAGGTGCTGACGATAGGGAGCGTACAGATAGTTCAGACGGCCGGTACTGGTGGTGGTGACGTTAAAGCGGTCATCGCCTGTAAGCGGCGCAGTGAAACTGCCGCGATAGCCATGGGCCGACTCGCCTTCGCCATAGATCGAGATGTTGAACTTGGCCACCTGTGTACCGCTGTTCTCATGGTCAATGGTGGCCACGGTGGTGGACGAAGCATTTTGTGCACTCAGGTCAAACCACACCTGACAGTCGCCACCCACATATCCGGGCAGTGAGAGCTTGAAGCGGTGTCCGCCCATCAGCTCATTGGTGTCGAAGAAGTCGCGTCCGCCGCCGTACCACACATACTGGTCGTTGTCAATCAAGGCCCATGCCCCCACCTCATCGACCGTTGTGCCTACCTCAGCCGGCTTTTCGAGCACCTGCCACGCAGCGGGCTGCTGCCCTTCGGTGGCTTCGGTGAGGAAATAGCAGCTGCCGTTGGCAAAGGTGTTGCGGCTGAAAGCACCCGTATCGCTGTGCCGCACCAATCCTTCGGCAAAAAACAGGCTCGACCCATTGCGACGGTAGAGGGGCACCTCGTTGAGGTCGTCAATCAGCGCGTCAGCCCCTTCAAAGCTGAACTTGTCGGGCAACAAGCGTCCGCCATAGCCATACAGGCGCACCTTGGCGGGGTCGTTGAAACCCATTTTCTGCAAGTCGGCATCGTTCAGCTGGTAAACGCCTTCGTCCGTCACCTGAATCTTCACCCATTTGCCTTGCGCCAACACAGAGTGCTCCGCATAGCGCGAGGCTTTCTCTGCCACCTGCATGGCCTGCATCACCGTGCGTTGGGCTGGCGAGAAGGTAGGACCGACGCGGCGCGTCTTCAGTTCGTAACGCGACACCTCATACCACTTTCCATTGCGCTGGACTATAGGCACGAAGCTCACATCGGCCAGGGTCTCGCCGCGACTCACTCCTTTATATATAGAGAGTTGCACGTCGTGGCCGGGCACAAAGCCTTGCGCTTGAAGCTGCTTCTGCCTGACACGGTCGAGGGGCGTGAGTTCGGGATATTCCAAATAGATTTGGACGGAATCGGCAGGAAGGAGCCTGCCCAAATTCAGCTGCATCTGTGTGACTGGCAACTGCTGCGCCTGCAACGGATTGGCCGCAGTCAGGACACCCAGGGAGACAAACAGACTTTTGAATATCGTGGATAGGTTCATGTGGACTATAGTTTTCGGCGTGAGAGAATGCTATTTGATGTTGAACTGCAACAGGGTGATACCCTGCAATCGGATGCAGACCGAAGTGTCGGGCACAGCGGGTTGGGCGGCAACAGACAGCGGCATGAGCAACAGGTCACCTTGACGCAAGGTGTGCAACTGGCTGATGTAGGCCAGCAGCTCATCGGCCTGGGCAAACAGACCGGCAGGCAGACTGACCTCGACCGGTTCGCCCTGCCCCACTTGCCACTGTACCTGACCGAGCTCTGAGAGGTCTGCCTGCACGGTGGCGGGCAAGGCCACGGCATCATCGAAGGCCATGGCACTGCTCCAAGGCAAACCGTGCTGCCGACAACGCAGCCACTCGTCGCGGGCTATGAAGTGGATGGCCACACTGGTTTGTGATGCCTTATAATAGCGGTGGGCAAAACGCGTGGCAATGCTACGGCCCAAACGGTCGATGCGCAAGGCCACGCAAAGGGTGGCTTCGCACTGCTGCGTGTGGTCGGGCACAAAGAAGGGCCGTTTGGGAGGCAGCAAGGTGGTGTCGGGCAAGGTCAGCACCGTAAAAGGGTGATTGGGTGATGTGCCGTCGGTGGCGGCATCGGGCACCCATCTGAATATCTTCATGCTGTTCTTATTATATATAGGGGTGCAAGCCTCTACCTGTTCAGGATGAACTTCAGGCTGACGCCGAAGTCCTGCGTGGTGACAGGATAGGAGGAGGAAGTGAGCAAGGGCTTGTTCATGAGGCGTTCGTAGTAGCCTGTCACGGTGAGGAACTTGCTCAGTGCATAGTCGGCCTGCAAACTGACCTGCACGGACTTGTTGCCGCTGGTGGCCTGTGTCAGTTCGGTCAGGATGTCGCGGTTCAAGGCAGCCTGGTTGCGCAGGGTGAAGTCGAGGCGCAGGTTGAGGTCGTTGGCAAAGCCCTTGGCGTTGGTCTCGGTCTTCTTGTCGCTACCTGTTCCGCGCTTGGTGGAACGTACGGTGCGCTTGGGTGCGAAGAGGTTGACATTGGTGAGCTTGTAGGCCAAGCCTATCACAAAGTCGTTTGAGCGTGTCTCGTTGACCTGCATGGAGGTCAGGCTGAGTGTCAGCACGCGCGTCTTGCGCCACTCTACCTTCGCACTGAAGTTGTTGAGGAAGGTCATGTCCACTCCGAACAGCGGCGAGAAGCTCTCGTTGATGCTGACGGTCGACACGTCGTAGCAGCCGCTGGGAACGGGCACGCCGGTAGTCACGTCGGTAATGAAGCCCAAGCCGTTCATGTATGCCATGTAGCTGGTATAGGTGTTGTAGGAACCTACCGCATAAACGCTCTTGTAGGCGTGCTTCAGGTTGAAGCTCTTGAAGATGGTCTTCATGCGCGGCAGTTTGGCCAGTCCGCCGTAGGTGATGCTCCAGTTGGGCAGCATACTGCTGACTGAGGGGAATATGCCACTCGCACCGCTGGCCGTGTATGCCTTGAGGAAGGCGGGTATCATGACATCGGGCGAATAGGCACTGACTGTACCGTTGGAGGGGTCGAAGGGCTGGCCGGCCAAAAGGGTTCCTTCGGGATAGACGGCTCCGGCGTAGCGCTGTTCGAGCTGTTGGCGTTGGGCTTCGAGCGACCGGACAAACTTGCTGAAGGTCTTGGAGTGGTAGCCTTTGTCGGGCGAGCCTGTTCCCTCGAATGCCGAACCGATGGAGATGGTGGTCATGCTGAACGAACCGCTCTCGGTTGTAGGCATTCCGCTGAACATGTACTGTATGCTGCGGTTGAAGTTGCGGGTGCGCGAAGCCGTGAGTTCAATCTTGATGTCGCGGTAAGGCTCCAGCATGGCACGCAGCTGCAAGTTTTCAGTGCAGCTCGCCGTTGCTGGCGTGATGATGCTGTCGGTCATGAGCAGCCAACCACGGTCGGCGGCACGCCGGATATAGCTCTCGCCCGTCAGGCCAAAGGCAAAGTCAAGGCCCGGTGCCATGCCTGCCGCACCGCCAGTCTGGCCGAATGCGTCACCCACTTCGGGCAGGAAGCCAGGCAGGCTGAGGTTGTTCTTGCGCGAATAGGTGAGACTCACGTTGCGCACGGCCATGAGGATGCGGCTGCTCAGTTGCAGTCCCTTGTACCACTGCTGGTCTTCCAGCCGCTTTTTGGGGCTGACCAACACCTTGACGCGAGCCGTGTCGCGCGAGAGGATGAGAATCTTGTTGTTGTCGATTACCTTGTAGCGCAGCGGATAGCGGCTGCCGTCGGGACGCAGGGCTACCACCCGCAACTGCTTGCTGCGCTGGTTGTGTTGCAGCTCCTGCGTGGTGTCGGCCTTCAGCACGATTTCCTTTTCGAAATTCTTCTTCTCCTTGTCCGTCTCGCCCTTCTTGGGGTCCTTGGGCGCGGTAGCGAACTTCTTGTTCACAGTCTTGAGGAAGGGCACGTGGTTGTAGAGGGTCTCGAGGTTCAGCTTGCCATTGGCCGTCACGTTGCGCGAGTTGGCAATGGTGTGTCCCATCGAAGTGCCGTCGGCCAGCTCCGTGCCGCGCGTCCAGTTGTAGGTGGCATTGTAGCTGAGGTCGGTATTGACCCAGTCGAAAATGGGCAGCTTGTTGATGGGCACCTTCCACGAGAGGTCAAATGTCTGCTGATAGGTGAGCGGACGGCCCAAGTGGCGGATGCTGTTCCACACGGAATCCTTCCACGCTGTGTAGCGGTCGGGGTAAAGGTCCTTGTTGACCGCCGTGTAGGGTTGCTCAATTTCGGCATTGGTGCCCGACGAGAAGTTGGCGTGCAGATTCTTGGTAAAGTCCCACCGAAGCTGGAAGGTACGGTTCCATAAGAAGTCGCTCGACCAGCTGAGCGGCAGTGAGTTGGACCCGTCGAGCTGCTCCATGTCGCGCTCTTGCAATTCGTAGTAGGAACGCGTGATGTCGGAGTTGAACGCGATGTTCTGGGGCAGGAAGTTGAAGGTCTGGTCACGCAGAATCTTGAACCACTTGGACTTGCTCTTCGACTTCTTGAAGGGCTCAAAGGGGGCCAGATTGGGCGACCAGGAGTAGTTGAAGGAGTACTTCCAGTTCTGGTCTTTCTCCCATGCTGTAGTTTCGCCCGTCGTGTTGCGGGTGGAATAGGCATAGCCAAAGGTGAAGTTGGCCGGGTCGTAAGGCATGGGATGCCGTTTGGTAGCAATATTGAAGCGCACTCCTGTGAGACTGAAGTTCTTGTTGACCACGACCTTCTCGGCTATGTTCTTCAACGAATCCTTTTCGTGCTTCGTGCTGAGTCCGCTGAGTGCCTCCTCCAGTTCCATATCGCTGTCGAGGGGATTGTAACGGGGCGAAGTGCGCTGCTTGCTGTAGGAATAGTAAATCGGCGCATTGAGCTTGGCCTTTTCGGGCAGGAACTTGCCCGCCTGCACGTTGGTGGTCACCGAAAATTCATAAAGGTTGTCATCGCGCCGCTGGCTGACCGTCTCCTCCAGTCCGCCGAAGCCTTCGGTTTCGACATGTCCCGAAAGGTTCAGCGTGGCCACATCGGAGAGTTGCAGGTTGAGCTGCGACTGTGCGGCCCAACCGCCTTTGTTGGCAAACTGCTGCAGGCGGAGCTCGTTGGCCCACACCTCCACGTGCTGTACGGTGCGTGAATTGTTGCGCACACCGATCATGATGGTACGCACCTCGCCCAGGCTGGGATTACCCACGATGCTGACCTTGTTGGCCGGATTGCTGGGGTCGTACTCCGAATAGAGCTGGGCATAGGAAGTCAGGCCCAACGACTTCTGCAGGTTGCGGTTGCGCTTGATGTCGGTGAGCAGGCTCAGGTCGATGTCTACCATGTTCTCGGCCGGCCACACGACCTTGGCGCTGGCCGTGTTGTCGGCATATTGCTTGGCGGGCGTGATGGTGAGGGGCACTTCATACTCGTAGAAGTTGCTCTTGTAGTCTGAGCCGAGACGCACGAACAGCGACACCTGGCCGTCTTCGACCGGTGTCTCGCCAACCAGCGAGTTGGCGTGGCTGAACATTTGCAGATGCTTGTAGCGGCGCAGGTCGAGGTTGGTGTTCTTGTAGACTGCACGGGCATCGCCTGAGGCAAGCTGCCGCACGGTGAGTGCCAACGACTGCTCGTTGTTTTGCAGTATCTGTGACTGTCCGGGGTCCACCACGCGGCTGATGCCCGGAGGGAGGATGTAGTTGACCGGCTCTTTCTCGTTGTTTTCTTCAAAGTTCACCGCACTGACTTCGAGAATGCCGCTCACCTCGGGGGCCTTGCCCTGATAAAGGGCCTGCTCATAGGCCCGCCACTCACCGTGCACCAGATTCAAGGTGGCCATACGCAACACGACGGGCTGGCTGAAGCCCGTGAGGTACATACGCATGAAGCGGATGGACGAGAAGTCGGAGATGCCTCCCTGACGGCTCTGATACTGGTCGACAGGAATGCGGAAGAGGTACCAGGTGTAGTCGCGGGTCACACCGTCGCGGGTCTTCTGGCTGGCCACGCGTTTGTCAACGATGTAGTTCTGGCCCACCTGCATGGACTCTTCGGCAATGTGTACCTTGTACTCATAATACTTCTCGTATTCGTTCAGCGTGAAGTCCTGGTTGATGTCCTCCACGTCGGGCTGCGTCTTGTAGGCCGTGCTGTAGGACTCAGGCGAGTTGTCACTGTCCACAGAGTTTCCGTTGGGATTGTTGATGTACTTGTAGCGGTCGAGAATGGAAAGCTGCTGGCGGTCGTAGTCGCTGCCACGGAAGTAGTGGTACTTGTCGGCCGAAGGCGAGAGGAGCAGCGAATCGTAGACAGCCGGACGCACTTTGGCCTGCACCTCGCTGAGGAACTGGGCGTAGGCCGGATAGGTCTGCTCTTCCTGTGAGGTCAGTCCGTTGAAGCCCACATCCTGTTTTGAGCGTGATCCGCTGGCGGTGTTGAAGGCATAGGTCACCGTATTCTGTGTGGGCACACGTCCCCACACGGTTTCAGCATATTGGGTAGGGTCGCCGTCCACGGGCAGACCGCTTTCGTAGAACTTCTTGCCGTCCTTGAGCACATCCTCGCTGATTTCGCCCAAGTTGAAATAGAGGTCGCCGCTGAAGGTGCGCCCTTCGTCGCGCGCCTTGATGAAGGGGTCGAGCATCCAGAACTCGATGTATTCGATGTTGGCGGTTTCGAAGTCGGAAGTTTCGAGCTTGCGCATCATGCCGCCCCAACGTTTTTCGGGGTTGAGCAGATGGCCGTCGGCATCGAGCGAAGGGTCCAGGTTGTACGGGCCGCGCTCGTTGGGATAGTAAGCCAGGTTCAGCACGCTCAGCGTGTTGGATTCCTGCATGTTCACACTCTTGTTCGGGAAGAGCTCGCTCTTGTACACTTCGCGCACATCGGGGTCTGAAAGCTGCTTCAGGTCGCCCTTGATGTGGCCGGGCGTAAGGCTCGATGAACGGCGGGTGAAGAGCGGGTCTATGTAATACCAGGCCAAAAGGGCGCGGTTGTAGCCGTAACGCACGTCGTTGCTCAGCTTGCTCTCGCTGAACGTTGCCGGCACGCTACAGAGGTTCCACTCCTTCGGGTTGGAGATGTCTATCTCGCTCTTTGAATTTTCGAAGTCGTCGATATACGAGGCATTGCCCTGTACGCCCGAGCTGTTGCCTGCCACCAACTGGGCGAACTCTGCCGTGAAGTTGATGCTCGACGGCGCCGTGCAGTGCAGCAGCGGCAGCTTGTCGAGCCAGTCGGTGAGCCGCTGGCTCTGTTTCTTCCACGACATGTTCAGGCCCCACAGGGTATTGTTGAGCGGCTCGGACCCCATGGCTACCTTGGTGGTCAGCGCACGCTCGCCCAAGTGCATGAACGTGCCGCCCACCTGAAAGTCCTTGGTGAAGTCGTAGGTGAAGCTCATGCCGAACATCGTCTTGCGCTGCATGCCGTAGTCGGTATCGCTCTCCAAGCTCACGTTGACGGCTGTTCCCGCATCGAGAATGCTCTTGTTCAGAATCTTCACGATGCCCGAATAATAGTCAACCGTATAGTCGGAGCCTTCCATCAGGGTTTGTCCGCCGGCGGTCACCACGACTGACCCGCGGGGAATATTCATGGCTCCCAGCTGTATCTCGTCGTTGCGCGAAGCCTTGTATTCGCCCGTAATGAGGAACTTGTTCTTTTCGGCTATCTGGCGCGCCACGGTACGGGTCGAGTCGTACAACTCCTGGAACACGTACTTCTCTGCCACGGCTTCACTGCCGATGGCCTTGGCCAGTCCCTTGCCGAAAGGTTCGACCATCGGGAAGTACACGCGGCCGCTCTGGCGGTCAATGGTGTAACCTTCGACAAAGTCGAAATAGCCGTTAGGACCTATCTTGTTGTTGTTGTCCAACCGGTCGAGCCCCACCAACGACAGGATGCGTTGGCTCTTGAGCCCGGGTTCGGGCAGGTAAGAGAGGTATACACCCGTCGTGTCCGACAGGAGCTTGATGTCGAGCTTGAACTTTTCCTTCTGCACGGAGGTGGCCCCCAGTGCATACACGTTTTTCATCATCAAGTGCCAGTTGCCCATGCTGGGCGTACAAGCGGTGTTGCGCAATGCCTTGACATAGAGCACCTCCTGCGTGTCCTTACGGTCGCTCGAAAACTCTCCCACTTGCCAGGTCTGTCCTCGGTAGGTGTATTCGAAAGCCACAGCCAGCACTTGGTCGGTCTGGAGCGTCTGCTTCAGGGACACGTAGCCCAGGGCACTGTTCAGCGTATATTCCGACGTGCTGAGCTTGCGTGCAGACTCCAACTTTTCATAGTCCACACCGCCGGCCATGCCTGCCCCGTCGAGCACCTGGGTCACAGCGGATATGTTGCGCGCATCGGTCAGGTTGCTGTTGAGCGTGGCATACAGGGTATTAGCATTGTTGTTGGGATTCTCCTCGCCCGTAGCGGCCCATTGCGGATTGGTGATATGGCTGAATTCACCCAAGTCGGTGAGGGCCACCACATTGCGGGTGTCTGTCGTGGCTCCCGTCTTGTTTGTGACCCAGATTTCTATGCGGTTGATGGTGATGCCCGATGCCACGGTCGGCAGGAGCTTCATGTTGTCGTCGTAGCGGTCGCGGAAGAAGTGTGCCAGAAAGAAATGGCGGTTCTCATCGTAGGCATCGGCCGAGAACTCGTAGCTTGACAGCTGTGCACCGCCGCTGCTGCTGACGGTTGAGGTGGACGACTTTTTCTGAGACAGCACGGTCGAGAGTTTGAGCTTGCCAAACTGCATGTCGGCATGAACGCCAAACAGCGACGTGGCTCCGCGAATCAGCGAAGACTGGGTGGGCATACTCACGTTGCCCGCCTCAATGAGCTTGATGATTTCATCTTCCTTACCCTCGTAGCGCAGCTTCAGGTTCTGTGTGTCGAAGTCGAATGTGGCCTCCGAGTTGTAGTTAAAGTCCATGTTCACCTTATCGCCCACTTTTCCGTTGAGGCTCAGGTTAATCTTCTCGTCAAAATCGAAGCCAAATACCTTGCGGTTACGCTCCGAGAGACTGGGGTTGTCGGTAAAACGCGTATTGGCTCCTATCTTCAGTTCGGCCGACCCTTGTGTCTTGACGCGCACGCCGCCCGGACCGAACACCTTGTCCATCGGTCCGAGGCTGAATTGCATGTCGGTAAAGTCGAAGCGGTCCTTCCCCTGCTCCTTAAATTCCTGTGCATTGCGGTTGCGGTAGTAGGCTCTGAGCGAACGCTGCATCTCCACGCGCTGGTACTCGTCCCATGAAAGCGCAAAGGGGGCTTCGAGATATTCGTCGCCCAGCTTTGTTCCCCACAGGTAGCCTCCTGTCTGTTCGTCATACTCTGCCCCTGTCCGCACGTTCTCCGGTGTGCGCAAGTCAGCTCCTTTCGACAAGGTGTCGTGCAGGGTAAGCGGCACCGTCTTGCGCACCTTGGGCAACGTGTCATTCACCTGCAAGCCGCCTGTTGGCGAAGCCGCAGTCGTGCTTTCCGGCTGCATACGTTGCGCCCTGCCATTTCCTCCCACATAAGCAGCCTGAACCGCTCCCGCTGCAAGCAGCGCAAGGCAGCATAACCATGCAAGGATTCGTCTGTTTGTCATGTGTGGGAGGTTTTTTCTTAGGAACTCATCACCTTGTAACCGGGGTTACGAAGCGGCTCAAAGCATCTTCAGGGCTTTCTTGATAATCTGCTCTACCTGCAAGGCGGGCTCGTCCTTGACTATCTGCATCACCACTTTGTGAGTCGGTGCCGGTGAGAATCCCAGTACGGCCAGAGCCTGCACGGCCTCTTCGACCACAGCCGGAGCTGTTGCCACCGACTCCTCCTTGCCACTTCCAGCCGACAGGTTACCGGCCAATGTGACCACCTTGTCCTTGAGGTCCATGACAATGCGGGCAGCGGCCTTCGGACCGATGCCCTTCACTGATTTGAGCATACGCACGTCCTCAGCCAGCACGATGTTCTTCAGCTCGACAGGCGTGAAGGCCGACAGTACCATGCGGGCCGTTTGCGGACCTACTCCCTGCACGTCAATGAGCAACTGAAAAAAAGCCCGCTCGTCGCGGGTGAAAAAGCCATATAATTGGTAGGCATCTTCCCGAATCGACTCATACACGTACAGCCGTGCCTGAGACTTTCCCTGCAACGCCGTGTAGGTGTTCAGTGTGATGCCCAGCGCGTAGCCTACGCCCGCAGCCTCCAGCACGGCCTGCGTCGGAGTGAGTTCGTCTACTATGCCTCGTACATATTCTATCATAACGACTACTATAACGCGATTTCCCGTTTTTTATTGTACACGGTGTCTGCCCATTTTGCCCGACTGGTCAGGTCCGGGCTATGAGCTGCAAGAATTCCTCGCGCGTCTTGGCCTGGTTGAAAGCCCCGCAAAAGTCCGAAGTGGTAGTCACCGAATTGTCCTTTTCCACGCCGCGCATCTGCATGCACATGTGGCGCGCCTCGACCACGACCATCACTCCCAACGGCTGCAAGGCTTCCTGAATGCAGTCCTTGATTTGCAGCGTCATGCGCTCCTGGACCTGCAGACGGTGGGAGAAGATGTCCACCACGCGGGCTATCTTGCTCAGGCCGGTTATGAAGCCGTTGGGTATGTAGGCCACATGGGCCTTTCCGTAGAAGGGCAGCATGTGGTGTTCGCACAGGGAATAGAAATTGATGTCCTTCACGATGACCATCTGGTTGTACGGCTCGCTGAACTTGGCCGAGTTGAGCACTGCCACAGGGTCTTGTTCGTACCCTCTGGTCAGGGTTTGCATGGCCTTGGCCACCCGGAGTGGCGTCTTCAGCAGTCCTTCGCGTGCCGGGTCTTCGCCCAGCAGTTTCAATACTTCGGCATAATGCCGCTGCAGCTGTTCGATTTTATCCATGTAATGAAGTTGTATGGGCATGTACAGTGTGTCTCATGTGCCTGTTGGGGCGCAGGCATCCAGCCCGCAGACTTTGTACATTACACATTATCAATAAGGCAAGTTCACCTCGCTGGCCACAATGCGCGTTTCGTAGGTGAAATGTGCGCGCCGAATCAGGTTGACATACTTCTGTGCCTCCTGGGTTGTACGGAAATCACCCACATGTGTCACCCATCTGGGGGATTTGAACGAAGTGTAGACGGCCAGTTCGCCAAACAACTCACGGCATTTCTGGCCCATCTGCTGGGCCTTGGTCTTGTCTTTTTTTGAATTTCCCCCAGTAAAGATACAGATGCGGTAGCCGCGCACCTTATGCCGGGCCCGGTTTGTATGCGTTTTGGCCTCCCCATTAGTGGTTTTATGCTTGGCATCCTCCTCGGTGTTGTCGTGGGAGGCTGTCTGGGAGGGCTGGCTTGCGGCCCGCTTTGCAGCCGGCTGTTTGGCTGGCGCATCCTTCTTGGCTGGCTGTCCCTGATTGACCACACGGTCTATCTCGGCCGACTGGCTGATGGTCACCTTGCCTTGTCCCGGTCTGTCGGTTGCCAGATATTCGGTAAAAGTGGCCTGGGCGTGCATGGCCACTGTCACACATAGCAGCATGGCTGCCATCGATACTCGGTGTATAGGCAGTGCAAGCGAGCGCAAAGAAGCCAACCGGGCGCAGCCTGTCTTATTAAAAGATATCATGATATGAAAATCTGGTCTGACTGTGTTAAGCAGAGAAAGTGTATAGCTGAAGGGTTGATAGTTGATTCAAGTTTCGCAAGTGTTCACTTGTAGCTGACAAACGTACATGGAGCGGGCTGAAGGCCCAGCATTCGCAAGTGTTTACTTGTAGCTGACAAGCGTTTAAGGAGCGGGCTGAAGGCCCAACATTCGCAAGTGTTCACTTGTAGCTGACAAGCGTTTAAGGAGCGGGCTGAAGGCCCAGCAAGCGCATAGCCCAGGGCAACGCCCTGGGTAGATTAGCCGCCGCTATTGCGCCCTGAAAGGGCAAAAGCGTCTCT
>CALZRA010000060.1 GCA_945828345.1 uncultured Bacteroidales bacterium
ATCTCGCGCCGGGTATACAGGTAGCCGGTGGGGTTGTTGGGATTGCAAATCAGGATAGCACGGGTGCGCTCGTTGATCAGCTCCTCGAACTTTTCGACCTTGGGCAGGCTGAATCCCTCTTCAATGGTCGTGGCAATGGTGCGGATGTGCGCACCGGCCGAAATGGCAAATGCCATATAGTTGGCATAAGCCGGTTCGGGCACGATGATTTCATCGCCCGGGTTCAGACAGGAAAGGAAGGCGAAGAGCACAGCTTCGGAACCGCCCGAGGTGATGATGATGTCGTCGGCCGACAGATGGATATTGTATTTCGCATAGTAGTGCGTGAGCTTTTCGCGATAGCTGCGGAATCCCTGGCTGGGACTATACTCCAGCACTTTGCGGTCTATGTGTCGCAACACGTTCAAGCCGGCTTCGGGGGTAGGCAGGTCGGGCTGTCCTATGTTGAGGTGATAAACATGGATGCCGCGATCCTTGGCAGCTGTGGCCAAAGGAGCCAGTTTGCGAATCGGAGATTCGGGCATCACCACGGCACGTTCTGAAATTTTTGGCATAACTAAATGAAATATGTTTTTAAGGAAAGTTTATAGTTTAAAGTTTAAAGCTTATAAGGATAGTCACTGATCGGGTGATTACTGCGCTTCATAGTGACTTTATAAGCTTTAAACTATAAACTTTAAACTCTTCAACTTTAAACTATTAGCTTTAAACTCTTCAACTAAATATTATACGTATCTACGTACGAAGTTCTTACGCTGCAAACGTCGCGACAAGTGGTTGTAAAAGCCTCGCAGGGGACGCAAGGTGTCTGACAGCGGTACATACAAGCCGTATCGGCGTTCCTTCAAGGCCTTCAGGCTGCGGCGGAGCGACAGAATGGGAGCCGTGATGACCACTGTCCACAGCAGCAGCATCGCGACATCGGTCCACAGGTAGGAGGCGTTATAGGCATCGCGGAGCATATCGGAAGCCACGCGCCACCCCACATAGGCACCGCCTGCCAGCATGAACAGCCACAGGCAGACATCGGCGAAACGCTCTCTCCACACATAGCGGCGGGCCCGGGCCGGATAGTGTCGCACTGCTTCGGTATGGCGCACCCGCTGGGCGCGCAGCCATGGCGTGACGGGCATCTCTTCGGTAAGACGTGTGTCGGGCGATGACAAGAAGGCTGTACGGCGAGGGTCTACCCGGCACGTGGCATAGAGGTCTTCTTCGCCAAATGGCAGACACAGGCTGTCGGAAAAGCCCGGACTGGCGACGAAAACCGAACGCCGCACGGCGAAATTGGCTGTTTCGCAGCCTAACATCACGCCCGACTCGAAGGCTTGCAGCCGCAGATTGAACTGCTGCACGCGTTCCAATATGGCACGCCGGGCGGCGAGACTGCCGTCATCTTCATAATTATAGTACGCCTCGACGAAATCGATTTCCTCACCCAGGTTTTCGGCGTAATGCTGCAACCAGTCGAGTGTGTCGGGCGAGGTCTCAGGATTCACGACAATCACCCAGTCACTCCAGGCGGCCTTGATGCCCAGTGTCAGGGCCAGCTTGCGCAGTTCTATATGGCGAGATGTGGCAGGTACGAAGGTGCTGCGCAGGTTGGGGTGTTCCTGCTGCAAGTGTCTGACGTACTCCTCCGTGCCGTCGTCCGAAAGCTGGTCGGCAACGATCACTTCGAACTTGCCTGCATAGCGTTGGGCCAAGAGACGGGGCAGCTGGAACTGCAAGTCAGCCAGCTGGTTGCAGGCAGGCACTACGATGCTTACCTTGGGATAGGCTGCCTTGCCCCTTGCCTGCCCGCCGTAATAGGCATCGTGGGTGGCTATCTCCACCTGCTGGGCCTCATGCTGCCAGCCGGCATACTTGGCTGCCAGCCGGCCCCGATGCCAACGCAGCATGTAGAGCAGCAGTACCAGCAGCACACAGAAGGCCACAACCGCTATGGGAAGATAGTCAGGGCACATGAAGTGAAGCTCAAACATAGATGCCTTTTTTTAATTCATCATTTCGAAGGTTGTGAGATTTTAGGTTATCAGGTTATGGGGTTATGAGGTTATAAAGTTACAGACTGAGCGGTCGATGTTTCGTCCACTCAAATAGCAATATTATAACCTTATAACCTAATCTCTCATAACCTAAGAAACTAACCTCATAACCTAAAATCTCATAACCTCAGCAATTGTCATTTCGTCAGACATTGCGCGCTACCTAATGGCCTCTTGCCTGAAAGCGGCACACACGATAGCGGTGGCCACAGCCACATTCAGGCTTTCGCCTGTTGCTCGTCCTGGCGGATAGTTAGGTATGTAGAGCCGCCTATTGGTTAACTGCGCGACCGAAGGCGAAATGCCCCGGCCTTCGTTGCCCATAACCAGTACACCATGAGGCTGCAAGTTCTGGGCATAGAGGTTCCGGCCATCGAGAAAGGTTCCATAGACTGGCACATCGGCAGGCAGGCGGCGCAAGAAGCCGGGCAAATCGAGATAATGCACCTGTACTCTGCCCACCGAACCCATGGTAGCCTGCACCACCTTCGGAGCAAAGACATCGGCCGTATCGGGCGAAGCGAAGAGGTGGGTGATGCCAAACCAGTCCGCCAGACGCACAATGGTGCCCACGTTGCCGGGGTCCTGTACGCCATCGAGTGCCAAACAGAGTTCGGCGGCTGGCAAATGGGCCAACGTTTCGCCCGGCACATTGCTCCATGACGGACGCTCAAACACGGCCACGGCTTCACGCGGAGCGCGCAAGAGTGACAGGCGTTCTATGTCGCCGGGCGTCACTTCATGTATCTGGCCGACAGGCTGCAAGACAGCAGCCGGCAAGTCCTGCAAGAAGTGCGGCGTGGCATAGAGCTGGCGGCAGGGCAGCAGTGACAACAGGTCTGTCACGGCCTTGGGGCCTTCTGCCACAAAGCTCTGCTCTGCATCGCGAAATTTCTTCACGCTGAGCGAGCGTACATATTTTATTGCATTCTTCGTGACCAATCTGAGGGATGATTAGTTAGTAAACCGCGCAAAACTACAAAGTAAATTCCACATACCGCCACTTTATGACGGTTAAATGAAACGGACAGCCGTCCAAATGCCTTGGCATGTGCTCCATAAATCCTTGTAACGGGCTGTTCTGCCTCCCCCCTTGTGCGATTGCGGCGTGAAGCCAGCGCACAGGTGATGAAGGACTGTCCAGCCTGAACCGGCCTGACCCGGTGGCATTCAAGGCCTGATTTTGAAGGGAAGCAAACACTACTCTCACGGATTTTGCCTACATTTGCGGCTAATTGCTGAGAAAACATCCTCATAAACACCCACCTACGTTGAAACTGAAAATATACGAAGCCTCGGCAGGCTCGGGCAAGACCTACCGTCTGGCACTGGAATACATAGCACTGGCACTCCAGTCGGGCTCGCCGTCAGACTATGCACACATACTCGCTGTCACCTTTACCAACAAAGCTACAGGCGAGATGAAGGACCGCATCCTGACCCAACTGTATAATGTGGCGAAAGGAGGACTGGACGAGGGGTTCATGAATGACCTGCTCCAACGGCTGCAACTGCCTGCCGAAACGGTGGCGCGGCGTGCTCAGGCCACCCTGCGTGCCATGCTCCACAACTACGACCGCTTCAGGGTGGAGACCATCGACTCCTTCTTCCAGTCACTCCTGTCTAACTTGGCCCACGAGCTGAACCTGACGCGCGGCTTCAAGGTTGACCTCGACACCGAGGAGGTCGTGGGCAGGGCGGTAGACCGCATGCTCCTCAGTGTGGGAAGCAGCAACAAGTCCAACCAGCGCACGGCCAGAGTAGTGGGCGACTACATGAAGGAACACATCGAGGACGACAAGGGATGGAATATTGCACGCGACCTGAAGGCTTTTGCCATGCAAAACCTCTTTCGCGACGAATATCTGCAAAACGAGAACGAACTGGATGCGCTGCTGCACGATGTGGCAAGCATCAACGCCCTGAAAGGGGAACTGCGCCAAATGGTGGGCCAAGCACGCGGCCAGCTGGCCGAAGCTGCTGCTCCTCTCGGACAGTTGCTCTCACTGCCGCCTGAGGGACTGGATGCCTCGAAGCTCAAATCCTATAACGGGCTGGGCAAGTTCGCCGCGGCCTTGCAGCAAGGCGACTGTACGGCCGAACCTAACGCCACCATGCTGAAGGCCGCTGACCAGGCCGATGCCCTGCTGAACAAGTCGCTCCAGCAGGACAGCAGCTACCGGGCTTATGCCGAAGAAGTGGCACAGGCCATTGTACGCACCTTGCAGGCTCTGGAACGATATTCGCTGCCCCTGTCTACCAGCGAACTCATGCTGGCCAAGCTGTCTCCGCTGTGCCTGCTCGGGGCCATTGCGCGCGAAGTGGGTTGCATCAACGCCGAATCGGGCAGCTTCATGCTGGCCAAGACGCCTGACCTGTTCAACAAAATGGTGCAAAAGGAGGATGCCTCGTTTGTGTTCGAACGCACGGGAACCACCTTCAACCATATCATGATCGACGAGTTTCAGGACACGTCGCGGCTACAGTGGAACAACTTCAAGCGGCTCATACTCGACAACATGGCCCAAGGGGACGGCTGCATGCTGGTAGGCGATGTGAAACAGAGCATTTACCGCTGGCGCGGCGGCGACTGGAGCATATTGGGAAACATGGGCAACGAAATGGCCCGGAGCGGTATCGACATCGACACCGAACCGCTCGACACGAACTACCGCAGCCAAAAGCAGGTGGTAGATTTCAACAACAACTTCTTTGACTTTGCCTGCAAAAGGGTTGACCAAGCCAACCAGGACGACCAGTTGGCACAAACTGACGAGCTGCAACACATTTATGCCCATGTGCGCCAAAAGGTGAAGCCCAAGGCCGAAGCTGGCTTTGTGCGCGTGGCCGTGTCGGGTAAACAAACCACCGACGAAGAGG
Source organism: uncultured Bacteroidales bacterium (assembly GCA_945828345.1). Classification (GTDB taxonomy): domain Bacteria; phylum Bacteroidota; class Bacteroidia; order Bacteroidales; family Bacteroidaceae; genus Alloprevotella. Next base: position 4,929 of record CALZRA010000060.1, read on the forward strand.
TGTTGGAGGATATGGCCGCGCAGATTGAGCTGCTGGCAGACGAATGGGGCGTGCCTTACGGCCAGATGGGCATACTGGTGCGCACCAAAAAGGAAACGCTACGCATCATTGAACACTTTGCGAAGCAGCACCCCCAGATACCGCTCACCAGCGACGAAGCCTTCAAGCTGACTGCTTCACCGGCCGTCATGCTGCTGGTCCATGCCCTGAAATATCTGGCTGACCCCAGCCATACAGTGGCACGCGAGGTGTGCCTGAAGATGGGTCAGGCCCTGCACGCGCCCTTTGGCCGCGAAGCACTCGAACTGCTTGATGCCCGGCGCGCAGTATGGCTCAAGCTGCCGCTCTACGAGCTGTGCCAGCAATTACTGCGCCTCTTCGCGCTGCCCCAAGCCGAGGCGCAGGGCATGGGCCAGTCGGCCTATCTCTATGCTTTTCTCGACAAGGTGCTGGCCTATGTGGACGATCACGGCTCTGACGTGGCGGACTTTCTGGAGCATTGGGAGGCTACACTGTGCCGGCAGTCTGTGGCTGTCGGCATGAACGATGCGGTCTACATCATGACTATCCACAAGTCGAAAGGCCTGCAACGGCACACAGTGCTGCTGCCTTTCTGCAACTGGAAGCTCGACCGTGACTTTCCCGACGACATGCTGTGGTGCAGTACAGCCGAGCTACCCGAACCCTGGAACAAGTTGCCATTGGCACCTGTGGGCTGCTATGCTTCCAAGAAGGTAAAGCTCTCGGCCTTTGCCCCTTACTACCGCCACGAACACTTGCAACAACGCATTGACAGCATGAACGAGCTGTATGTGGCCTTCACCCGTGCCGAAGAGAACCTGCTGGTGTGGTGTAGGGCCGAAAAAAACACGGTGGGCGAACTGGTCGATGCGTTTGTCAACCCGAAACAGGATGCACCCAAGGGCAAAGGCGCTGCCTCACGGGGCAAGACTGCAGCGCCGGCTGAGCCTGATTCAGTACAGGTGTATGGCTCATTGCGGCCGTTCCACTCTCAATTTACAAACGCTACAGCCGACAATGGCCACCACAACCCGCTGGCCCCCCAACGCATTGACAAAGTGCCTGTCAGCCTATTTGACTCGCCGGCCCAAGTGGTGTTCAGGCAGTCCAACCGTGCCCGCGACTTCATCAGCGAGCTGCAAGGCGGCACTGAAGAACAGGCTGAAATGTCCTCGACAAACGCTAACAACGACTATATCAATCAAGGAAAACTGATGCACCAGGTGCTGTCGATGATTCACACGGCGCAGGATGTGCCGCACGTGTTGCAACAGCTGCTCACCGAAGGCGTGATTACCGACCAGCAACGCCAGCAGCTACAACGGCTGACCGAGAAGCGACTGAATGACCCGCGCATTGCCCCTTGGTATGCCGCTTCGTGGAAACTGTTCAACGAATGCAACATACTGACCCGCGATGAAAGCGGAAGGTTGAAGGTCATCAGACCTGACCGGGTCATGACGCGTGGTGGCGAATGGGTGGTGATTGACTACAAACTGGCCAAATACGATGCTGAGCATGTTGAACAAGTGCAAGGCTATCTGCATGCCTTGCAGCAAATGGGACACTCCCGCGCCAAGGGCTATCTGCTGTATCTGCTTACAGGCAGGATAGTGGAGGTGATGCCTTAGGTGGAAGTATATAGTTTATAAAGTTGATAGTTGAAGAGTTTATAAGGTTGCTAGTTGAAGAGTTTATAAGGTTGCTATGAAGCACAGTCATCAGCCGCTCAGTGACTATCCTTATAAGCTTTAAACTATAAACTTTAAACTATAAACTTTCGACTAAAACATCCAACCCTCAACTTTAAACCCTCAACTTTTATATCTCTCTTGAAACATTTTCTGGAACTGGTTGCCGATGACCTGCTTCAGCGCATCGGTCCCGACTTGAGCCATACGGCTGTCATCTTTCCTAACAAGCGTGCCAGTCTGTTCTTCAACGAATATCTGCTGCCGGCTGACAGTCGCCCCGTTTGGTCGCCCCGCTATCTCACCATCAGCGAACTATTCCTTTCGCTTACCGACAAACGCGTGGCTGACCCTATCGATACCGTATGTCGGCTCTATCAGCACTACACGCGCCTTACAGGAAGCGACGAGTCGCTCGACTTCTTCTATGGTTGGGGCGAACGCCTGCTGGCCGACTTCGACGACATCGACAAGAACCGCGCCGATGCCGCCAAGGTGTTTCGTGACCTGCGCGACTACGGCGAACTCGAAAGCCATGACTTTCTGACCGACGAACAGATTGCACAGCTCAACCGCTTTGTGCGCGATTTCTCCAGAGAGAAGCTCACTCACCTGCGCACGAACTTCAGCCGGCTGTGGAACCACCTGTTTGAACTCTATCAGGCTCTGCGTGGTGACCTGGCGCAAAGCGGCGAAGCCTACGAGGGACAGCTCTTTCGCGATGTAGCCGAAGCACTCGAACAGCACACGCTGGCTGTTCCTGACGAGCTACAGCATGTGGCCTTTGTGGGTTTTAATGTCATCGACCGGGTGGAACACACCCTGTTCAGTGTGCTGAAAGAACAGGGAAAGGCTCTGTTCTACTGGGATTACGACACCTACTATGCCCACCAGGACTGCCACACAACGCTTCACGAAGCAGGACTGTTCATGCAGGCCAACCTGCGCGACTTCCCCAACGCGCTCGATGAGGGCTCAGGATGCTTCGACAACCTGATGCAACAGCGCCACGCACGCACGCTGCGCTATGTCGGTGCTCCCACCGAACTGGCACAGGCACAATATGTGGCACAATGGCTGGAAGCCCCCGCTCACTTCAACCCCATGCAGGCCCGGCGCACGGCAGTCGTGCTGTGTAACGAGGCCCTGCTGCAACCCGTGCTGCATGCACTTCCTCCGCAGGTAAGCGAGGTGAACATCACCAAGGGTTTCCAGCTCAGCCATACCCAGGCCTATGCCTGCCTGCAACGACAGATGCGGCAAATCGAAGCCGAACTCGATGCCGAATCCGTGCGCCACCGAAGCACTGCCGACAAGGGCACCCGCTTTACCCTTCCGTCCGGCAAAGCCTGCCTGCCCTACCTGCAACGGCTGTTGCAGCAAACGGCCGATGAGGCACGCAAACAGGGAGAGGCCGATGAGGGTACTGACCCGCAGATGCGCGTGCTCGACACCGAAGCCTTCTTCCAAACCTACACGACGCTCAACCGCATGGTGCGGCTGGTCGAATGTGGCCGACTGCCCGTTCAGCTGACCACCCTGTTCAAGCTCACGAGCCAGGTGCTGCGCAGTACGACCATTCCCTTCCATGGCGAACCGGCCGTAGGCTTGCAGGTCATGGGCGTGCTCGAAACACGCTGTCTGGACTTCGACAACCTTATCATGCTGTCGGTGGGCGAAGGTGTCCTACCCGCCAAGGGTAACGACGGGTCGTTCATTCCCTACCTGATTCGCAAGCAGCACCGACTGACCACCCCCGACCGTCAAGTAGCTGTCTACGCCTACTACTTTCACCGCCTGCTGCAACGTGCCAGACATGTCGAACTGCTCTACAACACCTCGACCGAAGGCATGAACCGCGGCGAAATGTCTCGCTTCATGCGTGCGCTGCTCGTCGAGGCAGAAGGGCGGCTACCCATTCAGCACGCTGTCCTCGAAAGCACGCCACGCTGCGTGAGCCTTACCCCTGTCGTTCAGGCCGTGGCCACTGCAGCTTCCTCCATTGACAAGGGCCCATCACCGGGTGCTATCGGCAGGCGGCCGCTGCTCACGCGGATTTCGCCTTCGGCCCTGAAGTGCTACTTCAAGTGTCCGCTCCAGTTCTACTACCATTATATAGAACGGTTAGACGCTCCCCAGACCGACGACCCCATCATCAACGCCAACGATTTTGGTTCGGTATTCCACCGGGCAGCCGAACGGTTGTTTACCGAACTCCTCGAAGCCCGCACGCGCCCTGTCACGCCCGAGGCTATCAAGCGTTTTCTGCAACAGGGAGGCTCGCGGCTGCTGGCGCAGCTCACCAACGAATGCTTCGACGAGCTTCAGCTACCGGCCCACCACATCACGGCCCGCGCTGTCGTCAGCTATCTCACACAGCTGCTGACATGCGAGGCCGGCGGCGGACGAAACGGCAGGTTGCCCGCACAGTGGTTCAAGGTGCTCGATGCCGAACAGGAACACAACATCACGCTACCCGTAAGGTTCGGAAGCGGGACCGTGCCCGTCACGCTCTACGGCAACATTGACCGCCGCGACGAGGCACTGCTGCCCGACGGCACCCACTGCATGCGCATCATTGACTACAAGACAGGACGCAAGCACGATGCCGCCTCCTACGCGTTCGACGATTTTTTCACCCACAGCCGTTCTTATCCCGAAAATCCCATGCAGGCACTGCTCTACGCGCTCACCTGTACCCCCGACAGTCAGCTGCCCATTGTGCCCATGCTCTACTACATTCCGAGCATGTCGGCTCCCAGCTATACCTCCCACATCTGCGTAGACGGCCAACCCGTCATGCACTTTCAGCAAATCGCCGGCCAGTTTAGCGAAATGTTGTGCAACACACTGGCTGAAATCATCGACCCCGACACTCCGTTTGTTCCTACCCACTTTGACGACTACTGCGCCAACTGTGCCTACCGGCTTCTTTGCGGACATACTTCACGAACATGAACTATACCATCACCCCCACCCCACGCTTCCGCGCCCTCTGCCCCGACTTTATCGGTGCAGCCATTACAGCCACTGTGCAAAATTCCCCTTCATCGCCTTTTTTGTGGCAAGAGATTGATGTCTTCGCCCGACAGCTGCGCCAGCAGTTCACGCCCGACACTTTGAAGCAACGTCCAGGAATAGCCGCTACCCGCCTTGCTTACAAAGCTGCAGGCAAAGACCCCAGCCGCTACCGTCCCGCCTGTGAACAACTGGCCCGCCGCGTGTTGCAGGACAAGCCGCTCTATAGGGTTGACACCTTGGTCGATGCCGTCAATCTGGCATCCCTGTTCAGCGGTTACTCCACAGCAGCCCTTGACGCAGACAAGTTGCCGCATCCCGCTATCGAACTTGACTTCGGACATGCCGGCGAACCTTACGAAGGCATAGGACGCGGCCCACTGAACATTGAGAACCTGCCTGTTTACCGCGATCAGACCGGCCCTTTTGCCACACCGACCAGCGACAGCACCCGAACCATGCTTTCGCCCGAAACACACCGGCTGCTGGTGCTCATCAACGGCTACGACGGCAACCGCCGACAACTGGAAGAAACCATCCAACTGACCGAACGGCTGCTCACACAATTTGCACAGGCTCGCGAGATAGAACACACGCTTTTTTAGTTGAAAGTTGAAAGTTTAGAGTTGAAGAGTTGCAAGTGAGCGCAGAGCCAAGGGCATCTTAAGAATGATGAAGTGCTCGTTGCCCCTTCTTTAAGTGCCTTGAACGCTTCATCATCCTTGAGATGCCCTTGGCTCTGTCTTCATTTGCACAATATTTGCGGCGGTAATCTACTTCATCACTAATCACTAATACTTAAGGGGTGTTCTATAAATTAGGCTTTAAAGAACGCCCCATGAGTGAACTCATTTATTCCGGCTGCCTGCTGTTTTTTAGAGCGACCTTTTGCAAGTCTCGTCAGTCGCATAGCCCGCTATGCTCCTTCCTCCACTTACAAAATGTCATCTCTAAAAATCCAGCATCCAGCTCGGCCTAATTTATAGAACACCCCTTAAAGAAAACACCCTCACCCCCACTGAGGTAGGATGCTCGCGCAGATATTGCCGCAAAGTCTTGGGTTCCTCCACCACCTTGTGGTGAATGGACGATGCATTGAGCAGGTGCAGGCGGCCATCGCTGCCCCACACCGCAAAGCCCAGATGTGAATAGTCCAGTCCTTCCTTGCGTGTCACGATAGCCACCAAGTCGCCGTCACGAATAAATCCCAGCTCCTTACGGTCCAGCCCTGTGGCAGCTTCGGGCAGATAAAAGCCGTCGTCGCCGTTATAACGCTGCTCCAACCGGGCTATGCTGTCCACCCACTCCGGGTGTGCTTTCAGAAAACGGTATTTGTCGGGGTGGTCTGACATGTAGTGGTTGTTCACTCGGATGGGGGCGGTGCAGTGAAGCGAATCGGTCACCTCGACCAGCAAGCCCTTCTCCACATTGTCATGCATCCACCAAGTGAAATAGTGCAGCCGTGACAAATAACCGTCCATCTGTCCGTGCCAATAACGCAGGCGCATCAGATTGGCACAATAGTCTGCAAAGCATTCGCTGCCCTGCCGCCGGGTTAGTGCCAGCGCACAGACCGTTTCGACCAACGTCGTGCAGTCAAGCTGCCGCAGGTTCACCACCAACCGCTCAGGGTCAGCTTGTTCAAGCGTTCCACCCACATAGGGTACCCCCAGAAACTGGCGGGCATAGTACAGCACGTCATTCTCTCCTGCATTCTGACGCAACAATGTCTCAATGCGCACAGAGTCGTCCGCAGTGTACAGGCACACCGCAAGCAGACTGTCGCCGGAGACCGATGCGTCTTCACCTCCGGCAGCCGATGCCGACAACGGCAAAGAGGCTGACTCTGTGCCAGCCTCTTCATGATTGGTATGCTGACACGCACTTAGGGTCAGCCACGGCCCTAACAAGGCCGATAACAGTATGGACTTCATGGTCTGAAATAGTTGAAGAGTTTATAGTTAAAGGGCTTATATGGTTACTGGGAAGCGCAGTATACATACGCTCTATAACCATCCTTACCTGCTATAAACTACAAACTCTCCACTATAAACTTTAATCTATAAACTGTTCTCTATCACTTAATCAGTTCCACCGACCGTGCGATGAACCGGCTCAGTGCTTCACCGCGCAGCAGGCCGTTCTGCAGCAGGGCCAAGTCGATGAGCTGCGAAACCACGGGGTTCTGGCCCGCATAATCGTTCCACACCTCGCGACGTGCCTTTTCCTGCGCTTCGATGTCGTCTTCTACCTGCTTCAGCTGCGCCTTGTCGTCGTCGGTCAGTTCGTCGTACTTCTTGTCCTTCTGGCTTTCCTCCACGGCATGCTTGCGAGCCTCCAGCCCCTTCAGCTCATTCTCGATAGGCTGCAACCGGCTGCCCACGGACTGCTGCATATCAGCCAGCACATCCTTCACCAACCGATGGTCGGCATTGAGCACCAGGTTGTACATGTCGGGCATCTCACCATAGAAGCTCATGCCCTGCTGGTAACGGCTCATCTCCTTCATGCGGCGCATATACTCGCTCTGCGTAATCACCACAGGAGCACCCTGCTCGCCCATCGGAGCTGTTTCGACATGGAACTCAGACTTGTCGATTTTGGGCATACAGGCTGTGAACACGCCGCTCAGCGAATTGGCCTCTTCGGCACTGAGCGACAAGCTCTTTTCTTCCTCCTTGCGAATCAAGCGGTCCACCACATCACCGTCAACACGACTGAAACGGCACTTCTCGAACTTCTGTTCCAGCAGTCCCACTAACGGCGTGTCGAGTTCGCCGTCGAGCAACAGCACGCTGTACCCCTTGTCGCGGGCAGCCTGAATGTAGGCAAACTGCTCGTCGCGCTGCGTGGCATACAGGTAGATGAGGTTGCCGTCCTTGTCGGTCTGGTTGTCCTTGATCAGCTCGCGGTATTCATCGTAGGTAAAGCATTTGCCTTCCGTGTCCTTCAACAGGGCATAGTTCTTGGCCTTGTCATAGAAATCCTGTTCTGACAGCATGCCGTAATGGATAAAGAGCTTCAGGCTGTCCCACTTTTCCTCAAAGTCCTTGCGGTCGTTCTTGAAGATGCCCTGCAGGCGGTCTGACACCTTCTTGGTAATATAGGAGGCAATCTTCTTGACATTGGCATCGCTCTGCAGGTAGCTTCGGCTCACGTTGAGCGGAATGTCGGGCGAATCGATCACACCGTGCAGCAGTGTGAGGAAGTCGGGCACGATGTTGTCCACCTGGTCCGTCACGAACACCTGGTTGCAGTAGAGCTGTATCTTGTTGCGGTGAATGTCGATGTTGTTCTTGATGCGCGGGAAGTAGAGCACACCGGTCAGGTTGAAGGGATAGTCCACATTCAGGTGAATCCAGAACAGCGGCTCGTCGGCCATGGGGTAGAGCTTCCGGTAGAAGTCCTTGTAGTCCTCGTCCTTGAGCGAAGCGGGCGTCTTGGTCCAGAGCGGTGCGGTGTCGTTCACCACGTTGTCCTCATCGGTCTCCACCTCCTTGCCGTCCTCCCACTTTGTCTTCTTGCCAAAGGCAATCTCCACGGGCAGGAAGCGGCAATACTTGTTGAGCAGCTCCGTGATTTTGCTCTTTTCGAGAAACTCCTTGCAGTCGTCAGCCAGATGGAGCACGATGTCCGTTCCCCGGTCTGCCTTGTCGCAGGCTTCGATTTCGAAGGCCGGAGACCCGTCGCACGTCCACTTCACGGCCTGTGCATCCTCCCGGTAGCTGCGTGTCACGATGTCCACGCGTTCGGCTACCATGAAAGCAGAGTAGAAGCCCAGACCGAAGTGGCCGATGATGGCCGACGCGTCGTCCTTGTACTTCTCCAGGAAATCATTGGCCCCCGAGAAGGCAATCTGGTTAATGTAGCGGTCAATCTCCTCGGCCGTCATGCCGATGCCTCGGTCGCTCACGGTCAGCGTCTTGGCCTCCGGGTCAATGCTCACACGCACGGTGAGGTTGCCCATTTCGCCTTTAAACTCGCCTCGTCCAGCCAGCGTTTTGAGCTTCTGAGTGGCATCGACGGCGTTGCTCACGATTTCACGCAGAAAGATTTCGTGGTCGCTATACAGGAACTTCTTGATAACAGGAAAAATGTTTTCGGTAGTGATACCGATGTTGCCTTTTT
>CALZRA010000061.1 GCA_945828345.1 uncultured Bacteroidales bacterium
CTACCGATGAAGCAGAAATGTCTAACTTAAATGCTACTTTTTGTAGCGGAATCATTGTATGATAACAGGTCTTTGCCCGCTACACCCCTCATTTTATACGCATTTTTAAAGCCGCAAAATTCGTTCAACCCTTCAGCCAACCCTTCATTATAGTTGAGAATCAGAAGGAAAGTGGCTGAAGGGTTTTGTCTTCAAACCCTTCAGGAAGGTTCAGCCGTGCAGCCACGATAAGGTCCGGGTATATGCAAAGAGTCTCTTCGCAGGAGTCCAGACTTTGGCAAAACAGAGGCTGGCCCAGGCGTGACAACTCGGCGAGTTGTCGCACCAAAGCCTGGACTTGTTTGCCCGAAATCAGAGGGAACAGGATTACAGGCTTATGCTGAAAGGAGAAGTCAGGCTGAACCTTCCTGAAGGGTTTGACAACAAAACCCTTCAGCCACTTTTCTTCTGAGTATCAACTATAATGAAGGGTTGGCTGAAGGGTTGAACGAATTTTCAGCGAGTAAATATGCGTATATAAAGAGGGAGATTAGTGCAGAGCAAGCCCGAACCCTTCGAGCAGAAAGCGGCGCAGGTGGAGGTGGATGATGCCGTCAGCATCGCTTCGCGTGACAAGGGGAGTCATGGAGATAACGTATTTGGGGGACTTTATCTTTTATAGAAGACAAAAACCGGGAGTTTGTGTTTTTCATCCATTATAGAAGACGGACGGGGGCAGGTATTGAAGGCGTGACAACGCATCACGTGCTTCCCCCAAAAGGGCGTGCAAAACCCGCTTACATAACAACATTTTTAACCTATCGTCTATTTTCTGTTGGTTTTCAATCATTTACCCCCCCGATTTCCAAATTTTTTCCTTACATTTGCCCACGGAAGGTTATGCTTCCCTACAGCGCAGAGGCAAACCGTGCAACCCGCCCCTTTGTCTTTGCTCTTGATTATGCCATTACCCTTGAATTTTTAACCCTAAATTTTTACTATCTATGACGAAACGTTATTTATTTCTCACGCTCCTCCTCACAATCTGGGGAGTAGTCTCGGCGTGGGCAGTAGAGCCCCCTGTCTCGGGCAAGATGTACTACATCTACTGCCACCAGAAAAACGGCTCGGACCAGTGGTTCTACATTAACGGCAGCAACTCCTTGGCTGTGGCTGGCAGCTACGTGCCAAAGAGCAACGACTACCTGTTTCTGTGTACAACTACTACCGCAAGCGACGGCGTAACCACACAGTACCAGTTCAAGAGTCTGAAGGGCAATTACTACCTTTGGCATGGAGGCTTGGGTAGTGGAAACACCTTTACGTTGGAAACAGGAAATACCGTTACAACTGGAGAAGAACCTTACTACAGCCTTAAGTCAACTGACAACAGCTACAACAAATATTTCGTCATGAAGAATGACGGAACAAAAGACCAGGCTACAGGTAAGTTTTACAATGACAATCATTCTTCCAACTTCCAGTTTGTAGAGTATGAGTTCCCCAAAGCCGGTGAAACCTACTACATCTATGGTGACACCTATGTGAACAATGCGTTCGTACCCCGTTTTGTCTATCATGACAGCGGCACCACTACGCTGGGCAATACCACAAATGTGGCGGATGTCACTTCCAACGACAAGTACAAGTGGCTCTGCGAAGCAAGCTCGACAGACGGACAATGGTATTTCAAGAACAAGGCCACGGGCAAATACATGAAGCATAAAGGTGTGCAGGATGCTGCCTATAGCTTTGATATCCGAAAGGGTAATGCCCAACATGCCACATCTACGGCCATTTACTCCGTAGATGACAGCCGCTATATGGTAATCAACAAGGGCAATGGAAACTGGGACCAGAGCACCGGCACCTATGCCCTGACGGATGGAAACTGGTGTTCCGACTACGCATTTATCTCCACCTCCGAACAGCTCAACATTCTGCAAGTTGGCTCTAACGTGTCAGGCGTGCAGGCCAGCGTGACTTGGAACGGCGAAACGAAGTCGCTACCCGCCACCTACATCAAGACGGGCGACGAAGTCACTGACAACAATCTCAGCATCAATTATACGCATGACGGCACTTGGACTTACCTCGGCCTCTATGACGAAAATGGCACAAAGGTGCTTGAGCCGGATGCTACGATGTCCGTGGACTTCTCCAGCAATGCCACCCGCAACTATACCGCCAAATTCTCTCCCGACCTCTTCAGTCAAAATTATGGAGAGAAATGGGTACGCTTTATCTTTGCCAATTCTACAAACTACACTTTGGTTTACGATGGCACCAACGTGAAGACGGCCACCGGTGACTACAGCGAAGCCAGCCTTTGGTGCTTGGTGGGCGATGCTGCCAGCTTTAAACTCTACAACCGCGCAGCTGGAGAGACTCTGGCATTGACGGCAGCAAGTGCCACTCCTGGAGATGGTACAACTGTGAGTATGGGAGCAGTAGCTAATGCCTCTACATGGCAGGTGGTAGACTATCTTACAGCCGGAAAACCTGGCTATGCCATCACACTGGCTGGTTCATCTGGATTTGGACTGAACTCCTACGGCGGAGCAGGCAATCAAATCAAATTCTACTCCAGCAGCGACAACGGCTCCCACTGGATGCCCGTGCGCACCGAGAGAGAGTCCATGACCTACAGCGTGGAATTATCCGGAACGCAACCTTATGTGCTCAACACCAAGGTGGCCAATATGCAGTTCACCATGGGTGGCAGCACCTCGACCGTAGCAGTTAACGGTGCTGTGGCCGCCAAGACCTATTTTGCCAACATCAACCAGGACTTCACCGCCTCGTTTGTGATGTACCGAGGCTATAAGTTCGATGGCTTCGTGGTGGACGGCACTACGCAGGATGCCCTCACCAACTTTACTCCCCAAACGGGCGGCAGCACGGTAGTGGCCAAACTGAGCGTTGACACCGACAACGAGGCTCAATATCTGGCTTACAGTCCCAGTGCTACCGGCAAGCCTTACCGCATCCCGGCCATTGCCAAAGCTCCCAACGGCGACTTGCTGGCCTTCTACGATCACCGTCCCTGTGGCTCTGATATCGGTTACGGCGAAGTGGACGTGATGTACCGCATCTCGAAGGACAACGGACAGACATGGAGTGCCGAAAAGATTCTCGCCGACGGCGTGGGTGACCCCAAGGCATGGAACACGGGCTTCGGCGATGCTGCCGTGGTGGCCGATGCCGAAAAGAACGAGGTGGTCATCTTCATGGTGTGCGGCAAGACAGTCTGCTGGAGTGGCAACTACACCACCGACCCCTCCACCAGCGACCCCAACCGCGTGGCACGCGTAAAGGGCAAGTTCAACACGGTTTCCCAACAGTGGGAGTTCACCGAACCCGAGGAGGTGACGGAAAGCATTTATCCCCTCTTTGTCGATGCCAGCAACAACGTGACCGTAAGGTCGCTCTTCATCGGTTCGGGTAAGATTGTCCAAAGCCGCATCGTCAAGAAGAAGGACTACTACCGCCTCTACTGTGCCATGTGGACAAGAGACGGAGGAAACCGCGTGATTTACTCCGATGACTTTGGCGACACCTGGCATATTCTCGGCACGATTACCGACCGCCCGGCACAAAGTGGCGATGAGCCTAAGTGCGAAGAACTGCCCGACGGAAGTGTATTGCTGAGCAGCCGCAAGGGAAGCGGACGCTACTTCAACATCTTCACTTTCAGCAATGAGGAGAAGACGGAAGGCTCGTGGGGCAATGTGGCTTCGAGCAACGATGTAAGCGGCGGTCTGACCACAGCGGACTCTGGCACCAACGGCGAAGTGCTGTTGCTGAAGAATGTGCAGAACGCTTCTGGAGAACTGAAGGACATCATGCTTCAGTCTGTTCCTGCCGGCTCCGGACGTAACAATGTTTCCATTTACTATAAGGAAGTAGATGCCGGCACAACCTACACGCCCGCTGAGTTCTCTACTGGCTGGACACGTGGTATGCAGGTGAGCTTCCGTGGCTCGGCCTATTCGACCATGGTGCTGCAGGACAACAACCGCCTGGCTTTCTTCTTCGAGGAAGAACCGAACGGCTACTGCTTGGTTTACATGCCTATCGACATTGCCACGGCCACAGGCGGTGCTTACAGCGTTTCTGACATCGGCCTTAATGAAGAAGCCCTGAAGAAGGTGAACCGCGCACTCGAACACAAGGGTGTGGGCTATCCCACAGCAACAGCTTCGGTACGCACGGCCCTCGAAGCTTACAACAGCTACGACGCAAATAGTCTTCCTGCTGATATGCGTAACCAAGTTGATGGTCTTGTTTCGAGCTTCAAGAGTGAGACAAGTAACATCGAAATGCCGACCGAAGGCAAGGCATACCGCTTTGTCAATGTACAGAAGAACGGCACACGCCAATATTTCAAGCAAAATGGAACCAGTCAGCTTGAACTCTCTGCTGACGCCGCAGAAGCAACAACCTATGTGGCGCGTAATATTGACGGTAAATGGATGTTTGTAAACAATGATGGCAAGTATCTTATTTTCCGTACGAATGATGGAAATGCCACATCTGGCTACAACAGCAACAAGGGATATGTTGATGAATACAACGCTACTACAAAAGCAAAATGTCAGCTGAGCATTACTAAAATGGTGTACACAGATACCCATGTGTCAGCTACGGAGCAGACCCCTCTATTTGGTTATGTAGTAGTTAAAGGACAAAGATCGAATACCACTGATGGATATTTCGTATTAACACCCAACTGTGGTTTCTCTGCAGCAAACGATCCTTACTTCAACGACAACTACTCCTCAGCCATCCTCATTGAGGAAGCCACCTATCCCAACAACGTGAAGCTCACGGCGTTAAGTGCCGGAGATACGAAGGTGACAGGATTGGCCGAAAGTGCTACGCTCGGCACGTTCAGTGCGCCCTTCCCCACGGTGATTCCCGAGAACGTAACGGCTTATTATGCTGAAGCAGGTACGGAGAGCGTGACGCTCAAGGCCATCACCGAAGCTGCTTTGCCCGCTAACCAAGGCGTGCTGCTCGTAGGCAACACAGGTGTTACCTCGGCCTGCATGGTGCCCGCTGCCGACGAAGCACAGGCCAGCATCTCATCGAACTTCTTCCTGAACACGGCCGGAGCAACCCGCACCACCGTTGACAACGACTACATCCTGGCCAAGGGCTCGGACGGCATCGCCTTCTATCCCGCCAAGGTGGGCGGCACGCTGGCCATGAACAAGGCTTACCTGAGCGTTTCGAGCACGTCTCCCGCTCTGGAACTTGACTTTGGCAGCACGCAGACGGGTCTGGCCGAGACAGTCGTGACGCTCGACAGCAAAGCACCCATGTACGACCTGCAAGGCCGCCGCGTGTTCCAGCCTGCCAAGGGTAGCCTCATCATCCAAAACGGCAAGAAACTCATTGTAAAATAATCAGCATAGCATCTATTCGACATGAAAAAAACCTATCAAAAACCCACTGCGCTTAGCATAGCCATGCACCTCGACACGCTCATTGCCCAATCTCCCGCTATCGGATTCGGCAACGAAGCGCAGGATGCCACCGATGCAATGAGCCAAGAACGCGACTTCTTTGAACATAGCTGGGGCGAAGAGGAATAAGCCTCGGGCCGGAGACTCCGGGGTAGTCCGGGTAGTCCGGATTTTCCGGAGTTTCTGGAGTTTTCGGGGTTTCCCCAAACGACAAAGACACGAGCAGGGCGTTTGCCCTGCTCGTGTCTTTGTCGTTGGTCAGTAAGATGTGACGGTTTAATACTCGTCTTCGTTGAAGAGGAAGTCCTCCTTGGTGGGATAGTCAGGCCAAACGTCTTCAATGGTTTCGTATATTTCGCCTTCGTCCTCCAATTCCTGCAAGTTTTCAACTACCTCCATGGGCGCACCCGAGCGCATGGCATAGTCAATAAGCTCGTCCTTGCTCGCAGGCCAAGGAGCGTCTTCCAGTTTCGAAGCCAGTTCAAGAGTCCAATACATAGTTTTGAATTATTAAGGTTTACTGATGTGTTCGTCCGCGGCCGCACGCGCCCAAGGTGGGGCACTGCGCTTTTCGGGGAGGCAAAAGTACACTTTTTCTGCAAAAGGCAGCCTTTGCCTCAGCGTTTTATTTCGTCTGTGCCCGACAAAGCGTTGATTTTGCGGGCCAAGACGAATAAATAATCTGAGAGACGGTTGATATAGGCTAACAGCGCGGTGTGTGCTGCCCACTCGACGGCGCCAGCCGCCAACAAGGCACGTTCGGCACGGCGGCACACGGTGCGGGCCACGTGGGCCTGGGCCGCCGCCAGATGTCCGCCAGGCAGCACAAAGCCGTCGAATGCAGGCATCGGGGCGCTGTCTATGGCTGCTTCGAGCTGCCGCGTGCCGACGGCGAAGTCCGACCCGCTATCGCAGCCTGCCGCCAAACTACCTGCATCGAACAGGCTGCGCTGCACGGCAAACAGCAGCTCCGAATCGTCGGCGGCAACCGCCGGAAAGTCGCGAAGCAAGAAGGCACGCAGCAGCCCGATGTGGCTGTTCAGCTCATCAAGCTCGCCCAAGCACACCACCCGAGGGTGCGTCTTGGACACAAGCTGGCCGTCGGCCAAGCGCGTACGGCCTTGGTCGCCCTGCCGGGTATAGACGGTGTTGCGGGACATAGTTATTCTGGAAGAAGGAAGGGGATAGAGAGACAGAGAGAGCTATAGCGCGCTATAGATAGTTAATCACATAGTGCTGCCTTTGAAGCTCGGGGCGGAAGAAGACGATGCCCCAGTCATAGAGGTCGAAGCTCACCTGCGCCTGCGGCATATGGAGCAGTTCGCGCCAGGCGGCACGGCGGGCGGCAGTCGAGCCGATGTCGCGCAACACCAACATGCCGCCCCGACGCAAAGGGGAGAGCAGGCGCGTGCCCAGCACGGTCCAGTCGGCCGCAGCAAACACCCAGTCGGCCTCCCCGGCATCGTCCGAGAAGGCGGCATAGTCCGTGTGCTGGCTGCCGGCACGCATACAGGCCAGCTCGGCACTCTCGACATCCACACCGTAGGTCAAGGCCCGCTGCGGCCGACCAAAGTTGGCCAGACGGAACAGCAGGCGGCCATCCTTGAGGCGCATGGACGTTTGTCCGCCGCGACGGGCAGCAGTACAAGCGCGGTCAACAGCCGGGTAAGCGTAGTACATGCCGCTTTCATACACCACACCCGTCACAAAGTTGAAGGCGAAGGGAGAGTGTATGCCATAGCCCTGGCGGCAGCGGAAGCGGCAGCACCAGCGCAGCCAGCGCCAGGACACCTGATAGGGATGAACGAGCAACAAGGGAAGCAGAGATGTTTGTTTACCTACAAATCTTTACACACTGAGCAGGCGGCCCAACTCGCGTGCCCGCTGCAGCACATCGGCATCGGGGGCCTGCTTCCATTCGAGCGGATGGCCCACGACCTCCATCTTCATCTTCTCGTTGTAGGCGGCAATCTGCTTCACAGCCTGGCCGCTCCAGGTGAAACCGCCGAAAAAGCCGAGCCTGTGGCGGCTCACGTTGCGGGCGGCCAAACGCTTGAGCAGGTCTTCGACCACGGGGAAGAGTCCGCCGTTGTAGGTCGGGCCGCCAATGGCCAACGAGCCGTAGCGGAACACGTCGGCCAGCACGAACGAGGGCTGTGACACGCTGAGGTTATGCATGATGATGCGTCGCTGCCCGGCCATGGCGGCTCCTTCGGCCACAGCCTCGGCCACGCGCTGCGTGTTGCCGTACATCGAGCCGTAGCAGATGACCAGCCCCGGACGAGTTTCGCCGGCCGAGAAGCGGCGGTAGGTGTCGATGGCCCGTGGAATCTCGTCGACCCACACAGGGCCGTGGGTGGAACAGATCATCTGGATGTCGAGCGCGCCCAGCTTTTTCAGCCCCATCTGGACCGGCGTACCGAAGTTGCCCAGAATGGCGGCATAGTACCGCTCCATTTCGGACCAGTAGCAGGACGTGTCCATCTGCGTGTCGACCACATTGCCGTTGAGCGCACCGAAACAGCCGAAAGCATCGCCCGAGAAGAGAATCTGTTCGGTCAGGTCGTAGGTCATCATGGTCTCGGGCCAGTGAAGCATGGGGGTGAGGTGAAAGCGCAGACAGTGGTGGCCCAGGTCGAGCGTGTCGCCCTCCTTCACCGTGAGGTCGGTGTCGCAGGCAGCATGGTAGAATCCCTTGACCATGTCGATGGTCTTGGCGTTGCCCACCAGTCTGATGCCGGGGTAATACTTGCGGATAAGGGCCAGAGAGCCAGAGTGGTCCGGCTCCATGTGGTTGATGATGAGGTAGTCGATGGGGCGGTCGCCCAGCACGGCCCGAATCTTGTCGATATACTCGCCAAAGAAGGCCACGTCGACCGTGTCGACCAGAGCCACAGCCTTGTCGTCGTTGATGAGGTAAGAGTTGTATGACACGCCCTGGGGCAGGAACCACAGTCCCTCGAAGCGGTGCTTCACGCGGTCGTTCACGCCCACGTAGTGTACTTTCGCTTTAATCTGCATAGTGTTCGTTTAGTTTGTTGTCGTTTTCAATCAGTTCGAGCAGCTTGTCGACCGCCTGCTCAGCGGGAATGTTCTTCTCCACACACTCCTTGCCGCGATAGAGGCTCACCTTGCCGCGCGCCGCGCCGACATAGCCATAGTCCGCATCGGCCATTTCGCCCGGACCGTTCACGATGCAACCCATGATGCCAATCTTCAGCCCTTTGAGGTGCGCTGTGGCCGCCTTGATGCGGGCTATGGTGCCGGGCAGGTCGTAGAGTGTGCGGCCGCAGCCGGGACAACTGATGTACTCGGTCTTGGTAGTGCGCAGGCGGGCGGCCTGCAAGATGCCGAAGGCCGTGTCGTGTTGCACCTGGGCGGACAAGGGCCTTTCGCCGTGGCGGGCTTGGCAAAAGAGCATGATGCCGTCGGTCAGCCCGTCGAAGAGCAGTGCGCCCAAGTCGGCGGCGGCATAGAGCTGGAACTCCTCCTTCTGCGCCTCGCCCAGCAGGTAGTGCTCGAAGAAGACCACGGGTGTCTGCAAGCCTTCGCGCCACAGCTCATGCACCAGTGCGCGCTGCTCGCCCAGTCGGTTGGCGTGGTTGGTCTGGGCAATGACCACTACCTTGGGGTCACTGTGCAACAGGGCTTTTGCCTCCTCGTCCAGCCCCAGATAGGTCAGAAAGAGGAACTTCACGGCAGCCGGGCAGGCGGGCATGAACATGAGCTGCTCCTTGGTGAACACGGGGTAGGTGTCGGGCTCGCCTGTCCAGAGGTCGGCATCAACGAGGTAGCCCGGTCCTTGGGGACGCTGCGAAACCTCAGGCAGATTGCGCCCCACGTAGTAATAATCGGGGCAGAGACAGCCTTCGGCCTTCGGCTCGATATGGCCCGAGAGCTCGGGCGCAATGACTACAGGGAGCTGGTTGCCGCCAATGTTTCCCACCGCACGCGTAGGCCGCCTGGCGGGTTGCGTGTAGTTGAAGTCGGGAGCTGCCTGGGCGGGAATGCCGTCGTGTCCGGCGCGGCGCACCACGTATTCGGCCAGCTTGTAGGCCACGGGGATTTCGACTTCGGGCGGCTCGCTGAGGCTCACGCGCAAGGTGTCACCTATGCCGTCGGCCAGCAAGGCACCTATGCCCACGGCACTCTTGATGCGCCCGTCTTCGCCCTCGCCCGCTTCGGTCACGCCCAGATGCAGCGGGAAGTCCATGCCTTCGCGCTGCATGGCCTGACACAGCAGGCGCACGGAGCGCACCATGACTTGCGTGTTGGAAGCCTTGATGGAGATGACCACGTCGGCGAAATGCTGCTTGACGCACACGCGCAGAAACTCCATGCAACTCTCGACAATGCCCTCGGGCGTGTCGCCGTAGCGGCACATGATGCGGTCAGACAGCGAACCGTGGTTCACCCCAATGCGCAGGGCAGTGTGGTGCTGGCGGCAGATGTCGAGCAACTGCACGAAGCGTGCCTCCAGACGTGCGAGTTCGGCAGCATACTCCTCATCGGTGTAGTCTATCTGCTTGAACTGCCGGGCCGGATCCACATAGTTGCCGGGGTTGATGCGCACCTTCTGGACGATGCGCGCCGCCACGTCGGCCACGTTGGGGTTGAAGTGTACGTCGGCCACTAACGGACGGTCGTAGCCCGCCTTTTGCAGGGCTTCGCGAATGGGGCCCAGGGCTTCGGCCTCGCGGGTGCCCTGAGTAGTGAGCCGCACGTAGTCGGCACCAGCATCGAATATGGCCATGCACTGCTTCACCGAAGCCTCTATGTCGGTGGTGACGGTGGTGGTCATGCTCTGTATGCGCAAAGGCTGGTCGCCTCCCAGCGGACGGTTGCCGACGTTGACCTGATGCGATGCCCGGGGATTATAGTTAAACAAATCCATAGTCTGTCAGTTCGTCTTGAAGCGGTACTTCACGTCGGCCAGCTCCTGGTTGGCCTTCACTATCTTCTGCTTCAGCCCTTCCTTGTAGGCAGCCAGCTTTTCAGCCAGCTGCGCATCCGAGAGCGCGAGCATTTCGGTAGCCAGAATGGCGGCATTCAGTGCACCGTTCACACCCACTGTGGCCACAGGGATGCCCGGGGGCATCTGTATGATAGAGAGCATGGCATCGAGTCCGTCGAGCATACCCTTGATGGGCACACCGATGACAGGCAGGGTTGTTCCGGCTGCAATGACGCCGGGCAGGGCGGCAGCCATTCCCGCTCCGGCAATGATGACACGCAGACCGCGCTCAGCAGCAGTGCGGGCAAACTCGTCGACCTCCTGCGGGGTGCGGTGGGCCGACAAGGCGTTCATTTCGAAGGGGATTTCCATTTCTTCAAAGAAGCGGGCAGCCTTCTCCATAACAGGAAGGTCGGAAGTGCTGCCCATGATGATGCTGACGATGGGTGACATGAGTTTGTTAGAATGAATGGTTTTTGGAATCGGATTAGATGAACAAGATGCTGCCCAAGCCGCAGACCAGGCCCACGGCCACTCCCCAGCCCAGTTCGCGCAGGGTGTGCTGCCTGAGTATAAAGCGGGCCGTGCAGACCATGCCGCTGAGCAGCACGGTGAGACAGAGCCAGCCGGTGGGGTCGAAGGCAAATATCATGGCAAAGGCCATGATAGCTCCTACCACTCCGCCCGAGGCTGCGGCATGGGTGCTCACCTTGATACGGCTGTTGAGCAGGGCACAGATAATCTGTATGGCCAAGGCACCGGCTATGATGCCCAGCGTGAAGCGCGGCATGTGGAGCGAAAGCAACAGCTGGAACAGGGCCGCATAGCTCACGATGCTCACAGCATAGGGCACGTAGCGACGCTCGCGACGGCCGAGCTGGTGGCGCGTCCAACCGTTGAACTTGCGATAGAGAAAGATGAACAGGTGTGGCAAGGCTACCGTGAAGAAGTAGACTATGAGCAGCAGCACGAGCTTTGTGACCAACGGAAGCATGTTCAGGTAGCTGAACATGAACAGGGCCGCAAAGGCTATGACTGGCAGGTAGAAGGGCGAAAAGAGCAGCGACACGACCTGCGAGGTGAGGACTAACCAACTGATAGGGTGACGGGGCATGGAATTGAAGTTGGAAGTTGAAGGTTGGAAGTTGGGAGTTGAAAGTTGAAAGTTGAAAGTTGAAAGTTGAAAGTTGAAAGTTGAAAGTTGGAATTTGGAAGTTTAAAGTTGAAAGTTGAAAGCTTATAAGGACACTGACAATCGCAGTCTTCGTCCGCTCAGTGAGCATACTTATAAACCTTAAACCTTAAACTTTCAACTTTACACCTTGAACTTTACACCTTGAACTTTAAACTCTACGATGTCTACGTTCCGCTCTCCCGGCGTAACCGAGCGGTAGGAAATCCCAGCAGGTCGCGATACTTGGCCACCGTGCGGCGGGCCACATTGTAGCCCTGCTCCTTGAGGCGCGCCGTGAGGGTTTCGTCGGTGAGCGGACGGGACTTGTCTTCTGCCTCAATCAGTTCGCGAAGGGCAGCCTTGACCTGTCGGGCTGACAGCTCGTCGCCATCGGTAGTGGTGAACTGCGAAGAGAAGAAGAACTTGAGCGGATAGGTGCCGTAGAAGGTCTGCACGTATTTGTTGCTCGTGACGCGCGACACGGTCGAGATGTCCAACCCGGCGTGTTCGGCCACTTCCTTCAGCGTCAGCGGACGGAGCAGCGTTTCGTCGTCGTCCTCCAAGAAGAACGGACGCTGAAAATGCACGATGCCCTGCATCACCGACAGCAACGTGTGCTTGCGGCGTGCCAGCAGGTTCAGGAAGGCCACCGCCGCATCGACTTTTTGCCGGGCATAGGTATAGGCATCCTGCTGTTGGCGCGTGAGCTTGGACTTGCCTGTACCATACTGCCGCAGGCTGTCGCGAAAGGCCGGACTCACACGCAGTTCGGGAGCTTCGCCGTTGTTCAGCGTCACCTGCACCTCACCCTCTTCGGTCGTGTGTACATAGAAGTCGGGCACCACGGTAGGCGCGCTGTAGACCGCGGTTTCGCTCAGTGCGCGTCCCGGCAGGGGATTCAGGTGTGTCAGCTCGTGCCTCACGTGTTGCAGCGTTTCGCTGTCCACGCCCAGACGCTCGCCTATCACATCCCACTTCCTGCCTGCAAAGTCCTTGAAGTATCGGTCCACCACTTTCAGCGCCAAAGGCGTGTAGGGCGTGCGGCGGTCGGGGTCGGTGAGCTGGATGTGCAGGCATTCCTGAAGCGAACGCGCGCCGATGCCTCGCGGCTCGAAGGTTTGGAGCACAGCCAGCAGCCGCTCCAGTTCGTCGGAGGTGGTGTCTATGTTGTGATAAATGGCCAACTCATCGGCCAGCACGCGCAGGTCCTTGCGCAGGAAGCCGTCCTCGTCGAGCGACCCGATGAGATAGTCGATGACTTCCCTTTCGTGCTCCGACAGGTTGTGCTCTCCCATCTGGCTTTGCAGCTCATCGTAGAAGGAGCTTTGCCCCGCCAGCTGCATTTCCGTGCGGTCACGCTGTTCCTCAGCCCGCCGCTGTAGGTAGTCAGGCACATCATCGGCTGTCAGGTAGTCGCTGATGGCATCAGTCTCGGCCCCGTATTCGTCGGCTTCATAGTCCTCACTTTCTGTGGGCACCTCGTCTTCGTCATCAGTTCCGCTTTCTGCATCGTCGGCCTCCGCCTCGCGTTCGGCCTCGTTGTCGGCAGGTTCAAAGTCGTCCATACCGTCATCCTCCTTTTCCTCCAGTGCCGCATTGTCCACCATTTCATCCTGTATGCGCGAAGCCAGCTCCGTGATGGGCAGTTCCACCAGTTTGGCCACAGCCACTTGCAGGGCCGACAGCTGCTGCACCTGTGCGGTAGTCTGGGTTTGTTCTAATCTTTGGGCCATGCTTTTGCGGTTTTTGCAAGCAAATGTATGCAAAATCCCTGACACGCCACAGCAGCACCCTGTTTTTTCATACTCTTTCAGTTTGCTTAAACGCTGCTCACTTACCATGGGAACATAAGTGTGATTCATCCAGCATCTGGAATCGTGCCCAAAGAACACCCTCTGCACCTTCTGATAGTGCCTGTCAACCGAATATTTACTTATGGTGGGTCGTAACGACTAACTCCTAAGCTGCAAATGCGCGAAATTCAAGAAAAAACCTTACTTTTGTACATTCCATTCCCCCGCAAGGTGCGGAATGCACTACTTTTACACCGAAAAATACAATGCAGCACGATATGGAAAGCAAGGAACTCAAACGATTGCCCGTAGGCATTCAGACTTTTTCGGAGATAGTAGACCTGAACTGTCTCT
>CALZRA010000062.1 GCA_945828345.1 uncultured Bacteroidales bacterium
TGCAACAGACCACATGCCCCATGCGCTTGTTGGGCTTTCAGCCCGCTCCCTTTGCGACGGACCACATGCCCATGCGCTTGATGGGTTGCAGCCCGCTCCCTTTGCGACGGTCAACATGCCCCATGCGCTTGATGGACTTTCAGCCCGCTCCATTTGCGACGGTCAACATGCCCCATGCGCTTGTTGGGGTTGCAGCCCGCTCCTTTTGCGACAGACCACCTGTCTGTATGACAACAAACGCTATGGCACGCCCCGAAGGGGCAAAAGCACTTAGCCCAGGGCATCGCCCTGGGTTGGTAAACCGCCGCAAATGCGCCCTGAAAGGGCAAAAGCGTAAGATGACAAGCGTTGTAAAGAGACATTTCAAAACCGATAGGACACTACGCTAAAAAGAATGACCATGCGAAGACTATACACCCTGCTCCATACCCTGATTCCGACGGCGGCCATCCTGGCCGCCTTTGTTGCCTGTAGTTCGGACGATGTGACCGATGCAGGTACCCACCGACCGGGCAAAGGAGTACGCATCGACCTGCAAATAGGAACAAGCCCGCAAGAACAGAACAGCAGCCGCGCCACGTGGTCTGACCAGATGGCACGCGACGGCGAGATGATCAAGACCTGCTATGTAGTGATGACGAAAAAAGAAGCGGTAGAAACCGTGGTGGATATTTTCAGAATCACAGAGTCAACCGAATTCGAGAGCCATTTGGTGGGCAGCATTGCCGATGCCACCACCGGCACCTATAAGTTCTACTCGTTTGCCAACTTCCCCGCCGCCGACATCAGCTATACAGCCTCGGGCGAAAATGCCACGCTGGCCCTGCTCACACCTGTCAAGCTCGACGAAGCGACACCCTCCGGCGGCTGGCAGTTCATCAAGGGCAGTGCCCTCACCTTCGACCCTACCCAACTCAGCTATCCTGCCCAGTACAATCACTTTCCTGTCGCATCGTCCACGACAGGCATACCCATGACCAACATCGAAACCTACGAGGTGTCGAAAGATGTGACCATCCGACTGACGCTCTACCGTATGCTGACCAAGATACGCTTTGACCTGACCAACACCACGGGTAAGGAACTGAAGCTGAAAACCATTAAACTGGGCAACGTCACCCCCAACCACACCGCCGAAAAGCCTTCTTACCTGACCTTCCTGCCGCAGCGCGATGCCAATGGCGGTCAGCTCACCACCTTCCCGCTGCCTGCTGGTACGGCCAAGCGCAGTACTGAGACCTTAGAGACCAATGTCAGCGGCGAAACGGGCAGCACGCTGGCCGACAAGGCTTCCTTCACCCGACGTGTCTACTTCAACGAGAGTGTATCAGACCATGCCAGCGGACAGTTCCCTTTGGAGCTGCAATACTCCTTCACCTCACCAAGCGAGGAGGTCACCCGCAATGCACTCATCAAGCTCAGCAGCTTGCCGCGCAACAATGCCGCCATTGTGCCCATCAAGATTACGAACTATGACGTGAAGCTCGAAACCTTCTTCTATCCGCCCATTGGCGGCTATCCCGGTTTCAGGGAGGAGAACAACACCGAAGAGAAATACTACTCGGTCATCTTCGAAGGCGGCGGCGACTTCGTGATGCGGCCTTATGTCTATGCCTACGCCGACCGCAACAGTCCCGAGAACTGGTATGAGCTGACCAACGCCTCACTCATCAAGAACTATGGCCTGACGGTAGAAGACCCAGACGGCATATTCACGACCAAGCCACACTTCGACCCTGTTACGGGTGAAATACTCGGTTCGCTCGATTCCAACCAATCAGGAACTGCCACCGTGCAGTTGGGTGTCACCATCATCCTTACCGCCGACCCCGAAGTGACCCAAGTGTTCAACCGCACCATCTATATCGTGAAGCAAAACTGACAGCCGCTCCCGCAGCCTCCTGCCACACAGCTTCTTCCCTTGTCGAATCTCAATAAGCAGCATCCATGAAACGCTTTCCCCATATTTTCCTGCGCCTTTTCCTTCTGTGCTTCCTTGGTGTCTTCCCCGCCTTCCAGGCCGGGGCAGCTCCCGTCATGCCCACCGTTTCGTCAGAAGACACAAGCGATGAACATTGGTATTATGTCAGCTTTTATGCAACGGACAATCTCTTGGGCAATGCTGGAACAGCAGATGAGAATCTGTCTATTGTGGCTGCTGAATCTTCCACGGCCAACCAATGGAAAATTGTGCAAGCCGAAGTAGTAGATGGTGTAACCTACTATAAACTGATAAACCGTGCCAGAGACCTGTATTTGGGCTACAACAGTTCTGCGGCGCGCTATCGGGCTGTTAACAGCAGTAGTACCGACCTTGTCACTTTTAAGCTGTTGCCACAAACAAACGGCTATCGCCTGCAACGCAAGAACGAAAGCACCATGTCGCTGTATGCCAGCGGTGGTACAGCTTCAGTGGGAACAGCACTGACAGACAATGCCAATGGCCATGAGTTGGTATTCCTACCCACCCTGCCGGCCTCCGATTTCAAGTACGTACTCTTTGCCAGCTACGGCCGTTTCGGACTCCACGCCAACGCCAGCTCATCCACGTTGGAAGTAGCAGCCGTTACAGGCAGTGAAGCGGACGGCGAAGGCTACAAATGGGGCACAGTCCCCGTTGCTGGAGGTGGTAATATCTACAAGAGCGACAATGGCTATTACTTGAAGCAGGACGGCACTACGGGCTGGACTGTTACCACCCTCGAAGACGAGGCTACCGTGCTGACACAAAGCCAAAGCACCTATAACGCCGCCAAAACACGCTACAATCTGGTCGCAGCCGACGGCAAGGCCCTGTGCTACAATGGCACAGCCTTAGTGCAAAACAATCCCCATACACGCTACTCGACCTTGAATCTGACTACCACTGTAACCGGACCTACAGTCAGTCCGATACCCGGTCATTGGTACACGGTACAGCTCACGCAACGCAACAGAATATTGAGCGATGATGTAAGCAATGGTGGCTTGGACAACTGCGAACTACAAGTAGCTAATACCACTGCGGCCAATTCAGCCAACGTGTGGCAAGTGATTGAAGACGAGCAGGGACGCATCAAACTGAAAAACATGAACGGCTTCTACCTGTTCAACCGTACCACCGACCCCGCTGGAAATGCCATGGCAAATGGTGGCCGTATGTACCTGACTGATAACGCCACGCTGGCCACAGCATTCTATCTGGAGGACTACGACACCGACTATTGGAAGCTGAGAGACTCGACTTCCAACTATTCTGGAAGAGAATATGTGAGCTATAACCAGCCGTACGACGGAGACAAAAGAATGCGCCACTGGGATCGCAGCGATAACAATACAAACTTTGCTTTTACACTGTACCCCGACGCTAACATACCTACCCTGCCCACCGCAGGCGTAAGCGTCGACAACTCCTACACCTACGTGCAGTTCTCCGGCTACGGCAAGCAGCTGCTCACCGATGCAGGTGCTGGCAGCTCACTGACCGTTACAGCCACTAACGAAACGCAGCCTGCGGGCGATGGCTTGCTGTGGAGAGCCTCGCACAACAATGACGCGAAGTACATCTACATCAGCAAGGAAGGCCGTTATCTGGACCTCACCAACCTTCAGGCCGTTACCGACATCAGCAACGCCACGCCACTCAGCCGTACCACCAACTCCTACAGCCAGGCCGTGACACGCTACAACCTGGTTGCAGCCGATGGCAAGGCCCTGTGCTTCAACGGCACGACCCTCTCGGCTGGAACGCCCCACACGCGCTACTCGCTCATCAACTTCCCCACCACACTGAACTGCCCCGAGGTCGTACCATTGACCGGCAACAAGTATGTGGTGGGTTTCCCGGCCGTCTATAAAATATTGGGCGGCGACCTGCTGGACAGCCCCAATCTCCGCAAGAATGAAACAGACGACAAGAATGCGACCAACATCTGGAGCATTGTGGAAGATGCTGCCACCGGACGGTTCAGACTGAAAAACGAAAACGGTTTCTACCTCTACAACCGCCAGTATGAACCCGGCACCAATACGGAATGCGGCAACGGCGGACGCTTCTATCTGACCGACAACCTGAATGTGGCCACCCTGTTCTATCTCGAAGAACACTCGGCACAATCTTCCTTCTGGCAGCTGCGCGACAGCAATCCCTTTGGCCCGACGGACTATTATTATCTGGGCCCGGGCGACGGTGCAGACTACAACCTGCGACACCAGGGTGCCAACGTGGAGAGCAACCGTGTCTCGTTCACACTCTATACCGAGACGGTGACCCCAGCGGCTGCAGACCCCTACCTTTATCTGCAATTCACCGGCTACGGCAGGCAGGTGCTCACCGACAACGGTGCTGGCAACGCGCTCACCGTGACCGCTACCACCGAAGCCACACCTGCGGGTGACGGCCTGAAGTGGAAACGCTCGCACAACAACTCAGGCCAATACATCTTCTGCAGCAAGCTGGGCAACTACCTGAATGCCACGGCTGCCACACCCACAACCGATACCGACATTGCCAACGCCACACCGCTCGAACAGACCGCCAACAGCTACTTCAAGAACGAAAACAGCCTGTCTCGTTACAACCTGCAGACTGCCGCCGACCAGGCACTCAGCTTCAACGGCAACACCAACACCGTCTTTCTGGGCAGCCTGCATACGCGTTACTCGTGTCTGAACCTCACCACCTCGCTCACCGGACCCAACAACGGCCCTGTCACCGGCAAGTGGTACACCGTCCAGCTACTCAACAAAAACAACATACTGAGTGATGATGTTGCTGGCGGCGGACTGGACAACCCCGAGCTGCAAGTGGCCAATACCACAACGGCCAACTCGGCCAACGTGTGGCAAATCATTGAAACCTCCGACGGCCGCATCAAGCTGCAAAACAAGAACGGCTACTTCCTGCGTAACCGCACTACGGACCCCACCGGCGTAGCAGTCGTTAACGGCGGCCGTATCTATCTGACGAACAACGAAAATGCGGCCACAGCCTTCAACCTCGAAGACCACAACAACAATAACAACTGGCAGCTGCGCGACGGCACCTCCAACGATGCCTCCCACCTCTATGTGAGCTACAACCAGCCGGCTGACGGTGCCAAAAGAATCCGCCACTGGGAACGCGGCGACGTCAACACCCAATTTCTCTTTGCCGAAGTGGCCGACATCGATGCCGTGCCTGCTGAAGGTATGGTGCCCGCCGAGGATTATGTCTACCTGCAGTTCTCCACCTTCGGCAGGCAGATTCTTCAGGATGCCGGGGCTGGAAACGCGCTCCAAGTGGTGAAGGCCGCTGAATCACAGCCCTCCGCCGACGGACTGCGGTGGCTGCGCCAGCACAATGACAGCGGCGAGCTGTTGCTGCAAAGCAAGCTGGGCTACTATCTCGATGCCACCAACCTGACCACCACCACGACCGCCACCGTACAGTCGCTCACCAACAACGACTATAACGGCAGTGTGTCGCCCCGCTATAACCTGACCACGACAGACAGCCAAGCCCTGCACTTTGACGGCACGACCCTGACCAAGGGTACTGCCAACACGCGCTTCACGGTGATATATATGTGCCCCTCGGTGACAGGCCCCGACGACTACCCGCTCGTCTCCTCCGAGGATGAGAGCAACGAACACTGGTACCGCATGGAGCTGGTCTACCTGAACAAGGCCGTCGAAGTGAAACTCACTGGCACAGCCGTGCAGTTTACCACCGACTACACCGCGCTCAGCGACAACACCTGGAAGTTGGTAGACGACGGTTCGGGCAACGGCCGCTACTACTTCCAGAACGTCAACGGACTCTATCTTCGCAACGATCCCACTGGCGGCGAGAGCGACCGGGGAGGCCGCTACATAGCCACGGGCAACAAGTCCGAGGCCACCTCGCTGCGCATTGTGGAGTTCAACGAAGGTGACAACCGCGGCTACTGGCAGCTGCGCAACCCTGGTGCGACAAACAACCAGTACCTGAGCCCCTACAACAATATCTACTTAGAACATTGGGGTGCCAACAACACTGCCAACAAGGTACGGTTCACAGCTGTGCCCAAGCCCGCCACCATCAGCGAAGCGACCGTCTACCTCCACTATGCCGCGATGGGACAGATTGGTGTGTACGACAAAGGCACAGGACTGGTGCCCACCGGCAAGAAGCCCGACTACACGACCGATGTGACCAACGGCTACCTGTGGACGGTAGTCAACAAAGAGGACGGCAGCGGTGTCATCCTGAAGAGCCTGTTGGGCAACTACCTGACCTATAGCGCAGAGAGCGGCTTCAGCACCAGTACCACAGAGGGCGATGCCTTTGTGTTCAAGCTCACTACAAACACCTACGAGAACAACGGCAACCAGCGTAACCAGTTGCTCAATGCTGACGAGAGCAAGGCACTGTGCGTAGACTACAATGACTACCATCTCTACTGGGGCACGCCCGACACACGCTACTCCGTGTTGTGGCTCAGCAGCCCCCACATCTGGTGTACGGATTTGCCCAAGACCTCCAACTCACTTTCAGGCTTCACGCTCTATCACATCCGCTTCCGCTCCAACGGCTACATCATTTCAAGCCCCTCGGCAGGCGATGTCACGCCCATTCCGCACGACGACAACATGCAGGACATGAGCAACGCCTGGGCACTCTACCGCTGTCAAAACGACGATGGTTCCTACAGCGGCGATGTCTATCTGAGCAACGGAAAGGGGCTGTTCCTGAAGTACGATGCGACTTCGTCCAGCTTCACGACCGTTGCTATGGCCACGGTAGGCGACATTCCTGCCGATGCCTCCAAGTTCCGCTTGGTCGAAAACGATACACGACGCGACAGTTGGCAGCTGGAACTGCCCGACCAGGGAAACAAGATGATGAAGCTGCTCAGCACAACGGTCAGCGGGACAACCACCTATTCCTTCACGCTGGCCAACCGCAACGATGCCGGCAACTACGTGTACTTTGAAGAGCTGAACCTCTTCCCCGACTTCAGCAGCGAAACCACAGGCTCCTGGCAGTTCATCAACCTCGACCAGTTAGTGGGCTCGCCCCGCATGGAAGCCTCTGCAGACGGCGAAGCGGCCAAAGGAAGCACCGTTACAGCATCGACCGTCACCCCGATTGATGCCCGCAAGTCGGTGTGGAAGGTGATAGGCAGTGCCGAGGACTTCGTGCTCAAAAACGGTACGGACACCTATCTGAAGGTGGACGAAGACGGCAACGTGACCCTGACTGACAAGGAGGCAGAGGCCGCCAGCCTGGCCCTGCACTTCAACTACTATGCCATCGACAAGTCTACGCTCGACTGGATCATCGAGGTGAAAGGCACCTCTCCCACCCTTTACCTGAAGTACGACAGCGCGACAGGTCTGTTCACTACCGCCGAATGGCCCGCCACGCAGGCCGAATCGGTCAACTTCGCCCTGCGCTTCGGTGCCAGCACCACACCGAAATTCTCCGACAACACCTCCGAGACGTACTACTACATCAACTTCAACCACTACAGCGACCCGGCCGACGACACCGTCAACGGCAACCTGTACATGAGCGACGGTGTCGGCCTGACTTCTGACGCCTACGCCGAGAAGAAGCAAGAGCTGCACAACATGCAGTGGATGTTCAAGGGCGACAAGGACGAGGTGCGCCTGATGAACCGCAATGACTACTACCTCTGTTGGGACGAATCGACCGTAACCTTTGGCGTGACGGCCGATGAGGCACAAGCTGCCGTGTTCAACATGAAGCTGGGCGGCACCACGGGAACAGGCACTCCCTACGGCTACTTCCTGCTCATTGGCGGCGACGCCACTGTACCCGAATCGCGCCTCAACCAATACATGACCATCGAGAAGCAGGGCAGCCTCTACCACCTCACCCTTACGACTGACGGCCAAGTACCCGCCGACGGGCAGACCATTGTAGAAGAAATTGTCGAGACACAGGCCGAAGACTACACGAAATATTATATCCGTCCCAAACGCTCGTGGTTCATCAAGGAGATGAACGACGACAAGGCCGAACACTTCGCTGGCTTCATTGAGCAGGACCCTGATGGTTCGTATGGCTTCGAGACCAATCCCTACAACGGAATCAGACAGCAGAAGACCAACGAGTACAAGGTTATACGCTACATGAAGCAGGGCACCATCCGCCAGCTCGACACGCCAACCTACATGCGAAGCAATGCCAACGGTGAGTCGAAGGTGAAAGCCTACCAGCGCTTCTATGACTACAAGACCGGCGGACGCGTAGACCCCGACCGCATCAACCTGACCGAGCCGGGCCGCCGCGATTATGCCAACGGTACCATCATGGGTTCACTGCTCCTGCTCAACAATCAGGACCAGGGCTACGCCAAGACCAACACCATCGACTTCATCATGCCCAAGGACGCACCCGAGGACTATAACTACATGCTCGCTGTCGACGTGTCGCAGTACACCGACTTTATCGACTACTTCGGCGACAACGGCAATGAGAAGTTCAACGATGTGACGAGTTCGGAGGTGAACGTACCGGCCAACCAGGACCTCATCGAACCTACACTGAGCGAACGCTATGTCTATGACATCCGCAACGCACACGAAATGGCCAAGCAGCTCACGGCCTGCACCAAAGGCTCCGACAAGTGGTTGGAAGAGCACGAGATTATCTTCCCCTGCAAGAAGCGCGGCTTCAGCGTCAGCACCGTACCCTTCGACAACGAGCTGCAAAACTACTGGTTCTACCGAAACAGCACGGCTTCGGAGGAGAACCTGCAGAACATCACCTCGTACAACGAAATCTACTTCGAGTTTGCCGACAATAGTGCCAATATCACGGGATTCGACGTCACCGAATGGCCGGTTGAAGGAGCCACGTCGGCCAGCGCAGACCTGAGCAAGTGTCGGTTCATACGCTTCTACTATCCGGGCGAAAGCAGCGGCAGCTACGGGTATGGCGAAGTGGCCACACCAGGCAGCACCGCCACCATTCTGGCCTATGCCCGCGATGGCGGCACAGCAGGCAACACGGGCGGCACACTCTACCAACTGGCCAAAATCACCCTGCGCTTCGAAGCCAACTGCGAGCCTCTGCCCTACACCATGGTGATGGGCCGCACCGCAGAAGGCAAATACAAGACGGGCCGTGCTCCTGAATACCTGCGCCAACTGACAGGTGGTGCGGTGGCATCTATCGACTTCAACGCCACGGACTTTGCCACCTTCCGCACGCCTCCTATGGGTAAAACCTCGACGGGATATAATGCCAGCACCGAACTGGTGAACACCTACCGCTACCCCATGCTCTATGAGAACAGCGGCTACAACTTCTACCCCGTGGGCGGTACCGTCTATCCCTCGACGGGCAACCTCACCGAGAACAGCTTCGGTTCCTACACCGTGACCCGCCGCTTGCAGGTTGGGTGGGGATACGGAAACTTCAAGCCCGTCTCGCACCTGTACAAGCAGGTTTACAGCAACTACACTGAGGCAGAGCGCGCAGCATGGGGCATTGACCTCTCGTCACTCAACAACATCGACGGCCATGCCTTCCTCTACCTCGATGCCTCCGACCTTCCCGGCCAGATTGCCTCCCTGCGCTTCAACTCTACACTGTGCAGCGGTTCGCGCATCTATGCTTCGGCCTGGATGTCGTCGCCCAACGGCTGGAACGGCTCAACGCCGGCCAACGTGCTCTTCAAGGTGGTGGGACACACGAGCAGCGTAACTGCCACCGACCAGCCTGTGGTCCTCCACACCTACTGTCCCGGCCCTATCGCTTCCAAGTCATGCTATACAGATGCTGGCGGAAACAAGGCCGAACTCACCCACGAGGCCCTGACCTACGACGACGGCTCGCAGGTGGGCGTATGGCAACAGGTGTTCTTCTCCTTCGTAAACGATGCCAAGCAGAGCTTCGACCACTACACGCTCGACATCGAGAATGCCTGTACCTCGACCGCAGGCGGTGACATTCTGATTGACGACGTGGAGGTGTTTGTCAGCAAGCCTACCGTGACGGTCGAAAAGACTTCGCCCGTCTGCGGCCGCGAGGTGACACTCACCAAGATGTCAACCAGCTTCGACGACCTGCTCTCCTCATTAGGTCTGACAGAAGACGTCACGCCCGCTTCGGGCAACCCGAAACTGTGGTTCTGTCTGGTTGACAAGGCCAAGTATGACAGTGCCATGGTCGCACTGCAGTCACGCGGTCTGCTCGAAGGTGTGTCGGACAGCGAGAAGCAGGCTGCGTTTGACAAGGCACTGGTAGGCTCGCCCAAGACCTCTATTGAGGAGGACAAGGCTTTCCGCTATGTGGAAATATCTACCTACTACGATAAGATTCCCGACTTCAACTATTCGGCTGCGCTCGGCACCAATACTGCCATTGTGCAGAAAGAGACCGACGCAGGCGGCAACCGTTACATCGTCATCTCCGACAAGGTGAACAGCGAGAAGCTGCTGCCTAATCATGAATACTACATCGTGTTCGTGCCGCGCTACGGCGATGACCCCATCACTGCGGCCAACTCAGCCGACCAGTTCCAGATGGAATCGGGCTGCTGCATCCGCAACACCTTTACCACGCTCTCGGCGATACAGCTCACGAGCAGCAATGGCGGCAAGAGTGACGGCAGCAGCGAGGTGAAGGTCTGCGCCGGACAGAACGTCAGCCTCACGGCCCAGATAGAGGGTGTTGACAAGACCACAGGCGAAGCCGTGGAGATACAGGTGTACTACGACTGGTGGCTCGACTATAAGGGCGGTACCTTCGAAAACATCTACATCCTCCCCGACGGCACGATCCACAAGTATGACAAGATAGAAGACGCCGCAGCCTCCGACATCAGCCTGCGCGAAGCGCTCATCACCATGCGCCACTACTATCCCAACGCAGTGGGCATGGAGGGCATTGTGCCCCGCAAGGACCCCGAACAGCCGGTTGAACTGACACAGCAGATGATTGACGGTCTCATACATGCCCTGACTCCCGAAGCCGACGGCATAGCCCCCCTCATTCTGCATGAGCTTTCGCTCAACCTGCAAATCCCGAGCAGCTACATAGGCTCTGAAGGCTCGAACCGCATTGTGACCATCGTGCCTATCGAGTTCACCGACGAGAATGTGATTTACTGCTTCGAGCCGCAGCACATTGTCATGACCATCGAAGGCAAGGCCCCGGGCATGTTGTGCGGACTGAAGGACATGACCTACCCCGCTGACTTCAACGCGCCGATCCGCACTACCGTGCAACGCATCGAACAGGTCCGGTCGACCACACTGGGCACAGCACCCGCCACCTTGATGCATGTGCCGCTGCATGACTTGTATGGCGTCAGCACGATAGCGAACAGCCTCATTCCCGTCGAATCGCTGCCTTATACGCCGATCTACATTTGCAGCACCAATGACCCCAACTGCACGGTGTACACACCCAATGCCCAGGGCGAACTCATCATGCGCGAAGTGGGCCGCCTGCATACCCTCGAAGCCAAACTGAAGCAAGGCAGTGACTACCAGCCATATGCCGAAATCTACTTCAACCCCGACTTCGAGCCGCACGATGGCTATACCTATTCGCTGCGCTTCAGCTATCAGGAGGACCAGAGCAATGTCGAAGTATGCTACGGCGGACTGCTGTTCGACCTGAAGATGGTGCCCCAGTACCTGCTCTGGAATGCCCAGGCCGGCCACAGCGACTGGACCAACGACCTGAACTGGAAGCGTGCCGACAAGGACGAACTGCGCCTGCCCGACTCCGACGGCTATGTGAGAAACAACGAGAGTGCCTCTGCCGGTACGCTGCAGACGAGTCATGCCTTCGTGCCTATCGACGGCTGTCACGTGGTGATTGCCCCGGCCGACCAACAGCCCGCGTTGCTCGGCACGATCAACTCCGCCACGGCCACGCCGGGCATCACCCTCGACATGGTGATGGACGCTGTGCCCGAAGGCAGCAACACCTACCTGGACTGCCGCCAGTTCTACACCAACCGCTGCAGCGGTCTGGTCTTGCAGGCGGGCACCGAACTCTTCAACGCCCAGCTGCTGACCTACAAGAAGGCGTGGATGGAGTATGAACTCGATGCCGGCCGCTGGTACACGCTGGGCTCGCCCATGAAACGGATGTACGCGGGCGACTGGTATGCGCCCCGAAGCAATGGCCGTGAAAGCTCGCCCTACTTCCGCAACGTGACGTTCAGCACAGGTGCATCGGGCCTGAACGACCGCTTCTCACCCGCCGTATACCAACGCGGCTGGGACAAGGGGACGGCTTCCCTGTATTACCTGACCACTGACTTGATCGACCCGAACACGTCTGCCAAGAAGGACGTGGCGATTGCTGCCGACTGGAGTTCGGTGTATAACGACGTACAGGAACAGTATGGCAACGGCGGCTTCTCGCTGAAGGCCCTGGCCGCCAGCAAATATGGTTCGGCCTACACGAAACTGCTGTTCCGCCTGCCCAAGGAGGATGCCTCCTACCGGTATTACCTCAACGGCAACGAGAACGGCGGCAACGCCCAGACGGTGGACCGCAGCGATGACCAATGCAACAAACTGATGACGGACGCACTGAAAACAACCGACTCATTCACGCAGACCATCACGAACAAGGTGACAGGAAACCAGTACTTCCTGGTGAGCAATCCCTTCCCCTGCGGACTGAACATGACGAAGTTCTTCAACGGTAACAGCTCGCTCATTGACCAAAAGTACTGGCTGCTGACAGCCGAAGGCCAATCCGCCGCGATGAAGACGGATGCGGGCTGGATAACTATCAACACGTCGGGTACGCCCGATGTGCTGGCACCGGGACAGGGCTTCTTCGTGAAGGCCACAGGCTCTTCGGGCACGCTGACCCTTACGTTTACGGCCGACATGATGGCTTCGTCCAAGCAGTACTCGGCTGTACTCCGCGCCCCGGCACGACGCAGCACCTCTGCCCCCACACTGCGTCTGCGCACGGAATCGAACGGGTTCAGCAGCGAAGCAGTCATCGTGAAGCGAACGGAAGCAGTGAACGGCTATGCAGCCGAAGAGGACATGCTGACACTACTCGACGGTAACCTGAAGGACATGCCTACGGTCTACTCGTTAGCCGAACACCAGGCTCTGACCGTCAGTGCCTGCCGCTCGATGCACCGCATTCCTATTGGCGTGACAGGCGGACCAGATGAGCTGGTAAGGGTCACCTTCAGCGGCCTGAACACGTTTGGCGAATCGCTCGCCCTGTTAGACGATGTCACCGGTATTGTCACCCCGCTGACGTTGGACGCACGAAACCTGCCGGGTGAAGACGTCACTTATGCCTCGGCCGACCTCATGGCCAATGTGTCAGGGCGTTACTACCTGCTGTCGTCAGAACAACCTGATGCCGAAGAGGAGCTGACAGACCAGAAACCTTTGGTCATCGTAGACGGCCAGACGGTGTGCATCACCACCAACGCAGCCTCACCCCTGACCTACGTTCACATTGTCAATGCGGAGGGCCGTACGCTCTACACCTTCACACCCTACACGCCCTCAACCAGGCTGAAGCTGCCTGTAGGCAACTATGTAGTGGAAGCACATACAGCCACGCAGTCCACCACTGCCAAGATCTGTATTGCACAGTAGACACAGGTAGGGCGGGCAAAGGCCCGCTCCTTGAACGCTTGTTTACCCGCTACAACCACTCATATCATAGTCCTAAAAAAGAATATATACTTACTTGGGCGGAGAAGTATATATT
>CALZRA010000063.1 GCA_945828345.1 uncultured Bacteroidales bacterium
AAGCCCAACAAGCGCATAGCCCAGGGCAACGCCCTGGGTAGGTTGACCGCCGCAAGTGCGCCCTGCAAGGGCAAAAGCGTTAGTACATATCGCTTGATTCTTAACGCTTTTGCCCTTGCAGGGCGCACTTTATCGCCTCATTCCACCCAGGGCGTTGCCCTGGGCTATGCGCTTGCTGGGCTTTCAGCCCGCTCCTTGAACGCATGTAACTTTATAACCTCATAACCTTAATGCTCATGGTCATGTAGTTATTTTATAAGCTTATGAGCCTTAATGCTCATGGTCATGTAGTTATTTTATAACCTCATAACCTTATCCCTCATAACCTATCGTTCAGAACGGCTTCACGGCTTCGCCCAGAATGTCGCTGACCAACAGGTTAGCCAGTCGGCTCGTGCCGATGCGGAACAGGCCTTGGTTCACAAAATCTACGCCCAGCAGTTCGCGCACTACGGTGTAGAACTGTACGGCTTCGTCGACCGTTTTGATGCCTCCGGCTGCCTTGAAGCCCACCAAACGGCCTGATTGCTGCTGATACTCGCGGATGGCCTGACACATCACGTAGGCAGCTTCGAGCGTGGCGGCAGGCTCTATCTTGCCCGTCGATGTCTTGATGAAATCGGCCCCGGCATACATGGCCAGTATGGAAGCTTTCTTGATGTTCACTGCCGTTTGGAGCGCGCCCGTTTCCAGAATCACCTTCAGCGGACAGCCGCCTGCTGCGGCCTTGATTTCGGCTATCTCATCGGCGCAGGTTTCGTAGTCTCCGCTCAAGAAGGCACCCACATTCAGCACACAGTCAATCTCCGTGGCACCGTCGTGTACGGCCAGCGCGGTCTCGGCTGTCTTGATCTCGATGAAGGTCTGCGATGAGGGGAAACCGCCGGCCACACAGGCCACTTCGACCTGGTCGGCTTCGAGCGACTGGCTCACAATCTTCGCAAAGTTCGGGTACACGCAAATCGTGGCCAAGTGGGGCAGGTCGGGGTGTTCGTCGGCAAAGCGGTTTACCTTCTCTGTGAAAGCCAGCACGCTCTCCTGCGAGTCGGTCACCTTCAGTGTGGTCAGTTCGACCGTGCCCAGCAGGGAGCGT
Organism: uncultured Bacteroidales bacterium; assembly: GCA_945828345.1. Taxonomy (GTDB): domain Bacteria; phylum Bacteroidota; class Bacteroidia; order Bacteroidales; family Bacteroidaceae; genus Alloprevotella. Next base: position 1,094 of record CALZRA010000063.1, read on the forward strand.
TTCACCTCGGGCGTGTTGTATTCAGCGCAATGCTTTTCTACCAAAGCGTGGACGGCGTTGCTCACCGCTTCGTCGTGCAGGTGCAGGTCGAACTTCGAGAATGCCTGTTCATATACGCTGGCATGTTCGCCATCCTCGTGGTGGTCGTGGTGGCAGTGGCAATGGTTTTCAGTCATGGTCAGGATGCTATTTTTAGGATTGTAGTTTCGGATTGTTCAGGTGTCGGGTGGCATCGCGCCGGGTCTTCTTCTCCAAGCTCTTTCGGAAGGCTTCGCCCAGGTCCACCCCTGTTTGGTTGGCCAGGCAGAGCAGGACCCAAAGCACGTCGGCCATTTCTTCGGCGGGATCGGTATTTTCGCCTGCCTTAAACGATTGGTCGCCATATTTCCGGCTCATCACGCGCGCCAGTTCGCCCACCTCTTCGGTCAGGCAGGCCAAATTGGTCAACTCGCTGAAGTAGCGCACGCCGTAGGTGCGTATCCATTCGTCCACTAACTGCTGTGCCTCGTGCAGTGTGGGCGATGTGGTTTGTTGTTCGGTTGTCATAGTCGTTCGTCAAAAGTCCCTTTCGGGCAGGTTCTCATTCCTTGTTTTTCGTGTCCATGCATATGGTCACAGGGCCGTCGTTCAGCAGTTCCACTTGCATGTCCGCACCAAATTCTCCCGTACCCACCGGCTGTTGGAGCAGTTCCTGTAAGGTCGCCACGAAGTATTCGTAGAGTGGAATGGCATGGTCGTGGCCTGCCGCACGGATGTAGGAGGGGCGGTTGCCCTTCTTGTAGGAGGCCATCAGCGTGAACTGGCTCACCACCAAGGCTTGTCCGGCGGTGTCGAGAATGCTGCGGTTCATCACACCGTTTTCGTCGTCAAACACCCGCAGGCCGGCTATCTTGCGGCACAGCCAGTCGGCGTCTTCGCGATTGTCTGCTTCTTCGATGCCCAACAGCACCAAGAAGCCCGGCCCTATGGCCGACTTCACCTTGCCTCCGATGCTCACTGAGGCATGGCTGACACGTTGTATTACTGCTCTCATAGTCTGCAAAAGTACAATTTATTCCGTTCTGTGGTTTTCATTCACCAAAGAAAAGCGTGGAGGAGAGAATTTTATGCTTAGGTTAGGAGGAATGAGGTTGTAAGGTTATAGTCGAGGACTATCAGGTTACGGGTTATGAGGTTATGGGGTTACGCTTTGAGTGACGGCATGTACAATAGCTCTCACAGCAACTTTATAACCTCATAAGCTTGTCTCTTATAACCTTCGAAGTGGCCTTATCCCTCATGCAGATATGCATAGAGCTTCTGCCCGCGTACTGTGCCCAGCAGCTGTTGCAGCTCGCTGAGCGAGGCTTCTTTCACGCGCCGCGCGCTCTTGAAGTGCTTTAGCAGCAGTGCTTTGGTAGCCGCACCCACACCGGGCCAAGTGTCGATTTCCGAGGCCGTTTGCCGCTTTGAACGCTTGTCGCGGTGAAAGCTGATGGCAAATCGGTGAACCTCGTCCTGCATGGCCGTGAGTGTGCGGAACAGCTGGCTGTCGGGACGCAGCCCCACCGTGACGGGTGGAAAACCAAACAGCAGTTCGCGTGTGCGATGGCGGTCGTCCTTGGCCAGACCGGCAATGGGTATAGACAGCCCCAATTCGTCTTCCACCACTTGCCTGATAACTTCCATTTGCCCCTTGCCGCCATCGGCGATGATGAGGTCGGGTAGAGGCAGGTTCTCAGCCTGGCAGCGTGCATAGCGGCGGCCTACCACCTCGCGCATGGAGGCATAGTCGTCAGGCCCAGCCACACTGCGTATGAGGTATTTGCGGTACTCCTTCTTGGCTGGTTTGAGCCGCTCGAACACCACGCATGCCGCCACAGCGTCAGTTCCGCTGATGTTAGAGTTGTCAAAAAGCTCGATGCGCAGGGGTAGTCGGGCCAGCCCCAAATCCTGCTGTATTTCCTTGAGGAGCCGGGTCTGCTTCTGCTCCGGATTGAGCTTCTCAGCCTGCTTCAGTCGGTCAAACTTGTATTGCTTGACGTTCAGTTTGGAGAGTTCCAGCAGCTTCTTCTTGTCCCCTTTCTGCGGCACAGTCTGCTGTACCATTTCATCGGGCAGGTCTACCGCGAAGGGCACTACAATTTCGCGTGACTGGCTGTGGTAGCGTTCGCGCATCTCGACGATGCCCAGCGTGAGCAGTTCTACGTCAGTTTCTTCCAGCTTCTTCTTGTATTCAAAGGTAAAGGCTTGGTTGATGCAGCCGTTTGTTACGTGCAGGTAGTTGATGTAGGCCACCTTCTCCTCGCTTTCGATGTTGAATACGTCGATATTGTGCAACACGGCCGAAACCACTTCGCTCTTGGCGCGAAAATTGTCAATCAGGTCGTAGCGCTGCTTGATTTCCTGCGCCTCCTCGAAGCGCAGTTCCTCAGCCAGGGCCACCATCTCTTCGCGCATCTTGCGCTGTACTTCGGCGGTGTTACCCTTCAGGATTTCCTTGCAGGCCTCGATGCTGCGCAGGTAGTCCTCATGGCTTTGTCGGCCCACGCAGGGCCCTTTGCAGCGGTGAATGTGGTAGTCTAAACAGACCTGATACTTGCCTTGCTCCACCCCTTCGCGCGTCATGGCCGTGTGGCAGGGTCGTGGCTGGTACAGGTCGCGACACAGTTCGAGCAGGGCGTTGAGTGTCGGCAGATGGCTGTAGGGGCCGAAGTACACTGCGCCACGCTTGCCGCGCTGGCGGGTTTTGAATAGGCGCGGCAAGTACTCCGTAGTCACCGCAATGGAGGGATAGGTCTTGTCGTCCTTGAGCAGCACGTTGTAGTGCGGCTTGTAGCGTTTGATCAGGTTGTTTTCGAGCAGCAAGGCATCCTCCTCGGTTTTTACCACCACGTAGCGGATGTCACGTATGTGCGCCACGAGCAGCCGGGTCTTGCGTGTCTGCTGCTCTTTGTTGAAGTAGGAGCTGACGCGCCGTTTCAGGTTTTTGGCCTTGCCCACATAGATGATTGTGCCCGAATCATCGAGGTACTGGTAGCACCCCGGTGTTTCGGGCAGGTTGTTGACAATTCCTTTCAGGTAGGCAGCGATGTCTTCGTGGCTGTGCATGGATAGAGAGGTAAGGTAAAGGTTTGAAGTTGGGCTTTCTTCTTCTGCACCGAGCTATTCTTCGAGTGTAAGCAGCGTGGTGATGTCGAGCTTTTCGCCCAGAAATTTGCGTCCTTCGAGCCCCTCCATTTTGAGTTCAATCAGGAAGTTTACGTACGTCTGCTTCGGACCGAACTCCTGTACGAGGTTGTATACAGCCAACATTGAGCCGCCTGTGGCAAGCAGGTCGTCGTGGATGAGCACTACGTCGTCAGGGGTGATAGCATCGGTGTGTATTTCGATGGAATCGGTACCATACTCTTTTTTGTAGGTAGCCTGTCGGGTGTCAGCGGGAAGCTTTCCGGGTTTGCGCGCCATGACGAATCCTGCGCCCAGCTTCTCGGCCAGCATAGCTCCCATTACGAAGCCCCGGCTCTCGATGCCTACCACTTTAGTGATGCCCTTGTCGGCGTAGAGGCGGAGCAGTTCATCAAGCATTTCGCGTATACACGCAGGATTCTTAAAGAGCGTGCTTACATCCTTGAACTGGATGCCCGGTTTGGGGAAGTCTGGAATGTTTCGCAGGTTTTCTAACAATAATTCGGTGTTCATGTTTATCTTGATTTTGAGATGATAAGACAGGGTTTGTTTCACGTGAAACACGAGCCAAATGCCGATAGAAACGGCCTTGGTCGTGCTTCAGAAGGGTTTTATCGCAGTTTTACTTAGAGTGTTGCTCTAAGTGGAGGGGTGAATGTGTTCGAACGAGACGGTGCTGTCAGGATTCGGTGTGCCGAACAGCGCTTAGCGTCCGAGTAATACCAATAATACACTGATGTCGCTGGGTGACACCCCGGGGATGCGTCCGGCCTGTGCCAAAGTTTCGGGATCGACGGCCGTGAGCTTTTGTCGCGCTTCGGTGCTGAGCTGCGTGATTTCATTATAGCAGAAGTGTCCGCGTATCTTGATGTCTTCCAATCGCTGCATCTTGTCGGCCAAGGCCCGTTCGCGGGCAATGTAGCCGTGGTACTTCATTTCGATTTCGGCCGCTTCAATCGTTTCTTCCCGATCCAGCCCGATGCTGTTCAAACATTCGCGTAACGCCTCGATTTCGTGTGACAGGTTGTGGAGCGACACTTGCGGCCGATTGATGAGGTCGAACAATTTGCAGCCACCTTGGAGTGGGGTAGTGCCGATGCTTTCGAGGAAAGGGTTGATGCTTGCCGCCTTGACGGGATGGTTTCGGCAGAAGTCGATGATGTGGGCCACGTGGTCGCGCTTGGCGTGAAAGCGTTCGAGACGTTCGGCGCTGCAAAGGCCCAATCGTTCGGCGTGGGGCGTGAGGCGCATGTCGGCATTGTCTTGTCGCAGCAAGATGCGGTATTCCGCGCGCGAGGTGAACATGCGGTAAGGCTCGTCCACGCCCTTTGTAACCAAATCATCGATGAGCACGCCGATGTATGCCTCGTCGCGTTGCAGTGTGAAGGGAGCAGAGCCGCTGCACTTCAGCGCGGCGTTGATGCCGGCCAGCAGTCCTTGACCTGCAGCCTCCTCGTAGCCTGTAGTGCCGTTTACCTGACCCGCGAAGAACAGGCCGTCGATTTTCTTCGTTTCCAACGAGTGATGCAGCTGGGTAGGATCGAAGAAATCATACTCAATCGCATAGCCCGGACGGTACACGCGGATGTCGCGGAAACAAGGCATACGCTTCAAAGCCTCGATTTGCACATCCATCGGCAAACTCGATGAAAAGCCGTTCAGGTAAAGTTCGTTGGTGTCAAGACCTTCAGGCTCTAAAAACAGCGGATGATGGTCGCGGTCGGGGAAGGTGACAATCTTTGTTTCGATGCTCGGACAGTAGCGCGGACCTATGCTCTGAATCTGCCCGTTATAAAGCGGTGAATCCGCCAGTCCTGAACGCAGCACTTCGTGTACGTCGGCGTTTGTCTCGCATGTCCAGCACGGCAGTTGTGGCAGTGGACGCAGTGGGCTGATGTAGGAGAAGCGATGGAAGTCCGTTTCGCCCGGTTGTTCCGTCATTTCCTCCAAATGCACCGAGCGTTTGTCGATGCGCACGGGCGTGCCCGTCTTCATGCGGTCAGAGCGTATGCCCAGCGCTTCTATGCTTTGCGTCAGGAAAGCCGCGGCCGGTTCGGAGCAGCGTCCGCCAGCCACTTGGCGACGACCTACGTGCATTAGTCCGCGCAGAAACGTGCCCGCCGTGATTACCACCGCGCGGGCCAGTAAGGTGGCACCCCATACGGTGCGTACACCCGTCACCGTGCCTTGCTCGGTCAGAACCTCGGCCACTTCGTCCTGCCACAGGTACAAATTGTCGGTGTTTTCGAGACGTTGCCTCCATGTGGTGATAAATCGTGTGCGGTCGCACTGCGCACGGGGACTCCACATGGCCGGTCCTTTCGATCGATTCAGCATGCGGAACTGTATGGCCGTGGCATCGGTCACTTCGCCCATGCCGCCGCCCAACGCATCGACTTCGCGCACAATCTGGCCCTTGGCAATGCCACCCACGGCGGGGTTGCAGCTCATCTGGGCAATCTTGTTCATGTCCATGGTGACTAAGCAGGTCTTTGCGCCCATGCGCGCTGCCGCCTGGGCCGCCTCGCAGCCCGCGTGGCCGGCACCTACTACCACCACATCGTATTTAAACACAGTACTCATAGTCCATTCAGAAAAACGGGCGCAGCGACAGGGCGGGGCAGGGGAGCACCTCCCGCAGCCCACGCGCGGCTTGCCCGTGCAATGTGCGGCAAAAATACGAGTTTTTGTGGTTTCGCATTCATTTTGCCCTGAGTTAGTGTGGTGGACACACCTATTATAATATAGGTATAGGCAGCCGCCGGCTGCCAGCCAGTGTTTCGTGTTACGGCGTGTCGTCCCGTTTCGACTGGGCCAGCGACCCGCAAAAGTCAGGTGAGGACAGGAAAAGGACAATCCCGTCGTGCGGCATAAGGTCCAGCCTTGTTGAAAATATGGAAGAAAAGGAGTACGCTAACTTGCCAGAACAAAGAAAATGCCCTACTTTTGTCAGTTTCACCAACATGGAAGAACAAATGGAATACATACTCCATTACGTCTGGCAGCACCAGCAGTACCGCAGCCGCACCTTTACCGGCGACCAAGGGCAGCACATCGAAGTCGTAGACCCCGGTGTACACAACCTTGTACACGCCGGACCTGACTTCTTCAACGCCAAAGTCAAGATAGACGGCGTGCTATGGGCCGGCAATGTCGAAATACACGAACGGGCCTCCGACTGGTTTCGCCACAAACACGAAACCGATCCTGCCTACAACAATGTGATTCTGCACGTGGTGGGACAGATTGACGACTGTGCGCGAACAGCCCACGGTGAGCGTCCGCCCCAAATAGAGTTGCCCGTGCCGCCGCAAATCATGGCCAACTACCTCGAACTGCGTGCCGAAGAGACCTATCCACCCTGCTACCGCGTCATTCCCCACATCGATGCCCTCACCGTACACGCCTGGATGAGCCGTTTGGCGGTAGAACGCTTCGAAGCCAAGATGCACCGCATCGAAGGCTACCTGCAACAGACGGGCGGCGACTGGGAACGCTCCTTCTTCATCACCTTAGCCCGTAACTTCGGCTTCGGAACCAACGCACAAGCCTTCGAGCAGTGGGCCTTGACTATCGACCCGGCCGCAGTGGGCAAGCACCGCGATTCAGCGTTCCAGGTCGAGGCCTTCTTCATGGGACAGGCAGGGCTGTTAAGCGACGACCGCGTGAAGCCCGAACAGCGCGACGACTATTTCAGGCAGTTGCAGCGCGAATACAGCTTCTTGCAACACAAGTTCGGCTTGCAGCCCATGGACCCCGTGCAGTGGCGCTTCGGACGGCTCCGCCCCCAGAACTGTCCACACGTGAGGCTGGCCCAACTCACCCGCCTCTATGTGGAACGCAGACTCGACTTCTCGTGCCTGCTCGAAGCCACCGACATCAAGGCCCTCCACCAGCTCTTCCGCACCGAAGTCACCCCCTACTGGCGGGCGCATTACGCCTTTGGCGAAACCTCGTTGGAAGGCGACAAAATGCTACGCGACTCCTCGCTCAACCTCTTGGTTATCAATACCGCTGCCCCCTTGCTCTTTGCCTACGGACGCAGCCGCCTCGACGAAGCCCTGTGTGAGCGTGCCTTCGGGCTGCTCGAAGCCCTTCCGCCCGAACAAAACTACATCATACGCTGCTGGCGACGAGCCGGCATTCAAGTGGCCCATGCCGCCGACAGCCAGGCCCTGATCCAGCTGCGCCAGCAATATTGTGACCGCAAGGACTGCCTGCGCTGCCGCTTCGGCACCGAATACCTGCGCAAGGCCCGCAGGCCTTAGTACCGCGCCGTGTGCCGCCTCCATACCACTCCACCGATCCACCTAAACCCTTCCTGACATGCCCACATACATCTATTCACTCGAAATGCAGGTGCGTGACTACGAATGCGACTTGCAAGGCATCGTGAACAATGCCAATTACCAGCACTACACCGAACACACACGCCATGAGTTCCTGCGCTCGCAGGGAGTGAGCTTTGCCGAACTCCACGAGCGTGGCATCGATGCCGTGGTGGCCCGTATGCAGTTGCAGTTCAAGACCCCTCTGCGCAGCACCGACCGCTTTGTCTCTAAGCTTGGACTGCGCAAGGAAGGCATCAAGTATGTGTTTGTGCAGGACCTTTACCGTCTGCCCGACCTGAAGCCCGTGTTGAAGTCCACTGTTGAGGCCGTCTGTGTGGTGAACGGCAAAATGGCCCATTGCGCCGAACTGGACCGGCTCGTTCCCTGACCTGATATGCCAAGCTCCATGAACTTCGAATCCCATCCCGATTGGCTCGCTGCTGAGCAAGAAGCCGTGCTCACCCTACAGCGTTTGCCGGGGCTGAGCCTCATGCAGGCCCATGCCCTGCTGCGCTACTACGGTTCAGCCCAGACAGCGCTGGCCGACACCCAGCCAGCCTTGGAACTGTGGGCGAGGCTGCGCGGCGACACGGCAGCCATGTGCTCCGCACGCGACCGTGCCCGTCAGGAGTGTGACTTCTGCCAGCAGCACAACCTGCGCATCATACCCTTCACTGCCGACACCTATCCGCGCCTGTTGCAAGGCGAGGAAGTGCCCGACGCGCCGTTGGCCCTCTTCTACTGCGGCACAGGTTCGTTGCAGCGGAAGCACATGCTGAGCGTGGTGGGCACGCGCCACATTACCGACTACGGCAAACAAGTGTGCCGCACGTTGCTGGCTGACCTGGCGCGGCTGGTGCCCGACGTGCTGGTGGTGAGCGGACTGGCCTATGGGGTGGACATACATGCCCACCGTGAGGCCCTCGCCCAGGGCTTGGACACTGTGGCGGTGCTGGCCCACGGGTTGGACCGTATCTATCCCTCGCTACACCGCGCTACGGCCCGCGAAATGGTGAAACGCGGCGGACTGCTCACCGAATACTTTTCGGGCACCGTGCCCGACAAAGGCAACTTCGTGCGCCGCAACCGCATTGTGGCGGGATTGTCAGATGCCACCTTGGTAGTGGAAAGTGCCGAAAAGGGTGGGGCACTCATTACCGCCACCCTGGCCAACAGCTACAGCCGTGAGGTGCTGGCCGTGCCCGGACGCGTAGGCGATGTGTGCTCGGCGGGCTGCAATCGCCTGATTCGCGACAATAAAGCCGTACTGGTGACTTCGGCAGAGGACGTGGTGAAGCAACTGGGCTGGAAAGCGGCAGATCAGACAGCCCCTGCCGAACCACAGCTCTTCCCCACGTTCAGCCCGCAGCAGGAACGCGTGCTCGAAGCCTTGCGCCAGGCCGACAACCTCACCATCGACCGTCTTTCGGCCCTTACGCAGATGGCTGTGTCCGAGCTTTCTGACCTGCTGTTCGACTTGGAGGAGCTGCACGCCGTCCGGCGGTTGCCCGGCAACCGCTATGCGACGGACGGGAGTCAGGGATAGAAAACGCCTCTGCCCATACCTTATATAGCGCAGTCCTGGCTGGCATGTCGTTCCTCTTGATGCTTCCTCCCAAATGCCGGGACTTCCGAGTCCAAACCTTTCTCCAGTCCCATTTTTACTCACATACAGAAGGATTCTTGCGTCCGCGAGGGCTAAAGTGCGTGGAAATGCCTACTTTTGCACCTTGGAGTAAAGTCGCTCCACCGATAAAGCATATTGTAGATTGAAAACATTTGAAGAGTTGGGCGTATCGGAGGCCATCCGCCGCGCCATCAGCGAGATGGGCTATGAGCAGCCCATGCCTGTGCAGGAAGAAGTCATCCCCTATTTGCTCGGAGTGGGCAATGATGTCATTGCCCTGGCCCAGACGGGTACGGGAAAAACCGCTGCCTACGGCCTGCCCGTGTTGCAGAAGGTAAACCCCGAAAACAAGGCCACGCAGGCCGTCATCCTCAGTCCCACCCGTGAGCTTTGTCTGCAGATAGCCGGTGACCTGAAGGACTATTCGCGCTACATCGACCACTTGCACGTGCTCGCTGTCTATGGCGGTTCGAGCATCGAAAGCCAAATCCGCGCTTTGCGCAAGGGAGCGCAGGTCATCGTGGCTACACCGGGACGACTGATCGACCTGATGCACCGCGGTGTGGCCAAGCTTGACGAAGTGGAAAACGTCGTGCTCGACGAGGCCGACGAGATGCTCAACATGGGTTTTACCGAAAGCATCGACGAAATCCTGGCCGGCGTTCCAGCCGAACGCAACACCCTCCTCTTCTCGGCCACCATGGGCAAGGAGATTGAACGCATCGCCAAGAGCTACCTGCATGACTACAAGGAAATCGTAGTGGGCTCGCGCAACGAAGGGGCCGAGAATGTGAACCACATCTATTACCTCGTGCACGCCAAGGACAAGTATGTCGCGCTTAAGCGCATCGTTGACTACTATCCGCGCATTTATGGCATCGTCTTCTGTCGCACCCGCCTCGAAACCCAAGAGGTGGCCGACCAGCTCATCCGCGATGGCTACAACGCCGAAGCGCTTCACGGCGACCTGTCGCAGGCCCAGCGCGACCTGACCATGCAGAAGTTCCGCCAACACCACACCCAGCTGCTCGTGGCTACCGACGTGGCCGCCCGAGGACTGGACGTGGAAGACCTCACCCACGTGATTAACTACGGACTGCCCGACGACGTGGAGAACTATACCCATCGCTCAGGCCGAACGGGGCGTGCGGGAAAGCGGGGCACCAGCATCTCCATTATCCATGTGCGCGAAAAAGGCAAGGTGCGCATCATCGAAAAGGTCATCGGCAAGAAGTTCGAGGCCGGCGTGCTGCCCGAACCGCAGGAGATATGCACCAAGCAGCTCTACAAGGTGATGGACGAGCTGGAGCGCATTGAGGTGAACGAAACTGAAATCGCGCCCTTCCTGCCCGAAATATTCCGCAAGCTCGACTGGCTCGGCAAGGAGGACCTCGTGAAGCGCATCGTAAGCCGCGAGTTCGGCCACTTCCTGCGCTATTATGCCAACGCACCGGTCATCGAACAGCCCTCCGAACACCGTGGCACCAAAGAAGCAAAGGCCGACAAGCCGCGCCGGGAGCGCGGCAAGCGCGAAGCCGGTCCGCGACAGGCCGAAGAGGGCTACACCCGCCTCTTCATCAACCTGGGCAAGCGCGACAACTTCTACGCCCGCGAAATCATCAACCTGGTGAACCGCTACGTGCGTGACTCGAAAATCGATATAGGCCGCATTGACCTGACCACCAACTGTTCCTTCTTCGAAGTGCCCTCTGAGGACGCAACCACCGTGCTGGCCAAGATGCGCCGGGTGAAGGTGGGCGACCGCAAGGTGGTGGTGGACCATGCCGACCGTGCCGAAGCTGCCTCTGGAACAGCTGCCCCTTCGCGCAAAGAGCGCAAGGCTCACCGCAGCGCACGCACCTTTGCCGAAGCAGCCGACCCCAAACAGCTGAAAGCCGGCTGGAAGGGTGAGAAGAAAGGCCGCAAGGGCCGCCAGCGTGAGGCCGATGAGTTCGAAGTGCCCCGCAAGCACAAGAAGGACGACTGGCGACAGTTCTTCAACAACGACTGAGGAGGGGGAGCTTCGCTCAGTCGAGAGTTTAATAGTTAAGAGTTTAAAGTTTATAGGATGTTCACAGAGCGGATGAACAAGCCTCTCAAAGAGTATACTTATAAACTTTAAACTTTTAAACCTTCAACTCAAAAGACCGTATCATGAAGGCATACATCATTCTTTTGCTTTGTGGCCTCTCGGCCTTGGGCTTGCAGGCCCAGAACCTGCAATTTCGCGTGGGCGGAGGTCTGGCCTCCCACTACGGCAAGGCCCAAAACGTAGGCGCGTTCAAGGTAGGCTTGGGCTATGAGTTCGAGTTCGACCAACACTGGACACTGACCCCCTCGTTGGCCGTCTACGGCAAAGGCTGGAAGGACCCCAACCAGCTGGTCTACGTGTTCGACGATGCCGGCAACCAGCTCTTCGACGAAGAAACGGGCGAGCCCCTGCAGGGTGTGCGCAGCCGCAGCGCGTCGCAGAACTACGTGCAGCTGCCCGTACTGCTGTCCTATTATTGGCGCATGGGCGAATCGCGCTATGTGGTGATGGCTGCCGGACCCTACGTGGCCTATGGCGTGTCGGGCAAGCAGAAGACCAAGGGCGACACCGAGCAGTCCGGCGCACAGAAGCTCTATTACGAACGCAACACCTTCAGCGAACCGGGCACGCACCGCTTCGATGCAGGCATCGAGGCGTTCGCCGGCTATCAGTTCCCCACAGGCCTGACGCTGGGCATCGAGGCCGATTTCGGCCTGGCCAAGTTCAACCGTTCGGGTCGCCGCAACATCTCAGCCCTGCTCAGCCTGGGCTACAGGCTATAGGCCGACCGAGGCCAGGCCTCGTTCCGAAAATCCCCCAATATAGGTATTGGGCTGCTGCGGTGCTGGCTGTACCTTTGCACCGAGTTAAGTAGAATATTTGGATTGTTAAGTATCGACGGGCCGGCAGCGCATTGCCACGCGCCTGCACGTCAAGTCCTTGAACGGCGCAGCCGGGAGAGCGGGAGTCACATCCGCCGCAACCTCTCCCAGGCTGCGCCGTTCGGGCGTTTGTCACGGAGCGGGCAACCCTTGTCTTTCGGCTGGCCCTTTCCAGGTGAAGTAAATCCCTTTCAGCTTTTTCAAAGCCTTCACTTGTCCCCATAACCCCCCTTTTCCAAAGCAGTATATATTTTCCTGTCCGAGGAGATATCTTCTATGGTCCGAGGAGATATCTTCTCCTGCCCGAGGAGATATCTTCTATGGCCCGAGGAGATATCTTCTTTTCGAAGGTAACTCAACTTTGGCATTTGTAACATTCAACTTTCTTAGGTCGTCGCCGTTAGTAGACAAGCGTTCAAGGCACTTAAAGAAGGGGGTGATGGTTTATATGCGTTCAAGGCACGGGCTGAAAGCCCAACAGCGCATAGCCCAGGGCATCGCCCTGGGTA
>CALZRA010000064.1 GCA_945828345.1 uncultured Bacteroidales bacterium
GAGATAAATGTAGTCGCAGCCGAGGAGCAGCCCGAAGTCACGCCTCATGTGCGCCGCGTGCGAAGCGTCCGCGGGCAGTCCGTTCTCGATAGGCAGCACCACCTCGAAGCCCAGAATCTCGAGGTAACACCGCACGTCGTTGAAGGCATACAGCACCGCCTCCCGTTCGCGCCCAGTGATAGGTCCACTTACGTATACCTTACCCCTCGTCTTCGTCACCTTCTCAGTGTCCACCTTCTCCGTGTCCACATTCTGGGTGTCCACATTCTCCGTGTCCAATGTCTTCTTTTCCATGATCCAAATTGTTACCGTTCTTAATTCAACTCGTGACACTCCGTCACGACTTCCGCGTTACCTCGATGATGCCCGCCTCCCGGTCGGTCCGCGTCGCGTATTTTCGTCCGCTGACCACACCGAGGTTGCAGGCCATGACACGAACAACTAACGCCTTCGATATGGGGAACTTAGCAGTATCCCCGACCTCGAGCGGAGTAAGTAAGCCGCTGATAGTTTTAGTAGCTTGTTCTTGCATGAGATTAATTAATTAATTAAATTGTGCGGCAAAAGTAATATAATTACCACACAAGCAAAAGTAAATGTACTACGAAATTAATTAATTAAGTAATATTAATAGTAAATCTACCTATGGAGACTGTAAATGACAGAATAGAGAGCATAGTAAATTCTCTCTTCGGTGGTAAAAAAGCCACGTTCGCGAACGCGATAGGAATGGACCGCTTCGCTATTGGTAACTATTTAGGGCCAAAGAAGAGAAGCAAACCATCTGTTGACGTGCTATCTAAGATTGTTCAAGAGTTGAACGTAGACGCCTACTGGCTACTGACTGGCGAAGGTGAGATGATGAAGGACGAAGCCGCCGAGCAGAGCATCGTGGTCGGAGACATCAACCACGTAAAAGGCCCGGTAAGCGTCAGCCAGACCTCCAGCAAGGCAGAGCCCGCCGACACCGCCGCCCTGCGCGCCCGCCTCGAAGCCGCCGAAAGCCTCGTGGAAGCCCTCCGCGCCCAGCTCACAGAGAAGGACCAGACCGCAGCCGTGCTTCGCCAGCTCGTCGCCGAAAAGCAAAAGTTAATAAACCTTCTCGAAGCCCGCTAATCCCTCACGCGCGCACGCGAGGCAAAAATGGTAACAACACTAACAACATTAGCAACATCCCTGAGTATCAGAGCAAACCGTTGTTGCTGTTGTTGTTGCTCTGTTGCAACAACATAGCAACACCCCTAAAAATGTTGTTAGTTGTTGCTATCGTGTTGCAGCGATATTTACATTTCTTAACGCGAAAAATCTCTGAGTATCAGAGCAAAATAAAAATGTTGTTACTTGTTGCTAGTGTTGTTAGCGATTTTGGGCTCGCCCCAAAAACGGGCACACAAAAATTGTCAAATAGTGGCACAAAAAAGCCCCATCTCCTCAAATTTCCCCTATCCCCCTCCTCTTCCATGCCCGCAGAAGCCCCCACCTTCCCCGCCTCAGAGCCCCCGCACCCCGCTCCAGGAGCGGCCAAAATTTACGGACTATGTACGAATTATGTACACCCATTCTCCAGCTCGCTAAAAAACTATTGGAAACCAGAGCAAAACGTTTAGCCCTTCATGACCCTCCTGGTCCACAACGGCACTTTTTAGGCCGCGACTCTTACTTCGGTAAGTGCCGCGGCCATAGGTGCGTTTGGGCGGTTTTTGGGTGTCTGGAGACGAAGGAAATGGCTGAAAATCAGTGGCTTTGCTTCTTGCTCTCGTTCTGTGTGTATGCTGGGAGGCGGTTGGTGGGGCGGGGGTATGTTGTTGGACTTTATGGCGTGTGTATTTACTTATTATGTACGCGTATCGAACAAATTGTAAAGAGTTAGTTATTGATTGATGATTATACTATATGGCACGAATTGTTGATTACTTGAGTTTCGCGCTGGTTCATGGCCGGCGCGTGAGGGAGAAGGGGGACGTGGTTAGTAGTGTGGAGCTGCGCGTCTGCTACCAATACAAGCAGAAGTACTTCGCTACTGGTGTGCGGTGCCTGGCATCGGAGTGGGACGGGCGCGGCGTGCGCGGCAGGAAGGATGCGGCGGCGCTGAATGCGCGGCTGGACGATATAGTGAGGAAGGCGCGGGAGGTCGAGGATCGGTTGAGGGAGCGCGGGACGTTGTCGCTCGATGGGTTCGCGAAGCTGATGCGCGCGAACGGTGAAAAAGGTGCGGCGGGGGCTCGTGGTTTCTGGGAGTTCTGCGAGGAGCGGGTGGCGGTTCGCTCGCACGGGCGGACGCGGTGGACGGAGGTGCGTTACCGGAGGCTGCTGGCTTATCTGCGGGAGAGGTTCAGCTGGACCGCGGCGGAGGATGTGCAGGAGGTGGACTTGGTGAGGCTGGACGCGATGCTGGTGCGTGAAGGCGTGTCGGAGGGGACGCGGTGGCATAACTATCACCGCTACCTGAAGGCGCTGCTGTCTGACGCGGTGAAGGAGGGGATGATACGCCGGAACCCTTACGACGGCGGCGTTATTACGCGGCCGAAGGACGACGGCAGTGCCTTGGAGCGCTATCTCTCGGAGGAGGAGATGGAACGGATGAAGCGCGTGGAGCTTCCAGCGGGGCACTTGTCGCGGGTGCGCGACTTGTTCCTGTTCCAGTGCTACACGTGCATGGGCTTCGCCGACCTGCGGGACTTCTCTTCCTCGAGGCTGGAGGAGGTAGGCGGGCGGCTGATGTATTCTTCGCGGCGGAACAAGACGGGCTGCGCGTTCTCCTTCATGCTGCTGCGCGGTGCGGAGGAGATACTGAAGAAGTACGGCGGTGTGCTTCCTCTGATCAGCGCACAGAAGTATAACCAGTACTTGAAGGAGGTGGCGCGGATGGCTGGCATCTCACGGCCCGTTACCTCGCACTGGGCGCGCCACACTGGGGCGACGCTGCTCCTGAACGCCGGCGTTCGTCTGGAGGTGGTGGCGCGGGTGCTGGGCCATAGCTCTACGGAGATGACGCGGAAGGTGTACGCGAAGCTGCTCGACGACACGGTGGCGCGGGAGATGATGAAGGCAGAGGAGAAGTTGTAGTGCGCAGGAAACCCGCCGGCGGTTGGTCGCTGGCGGGGCTTCTTGTGCGGGTGGTGGCGCTCCATGTGCGCCGTCGTTGCTTGGTTCGGGTCAGTATATGAGGCGGATGCCGAGGGCGCGGAGGGCCTTGCAGAGGTTGTCGTAGTTGAGACCGTCGCGGCCGTTGAGGTATCGGCTGATGCTGGAAGTGGCTATGCCTGCTTCGGCGGAGAGCTGTGCGGCGTTCATGTCCGAGGCGGCGAGTGCGGCGGCGATGGCCTCGCGGGGGTCGGTGTGGAGGTGGTAGCCTTCGGTGCGTGCCAGCTGCTCGAGGTGGTCGGTGACGTGGGCGTGGGCGGCTTCGAGTAGTTCGTCGAATGCGGGTGCGGTGACGGCCTTGCCGAGGGGAGATGAGAGTCCTTCGGTGAGCGCGGCGGCGGTCTGTTCCCACTCTTTGCGGAAGGCATCGGCGGCGGCTTCGTCGAGGGCGTTGGCTTCGGAGGCTTCCTCGAGTCGGCGCTCCGTTTCGGTGCGTCGGGAGGTCCAGTCGTGGCGTTCGGTGGTTCGGGTGCAGAGTTCGCGTTCGGCGAGGTCAGCTTCGGCCCAGTCCTTGGTCCAGTAGCCTTCGGTGAGGTGCTCTTCGTTTTCGGGGTTCACGCAGCGGGTGCAGACGATTTCGGCGGGGCCGTTATATCCGCTGTATGCGTCGTCTTCGGTGAGGAGTCCTACTTCGCCGGGCACGTCTTTGGTGCGGTAGAGGCCGAGGTCGTTGCAGGTGTGTATGGGCTGTGCGCCGTTGGCTTCGGAGGTGAAGAGAATGATGACTTGGATGCCGTTGAATGTGTAAGCGTTCATGATGGGGAGGAGTTAAAGGGTTATTGTTTTATGTTTACGGGGGCAAATATACGGATAAATTGCGCTCAGCGCAAATAAAACCAAAGAAAAATTGCGTCCAGCGCAAAATTTCTTTGTTTTTGGCCGCTGTGGTGGCGGCGCGGGCTTATATATATATAGGTGTGCGGCCCGCGGGCGTGTGTGCCTGCGGGCCGCTTCGGGTGTCGTCGGGTGCGGTGTCAGTCTGTTATCTCGTAGAAGTATCCGCGCTTCAGCGGTTCGAGGCCCTGCGGGGTGAGGGTGAGTTCGAGCTTGTGGCAGGCGTAGCGTCGGCCGTTGATGATGTAGGGCCGCTGGGGGTCGGTGGCGCGGTCGAGAAACTGGAACTCGTGCTCGATGCGGGTGTCTATCGTGGCGTTGCCCTGGTAGAGCGTGCCGATGTATTCGGAGCTTTGCCGCGTGCTCTTCAGCCTAAACGGTCCTTCTTGTGGAAGTCCGGCGGCGAGCTGGAGGTGCGGGTGAAGGATGCGGGAGCCGTCGGTGGCGTGCTCGATGAAGGTGAGGCCCACGGCGCACGGCACGTTGTTCCATGCCTCGTCCGTGTGTGTTTCTTCGCGGCGTGCGGTGGTCTGTCCGTCCCAGTATGCGAGCGGCAGACTGCCGGGCTTGCTGTCTTCGTCTTCGGTCTGTGTAGTCTCGTCCTCGGTGTTGTTGACGGCGAGGTCTATGCTGAACGCTTCGGGTCCTGCTTCCGCCTTGTCCTTCGAGCAGAGCATGGGGAGCGCGTCGGGGAAGAGTGCGCTGGGCTTGTCGAGTATCTCGTCGCTTCCTGTGTGCAGGCGGTTGCCCATGCGGGAGAGCTTCATGGGGAGAGGCTCCACGGCGAGCTTCGTGATGCTGTCGCGTTCGCGGATGTCCGTGCGGACGAGCGGCCCGTAGTGGTCGAGCTGGCAGAGGTGGTAGCTGTCGGGGGAGGCGGCATCGTGCAGGAATGCGTAGGCGTTGCCCGCCTCGAGGTCGATGAAGAGCGTGTCGCTCTTGGCACGTTCCTCCTTGCTGAGTGTGGCCACGTGGCTTCGCAGGGAGGAGAGTTCGAGGAACTCCTTGATGTGGCAGTACTGCCATACTTCGTCGGGGAGGCTGAGCTGGTCGTCAGCCGTGGAGAAGTCGTAGCCCACGTTGCCGGCCGATGTAGTCTTCTGCTCCGCGTCGTCACCCGTCTCGATGTCGGCTGAGAATTCGGCCGTCACCTTCTCGAGCATCACTGCCTTCTGGCTTGCGCCGTACCATAGCTGACGCGGCTGAACGATTACGGTGCGGCCTTCCACCACGAAGACCACGCCGAGGGCGTCCTGCACGTTCTCCACGAATTCGCGGAGCGTCCAGTGCGGGAGCATGGCGGCGATGTCCGGCGTGCAGCGCGTGTTGGCGATGATGATGCGGCGCGCGATGTGGGTGCAGCCGTCAGCCTTGAAGAAGGAGAGGTCGGGGGAGTAGCCTGCCGCACTGATTACGCGCTCCACCACTTCGAGCAGGTAGGGCTGCGGGGCGCACGGCGTGACGTGGAGCACGCCCGCCACTTGCTGGCAGTACGGCAGCCACACTTGCGAGTTTTGGTCCTCGAGCATGAGCTGGTTGCAGAACTTCCCGCTGTCTTCGCTGTAAATGGGGAAGAGCACGCTGTCGGTGTCGGGCCATCGTCCGCGCATCATGTTGAGGGCCTCGGTGGCGTGGGCGTTGTCGTGCCAAAGCGAGCGGAGGTACACGGGCATGTGGCTGAATGGGTCACCTTCCTTGGAGCAACGGTTGTCGCTGCTGTCGGGGCCGTTGAACACGTCGAAGGGAAGGCGGTCGGGGAATTTCTCCCACGCCTTGCCCAGGTCCATGCGGTCGATGTACCGGTCTTCGCCGTCGATGGCGTGGTCGAAGGCGGAGCGTCCGGCTATGAGCTGGAGCTTCGCCTGCTCCTGGTCTACGCTGGTGACGAGGGCGTGTCCCACGAAGGTGCCCGCTTCGGTGACGAGCTGCATGGGGAGGCGGCGCGCGGCGAGGCCCGCTCGGGAGGCGTGGGGGAAGTTGAGCGGGCCGAGGGCGAGGCGGTTGGCGGGGCACCCTGCGAGTGGGATGGTCAGTTCGAGGGTGTAGTCGCCCGCGGAGGCGAAGTAGGGGTTTTCGCGGGTGAGCTTTACGGAGGTGTCGGCGGGGAGTGTCACGAGGTCTTCGCCGAGGTAGAGGAGGAGCATGGGCGGGAGTTGTTAGGGCGGGAGTTGGTTGTCAGTTGGCGGAGCGGGCTTCCGCGGCGCGGCGGCGGGCGAGTTCCCGCTCCATCTCTTCGGTGGTGGCGTTTCGGAACTTGTGTGCGAGGCCTCCGCGCTGGTCGGTGTAGTACTTCCGTCGGCACTCCTTGCAGACGTAGTAGTGTCCGTCCTCGCTTATCTTGTCGCGGTGGAATTGGCTGAGCGGCAGCAGTCGGCCGCATCGTGTACATTTCTTCATATAGCTGTTTTTTGCAGTGGTTAGGCAAATCGTTGCCTAAAGTAGGCAAATTATTGCCTAAAGTAGACAAAGGTTTGCCTAAAGTAGGCAAATTATTGCCTAAGGTAGGCAAATCGTTGCCGTGCCTTGCAGTAGAGCCGCGGCCTAAGTCCGTTTCTTCATTTCCTGCCATCGGCGCCACTGTCGGTCGAGTCCGTCGCGTCCGTCGATGGATACGCTGGCGCGGATGCCCTCCTCGAGCGCATCGTTGAGCCGCTGGAGAGCTTCGGCGGTGCGGGAGTCTTCGCGGACGACCACGGCGGGCGGAGCCTGCACGGTGACGGCGGGCGCGGCAGCGGGCTGCGCGGCGAGGGTGCGGGCGGTGGCGGAAGTGTAGGCAGGAGCGGCCACGGCGCGCGACACGTCGAGCGGGGTGAGCGTGGAGATGGTGCCGCTGCGCTGGGCGCTGTCGATGAGGTCGAGGACCGGTCGCACGGCAGGGTTCTGCACGGCGAGGTGGTTCGCCACGAATTCGCCCTCGTGCACGATGCCCGCTTGACGGCGGTAGCGCGTGCCGCGGGTGTATCCGCCTTCGTAGTATCCCGCCGCCTGCGCTTCGTGCTGCTTCCGGATGATGGCGATTTGCAGCGCGCCCTGCGCGGTGGCGAGGCCCGCGGCGGCGATGGCGAGAGCGAGCGTCCACGGCTGACCCTTGACGAGCTGCGAGCCGAAGGCCGCGATGGCGTTTTGGGCCGTGGTGGCTATGGCCTGCGCTATCTCCATTTGCATTTGCTTTTTGGCGTACTTCTTCTTGATTTTGGCGAGCTCCTTCTGCTTCTGCTCCTCGAGGCGCTTGGCACGCTTGGTTCCCTGGCCCGCGGCCTCTATCTCCTTGTCGTATCGGGCGGTGACCTTGGCGGTCTCCGCGCTCTGCTGGGCCTGGTAGTACTGCGAGAAAGAGGCCGCGAAGGTGCCGACCGTGGAGAGCGCGGCGGAGGCCGTGCGGGCGTAGTCGGTCCAGTCGGCCTTGCCTTCGCGGATGCGGTCGCGGAGGCGTGCGAGGCCGTCCATGAGGCTGTCGAAGGCCGCGGCCCATTCGCCGCCCGTGCCTCCTAGGTCAGGCTTAGCCTCCTCGTTGAGCTGGGCGATGATGGCGGCATACTCTTCGGCGGTGAGGAGGCCCATGTCGAGGAGCTTCTTGGCGAAGGCGCGCTTGTCGGCGAGAATGGCCTCGTCCGACTGCTTCAGGTAGCTCTTGCGGAAGTCCGCCACCTTCTTCCAGAACTGACCCTGCTCCTCGAGGCGCTTCTCCTCCTGCGCGGTCTTGATTTGTGCGGCGAGCTTCGCGGCCTCCTCCTCGCGGCCGTATTCCTTCTCCAGCGCCAGGCGCTTCTCGAGGTGTCGGAGCTTGATGTCCGTCTGCTCCGTCTCGTATTGTTCGGCGGAGGTCTTCCCCTGGAGGTATCGTTCCTTCGCCGCCTCCAGCGCCTCCTGCTCCTTCCGGTCGATGTCGCGGAGAGAGAAGTCGCGCTGTTCCTGTGCGATGCGCAGGAGCACGTCGGCGCGCTTCTCCTCGATCTGCGAGAGTTCGGCCGACCCCTTCTGGTAGAGCGCAGCCTCCTCGTCGAGCTGCTGGAGCTGGAGCTCGAGCACGTTGGTGCTGTATTCCTCCTGCGAGAGCAGGCGGTCCGCCAGTGCCTGCTTCTGCGCGGCGCGTTCGGCGGCGTAGGCGGCACGGATGGCCTCGAGTCGCTTCTTCGTAGCGTCCTCCTGCGCGGCGGCGGCCGAAGTGCCGCCATTCCCGCTGCCTGTTGTGGAGGATGCCGCGGGTGCGGTCGAGGCCGTGGCGGGCGCGGCAGGCGCGGCGGTGCCCCCGCCTGCGAGGAGCGGCTGGGCGTACATGCGCAGGCGCGGCGAGTTGAGCTGGTCCGTCAGCTCCTTCGTCTTCTTCAGCTCCTGGTTGAACTCTTCCTGCGCCTTCGTCTGCGCGGCCTGCTGGGCCTCGAGTTCCTTGTTCTTCAGGTAGCGCTGGTAGTTGCTCTCCCCGGGATTGAGGTAGGAGCGGTATTTGCCCGGGGCGAAGGTGGGGTTGTTGTCCAGCTGCCACTGCACGCGGCTCACGTTGTAGTTCTTCTGTTCCAGCTTGCGGCGCGCGGCGTTCTCCCGCTTCTTTTGCTCCACGAGTTCCTCGAAGAGGGCCTGTGCCTCCGCCTTCGCCTCGAGGGCCGAGATGTAGTCGGCGATGGCCTGCACGTTGTCGCGTTCGAGCTTCCCTTCGCGGGTGAGCACGGCGTGGTAGCCCGTGACGGTCTTCTTCAGTTCGTCGAGCGCCGCCTTCCGCTGCCCGTAGCTGAGCGTCGTGTCGTGTACGCGCTTCTGGAGTTCCTCCAGGCGCATTCGCTCCTTGGTGGTGCTGTCGGCGGCGCGGTCCTGCGCCTGCTTCAGGCGGTCGGTGGCCTCGCGTTCGCGGTCGATGGCCTTGGAGGCGCTGTCGGTCGCGTCCTCGAAGAGCGAGGAGGCCATCAGGTAGGAGAGGAGGGCGGAGACGGCGGAGAGAATGAGGGAGATGAGGGCCGTGAAGCCGTTGCTCTTGATGGCCGCGCTGAGGGCGTGGGTGGCGGCGGCGGCGGCGCTGGCCCCCGCGGTGTAGGCGGCGTGGGCGGCGGTGCAGATGGCCTGCCACGAGGTGAGGAGCTTGTAGGAGTAGCGGAGCGTGGCGAGTGCGGTGACGGTGGCGATGATGACGGCGATGTGCTCCCTCATGAAGCGCGCCACGGCCACCACGGCTTCGCCCAGGAAGCCCGCGCCCTGCATGGCGAGGAGGTAGGCGGGGTAGAGCTGCTTGCCGAGTTCGCCTGCGAGCAGGTGGAGCCGCTCCTGCTGCTTCTGTATGCGTGCCTCGAGGGTACTGCTGGCCTTCTGGTATTCGTTGGTGACGCTGGTGCCTTCGGCGAATGCCTGTGCGGCCTGCTGCTGGGTGGCGCGCAGCGTGCCGATGTTGTTGGCGAGGGTGGAGAGAGTCTGGGTCACGCCGCTGCCGCTCATGTGCATGTCGGTGAGCTTCTGGGCGAGCGCGTCGAAGCCGCCCTGGCTGTTGAGGGCCTCGATGAACTGGAGCACGGCCTCGTTGGCATCGGTTCGGAGGAGATTGGTGAACTCCTTGACGTTGAGCCCCGCCACGCCGGCGAGTTCGGCGGTCTTGGAGTTGAGCAGCGTCAGCACGTTCTGCATGGCGGTCGCGCCCTTCTCCACGCCGACCATGCCCTGGTCGAGCACGGAGGCGAAGCCCATCACCTGGGCCTGCGTGAGTCCTGCCTGCCGGCCCACGCCTGCGAGGCGGGCGGTGAACTCCATGAGGTAGCCTTCGGAGGCGGAGGACGACTGGGCGAGCTCGTTGATGACGGAACCGGTGGAGAGCATGGCCTGCTTCAGGCCCATGCGGTCGGCGTCGCCGAAGAGCTGGGCTATCTTGCCGATGTTCTTCACCGCTCCTTCGCCGAGGTCTTCGCCGAGGGCCACGTTGATTTGGTCGGCTGCCTCCACGAAGTCGAGTATCTGCTGGCGGGAGGTGATGCCCAGGCGGCCCGCGTCGGCGGCCAGGGCGTTCAGTCCCTCGATGCTCGTGGTGGTGTCGAGCTTGCGTAGCTCTTCGTTGAGGGCTTCCACCTCCGCGCGGGCGAGGCCGGTGTATTTTTCCACGCCGGTCATGGCGGCGTCGATGGAGGCCCACGCGCCGACGTACTCCTGCATGGAGCCCATCAGTCGGTCGTAGGCCATCGTTCCCGCTGTGAAGAGGGCTCCGAGCCCGCCCCACTTCTGGCCGAAGGCGGCGAGCTTTCCCCACACTCCGCCCGCCGACTGGCTGAGGGCGTTGCCCGTGACGCGGGTCTGCTCGCGGACCTGTGCGAGTTCGCCCTTGGTGCGGCGGATGGCTTCGGTGAGCATGTCCCACTCCTTGGAGCCGCGCTCCACTTCGCCGCTGGCGAGCATGGCGTTGAGCTCCTTCAGCGTGGCCTTCAGCTGCTTCACGCTCTTGCCCTCGAGGTTGTCCATGACGCGGGCCACGGCCTTGGTGGTGTCGCTGTACTCGCTGAGCCGCTTCTCCACCTTCGCTATCTCGCGTTCGAGCTCCGCGGCGCGGCGTGCCTGTTCGGGGTTGAGCGGTCCGGGGGTCTTGCGGATGTCGGTGAGTTCGCCCTTCATGTCGGCGAGCTTGCGGTTGAGCTTGTTGAGCTCGTCGTAGGGCTGCTTACCGTTTACGAGGAGGTTGATGATGTAGCTGTCCATAGGGTGGCTGTGTATGGGTGTGGGGTGTCGTTGGTTGATGTGGGTGGGGCTATTGTTTTTCGTCGCTGAGCGCGGCGAAAAGTCCGGTGTATTCTTCGCCGAGCTTGCGCTGCATGTAGTTGGCCATTATGCGCAGGCTGATGCGCCAGGAACGGGAGAACCAGGGTTTCTTCTGCCGTGGCTGGCCGAGCTTGTGTTCCTTGCGGTAGTCCTTTGCGAGGAAGTAGAGGTCTCCGCCGTTTCCGCGGGTGTAGCCGCGGCCCGTGCCCGCGTCCACGTAGATGCCGTAGCGGAGGAACTGGAAGGTCAGCTGGCTCTCCTCCTGACTGATGCTTTTGCCCATGAGGGCCACGCTGCCGTGGAGGCTTCCCGTGCGGATGGCTCCAAGCATCTCGAGACGGTCGGTCCAGATGTCTACCATCTTCCGCGCCCACTGCTCCTGGAACTGCTCCACGGAGAGGCTGGCGTAGCGTTCGGCGTTATTCTTCCCACTCATTCGGTCTGTACTGGAGGTCTGCGGGTTCGTCTATGGAGATGAGGAAGGAGAGGCCGGCAAAGCCGTTGAACATGTCCGCGCCGAATTCGTGGGTACGGATGTCCTCGGTGCGGAGGTAGTTGAGCGAGCCGCGGAGTTCGGGCTCGTCGCGGAGGAAGCGGGAGTGGAACTGTCGGAGCACCTCGCGGCAGGTCTGCATGGCCTCTGCGGCGGTGTCGCGGCGGCGGCTGTCGTAGCGGTGGAGTATGTAGGTCGTGAAGAGACGGCGGCGGTAGTACCCTCCGCTGCGCTGCACGGTGCCCTCCTGGCACACGTCGGAGGAGCAGACGAGGGCGCGGGCGGAGCGCATTCGTTCGAGGATGCCCTCCACGCTGGCGATGCCGGAGCAGGTGCAGTGCTGGAAGCCGAGCTCGCGGCAGAGGCGGTTTTCGGCGGTGAGGCGGGCGATGTAGCTGGAGAAGTCGAGCATGTCTTTTTCGGGGTTTGCGGGGTTGGTTGTGCGGTAGGTGTGCCGCCCTTTCAGGGCTCATTGTATCGTTACCGGGCTACCCAGGGCTCGCGCCCTGGGCTATGGGCTGAAGGTCAGCCCTTCGGGCCTCCATGGGCGGCGGTCTCCCGCTGGCGGCGGCGTGGCGGGCATCCATTGGCGGCGGTCTCCCGCTGGCGGCGGAGTTCGGCGGCTTCGCGGGCGGCGGCTATTTGGCGTAGAGGCGGCGGAGTTCGGCGGCTTCGCGGTCGGCGGCTATTGGGCGTAGAGGCGGCGGATTTCGGCTGCGTCGCGGGCCTTCGCGTCGAGCTCTGCGAGTGCGCTCCAGGTGTCCACGTTCAGCACGGCCTCCTCCTTGGTCACGTCGCCGTCGGTGAGGGCGCGTATCTGTGCGAGGGTGAGGTCGCGGATTTCCTCCTCGTCGGGCTGGGCCGGCAGTCCGTCGTCCCCTGCCTTGGAGGCGGGGCGGAAGATGTGGCGGAAGAGGCGTGCGAGGTAGGTCTTCAGCCCCGTCCACCACTGCGTGGCCATATAGATGTATTCGGCGCGGCGCGGGCTCTCCGCCACGTCCGCCCCGTAGAGGAGCTCGATGAGCTGTATGGCGTGCGCGTCGCTGCGGGTGAGGAGGAAGCGGGCGAAGGCGGCGTCGGCCTGGAGGTAGGTGCCGAATGGCACGCCGTGGAGTTCCGCGTCGGGGGCCGCGTGGCCTTCCACCTCGTCGTAGCGAAGGGGGAATTCGGGCGGGTTGTCGATGAAGCCCACCTCGCGCGCGCCGAGCATGATGGAGCTGAGCGTGACGCGGTAGGGCTTGCCGTGGAGGCGCACGAGGGCCGTGGTGCCCTGCTCGCGGCTGACGAGCTGGATGCCCGCGAAGGCGAGGAAGGCGTAGACGCGGGCCTCGTCGCGCGGCCAGGTGGACTTCAGCTGCACGGCGGCGCGGTACTGCGCGGGGGTGAGTTCGGCCCACGAGGTGGGCACGTAGATGTCCACGCTGTCGAGGGTGAGCTCTTCGGGAGCAGCGGCTGCGTTATCAGCCGAAGAAGAAGCAGGGGTCGTTCGGTCCATTCTCGTAGGGCTTGAAGTGGTTGGCGCTGTATGCGGTGGAGTCGGCGTAGAGCTCGAAGTGCTGGGCGGCGTTGCTGTCGATGTAGGCGAAGGCGCGGTCGCGGGCCTGCTTGACGCTGCGCGGACGAACGCGGCCGAGGTCGCACAGCACGTGGGTGGCCATATAGATGCGCAGGAGCTCTATGGCCTTCATTTCCACGTGGGTCTGGTCGGGGGTGTCCTGGAGGCTGACGAGGCGGGCGAGCTGCTCCGCGCCGAGGAGGTTCTCCACCGAGGCCGAGGCCGCGTCGATGTGGGGGCGGAGGCGCTCGAAGTCGGCGAAGCTGACGTGGGACGAGGAGGGTTCGGCCAGGCCGTAGCGTTCGGCGTAGAGCGGGAGCCAGATGAGCGAGGTGCGGTGGAGCTGCGCGTAGCGGCTGGCGGGCCAGGTGTCGGAGCGCTGGAGGTCGTGGAGGATGCGGGAGAGCGCGCCGTCGGCCTTGCGGAGGAGTTCGGCGCGGAGGGCCTGCACGCGGGCGGGGCTGGCCGGGGCGAGGTTCTGGTTGGAGACGACCGCGAAGCCGTTTTCCGTGGCGATGAGGTCGAGCGTGGGCACGGCCTCGTAGGCGGCGCGGTTGTAGACGTAGGTACGGAGCTTGTCGTCCGGGGCTTCGTCGGTGAGGCAGTAGGTCTCCTCCGCCTCGCTGAGCACGCGCTGGATGTGGCCCGTGAGGTAGCCGTAGATGCGCTGCTCGCTGTCGGCGAAGGCGGGCACTTCGGCCTCGAAGTCCTGCTGGGTGGGGTGGAAGTCGAGCATATTTCCG
>CALZRA010000065.1 GCA_945828345.1 uncultured Bacteroidales bacterium
AACGACCGTTTATTAATGAGTATCAGGAGATTTCCGTCTTATTAAGGCTCGACTAGCTATCTATAGGGAGCGACAGGCAGCCCTCGGAGCCTGCCGCCCTTTTCTCCCTACTTCACGCGCATGAGGGTCAGGCCGTCTCGCTCGCTGAGTATGAGCTGCTCCACGCGCGGGTCTTCGGCCACGTGGGCATTGAAGCGGCGGATGGCGAGGGTCTGCGCGTCGCGGTCATAGGCCGGGTCAACCACGTGGCCGTCCCAGAGCGTGTTGTCGGCCAGCAGGAGGGAACCGCTGTGCATGAAGGGCATGAGCAGGTCGTAGTAGTCGACATACTCGCGCTTGTTGGCGTCGATGTAGGCCACGTCGATCCGCAGTTGCATGGGCGGCAACAGCTCAAACACGTTGCCCACCCACATCTCTACACGCGCCTCGTAGGGCGCACCCTCCAACCACGGGCGGGTGAAGTCCTCCTGCTCGTCGTTCACCTCGAAGGTGTGGACCACGCCGCCGCGCGGCATACCCGAAGCCATGGCCAAGGCCGAGTAGCCCGAGTAGGTGCCGATTTCGACCACCGTGCGCGGCTGTACCATCTGCATGAGCATACGCAGCAGCTGGCCTTGCACCGGCCCGGAGGCCATGCGCGGACGCAGCAGGTGCAGGTGGGTGGCGCGGTAGAGGCGGTGGAGGTAGTCATCGGGCGGCGTGGAGTGCCGCGCTATGTAGTCGTCGAGCGTTTCCATAGGCATTGCTGGGGGAGAAGGAGAATGATAGGCGCGGACGCGTCAGTTGGGATAGGTCTCCTCGCCTTCGCTCTCAAAGAGGTTTTTCACGATGTTCATTTCCATGAACGAGGTGCGCTGTTCCTTGCGCTGCGAGCCGAGATAGCAGATGCGGTCGGTGGGACTGAGCATGTTGTCGCTGAGCAGCTTGCGCAGGGCGGCCAGCAGGAACTCGTGACCGTAGCTCTTCATGGGCATATAAATGGCATACACGCCGTAGGAGAGGGCCAGGTGGCGCACGGTCTTGGCCTTGTAACAGATGGCCAGGATGGTACACTCACCGCGGAACGACGACACGTAGCGGGCGGTGCGGCCCGTGTAGGAGTCCATGATGATGGCGCGGAGCTTCATGCGCTTGGTGGCCATGACGGCCTCCTTCGAGAAGAACTCGGTGACATCGGGGTTGGGCGAGAGGGGAATGTCCATGTCGCCAAACTCCTTGAAGGACTCCTGCTCGGCCTGCTGGGCCACGGTGGCCATGACCTTGACCGCCTCTTCGGG
Source organism: uncultured Bacteroidales bacterium (assembly GCA_945828345.1). GTDB lineage: Bacteria > Bacteroidota > Bacteroidia > Bacteroidales > Bacteroidaceae > Alloprevotella. The sequence continues at coordinate 1,278 of CALZRA010000065.1, forward strand.
GTAGTCGCCGTAGGCCGTTTCGCCCGAGAGCATGAGGGCGTCGGCCCGCGAGTACACGGCGTTGGCGATGTCGGTGACCTCGGTGCGGGTGGGCCGCGGGTTGTGAATCATGCTTTGCAGCATCTGCGTGGCCACAATCACGGGCTTGTGGGCGCGTATGGCCTTCTCGACCAGCCGGCGCTGGATGCCCGGTATGCGTTCCTGGGGCACCTCGATGCCCAAGTCGCCGCGGGCCACCATGATGCCGTCGGCGGCCTCCAGAATCTCATCGATATGGTCCACGCCCTCCTGGTTCTCTATTTTGGCGATGATGCGGATGTCGCTGCCCGCCGCGTCGAGCAGGTGGCGTATCTCGGCCACGTCGGCGGCCGAACGCACGAAGCTGTGGGCGATGAATGCCACGTCGTAGCTGATGGCGAAGGCTATGTTCTGGCGGTCGCGCTCGGTGAGGGCGGGCAGGTTGATGCGCACGCCCGGCACGTTGACGCTCTTGCGAGAGCCCAGGGTGGCATCGTTCTCCACGTGGCAGGTGAGCATGTCGCCCGCCTTGTGGTCTACCACCAGGCCGAGTTCGCCGTCGTCGATGAGGATGTGCGCCCCCTCGCCCACGTCGCCCACAAAATCCTTGTAGGTGACGGCGATGGTCTGGCGCGTGGTCTTGAGTTCGGGGTTGCCCACCACGTTCACGATTTCACCCTTCTTGAAGTCGATGGGTGCGTCGGTGGCGGTGGTGCGCACCTCGGGACCTTTGGTGTCAACCAGTATGGCCAGGTGGCTTGACACCTCGCGCACGTTGTCAATCACCTTTTTCATTCCCTCGGCATTCTGGTGGGCCGTGTTGAGGCGCACCACGTTCATGCCTGCATCATAGAGCCGCTGTATGAGGCCCACGTCGCAGCGCATGTCGGAGATGGTGGCCACGATTTTCGTTTTCTTGTACATGATTCGGTCTGGTTTAGTGTGGTCTTTATATAGGTAGGAGCGCGGCCTGTTTGGTCATGCTCCTTTGAGTGCTTCGATGGCCAGCCGGTAGCTGTCGAGTCCGAAACCGCACACCACGCCCTTGCAGGCCGGGGCCAGCATCGAGCGGTGGCGGAACTCTTCGCGCTGGTGAACGTTGCTGATGTGGAGTTCTACTACGGGACAGGACAGCGAACGGATGCAGTCGTGCAGGGCGATGCTCGTGTGGGTGTAGGCCCCGGCATTGAGGGCGATGCCCTCCACGCCCTCGTCGTCGGCCTGTTGCAGCCGGTCGATGAGCGCGCCCTCGCAGTTGCTCTGGAAGTAGCCGATTTCGTCGTGCGGATAGCGTGCGCGCAAGTCGCGCAGGCAATCGTCCATGGTGCCCGACCCGTAGATGCCGGGTTCGCGGCGGCCCAACCGGTTGAGGTTCGGCCCGTTGACAATCAGGAGTTTCATGCTTCTAATTCTTGAGAGATTTTTGGGTGAGGGGGAGCAGGGAGCTTCTGAGGTTATGAGGTTATAAAGTTGGTTTGCAAGCGTTCAAGGCACGCCCCGAAGGGGCATTGAGCGCATAGCCCAGGGCAACGCCCTGGGGAGAATGAGGCGATAAAGTGCGCCCCGTAGGGGCAAAAGCATTCGATGACAAGCGTTATTAACATACGCTTTTGCCCTTTCAGGGCGCATTGGCGGCGGTCAACCTACCCAGGGCGTTGCCCTGGGCTGTGCGCTCAATGCCCCTTCGGGGCGTGCCTTGAACGCTTGCAAACTCACTTTATAACCTCATAACCTTGTCCCTCATAACCTCGACTCGGCACTTCGTAAAAACAACTCGGCACTTAGAAAATCCTAAGCGGCACTTAGGATTTTCTAAGTGCCGAGTTGTCGGCAGCTGCCCCAAGCCCTACGACACGAGGAACTTGCGGCTCAGGAACTTCACGGGGTACCACACGCTGACAAAGCCCACCACGATGACGGTGGCCAGCACCAGCACCACGTCGGTGGGGTGGATGCTCACGGGGTAGGACTGCACGATGAAGCTGCCGTCCGACGAGCCGAGGCTGATGAACCCGAAGGTCTGCTGCAGCCAGCACAGGGTCAGGCCGAGCACCGTGCCCAACACGGCTCCCAGCACGGCTATGAAGCGGCCTTCGTAGAGGAATATGCGGAAGATGAGGCGGTCGTCGGCCCCGAGGTGGCGCAGTGTCTGCATGTCGGCGCGCTTGTCGATGATGAGCATCGACACCGAACCGATGATGTTGAAGCAGGCCACGAGCAGGATGAAGGTGAGGAAGAGGTAGGCCATCATCTTCTCGATGTTCATCACGTTGAACACCTCCTGCTGCTGTTCGACCTGGTCGAGCACCAAGTAGCGGTCGCCCGCCCACTCGCGCAGCTCCTTCTTGACGCGCTGCACGTCGGCCCCGGGTTTCAGTTTCAGCTCCAGCCCCGTGATGCAGCCGGGCTGCTCGAAGAGGTTCTGGGCGAAGGAGAGCGGGGCAATCATGTAGTTCTCGTCGTACTTGCGCTGGCGCACGTCGAAGCACACGCCGGCTGAGGTGAGGTCGTCGGCGTTGAAGCTCTCGGCGGGATTGTTGAGGTTGACCTTCTCGCCCTTGCGCGGCGCGCAGATCTGGATGGTGCCGTAGTCAATGCCGCCCATGGCCGAGGCGAGTCCGATGCCCGGGATGCCATAGCTCACGTCGGGGGCATGGAGCTTGTAGGAACCGGTGCCATAGAGGATGGAGCGTATGCCCGTCACCGCGTCGAAGCGGTCGTCGACCCCCTTGAGGTTGATGACCACGGGCCTGCCCCTGAAGAGGATGAGGGCGTTGTCCTCCAGGCAGGCCGAGGCCGCCTCCACGTCGGGGTGGGCCTCGATGCGGGCCAGCACGGGGTCGTCGGCTGCGGCAAACTTGCCCTTGGCGGGCAGTACCTCGATGGGTGGGTCGAAGGTGGTGTAGAGGCTGCCGATGAGGTCGCGGAAACCGTTGAACACCGACAGCGTACAGAGCAGGGCGGCTGTGCCGAAGGCCACTCCGACCACCGATATGGCCGAAATGATGTTGATAGCCCCCACCCGCTTGCGCGAAAAGAGGTAACGCCGCGCCATGAACAGCGGCAGGGCCAGGTTACGCTTCATGGCCTTCGGTAGGGGCAGCCTGGGGTTCGGTGCCCTTGAGGAGTTCGTCGATGTGTTCCAGATAGTCGAGCGAGTCGTCCTTGAAGAACTTCAGCTCGGGGATGATGCGCAGCTGGAAGCGCACGCGCTTGCCCAGGTCGTAGCGTATCTGGCGCGCGTTGGCGTTGATGTTGCCCAGGATTTCGTCGGCGCGCTCCGAGGGGAAGATGCTGAGGTAGCCCTTGGCGATGCTGAGGTCGGGACTGATGCGCACGGCACTGACCGACACCAGCACGCCGCGCGTGGCCTGGGTCTGCTTTTGGAATATGTCGCCCAGCTCCTTCTGTATGAGTCGGGCTATCTTCTGTTGTCTGGTTGTTTCCATGCCGAAAGGTGTGGGGGGGAATGTTGTTAATGTTTCGCAAGTTCAGCCTGATTGGAATTGAAGCGTTTAAGGCACGGGCTGAAAGCCCAAAAGCCCATAGCCCAGGGCAACGCCCTGGGAATGGCGAACCGCACATGTTCGCCCTGCAAGGGCAAAAGCGTCAGGAGAATGCGCTATGGACAAATGCTTTTGCCCTTTCAGGGCGCATTGGCGGCGGTCAACCTACCCAGGGCGTTGCCCTGGGCTGTGCGTTCGTTGCCCCTTCTTTAAGTGCCTTGAACGCTTGTCAACCCTCAGCATATATTTGCGAAGCAGGTGTTGTTTGTTTTATGGATGTGTTGCCCGCAGCGGCCGGAGCACGCCGTCATTTCAGCGGTTCGGTGGCCTTGGCGAGCCAGTCGCGGTCGGCCTCGTCGGTAAGCAGGGGCATGAGGCGGCGGCGCACTTCGGCGTGGTAGGCGTCGATTTGCTCCACCTCCCCGGCGGTGAGCAGCGAGAGGTCGAGGGGCCTGAGGTCGTAGGGGCAGAGGGTGAGGTCTTCAAATTCGAGGAAGCGGCCGAAGTCGGTCTGCAGGGCGTGGCGGCACAGGAGCACGTTCTCGATGCGCACACCGAAGCTTCCGGCCAGATAGATGCCCGGCTCGTTGGTGACGACCATGCCGTCGGCAAAGGGCACGAGGGTACAGTCGCGCAGGTCCTTGCGAATCTGGTGCGGCCCTTCGTGTACGCAGAGGTGGGAACCTACGCCGTGGCCCGTTCCGTGGCCGAAGTCGTAGCCATGGTGCCACATCGCGCTGCGGGCGGCGAGGTCGAGCTGCAGGCCCGTGGTGCCTTCGGGGAAGCGCTGTCGGGCCAGGGCCAGGTGGCCCTTGAGCACGAGCGTGTAGACGCGCCTCATCTCGTCGGTGACTGGGCCGAGCGCAATGGTGCGGGTGATGTCGGTCGTGCCGCTCTCGTACTGTGCGCCGCTGTCGAGCAGCAGGAGTCCCTCGGGTCGCAGCTCGGCGTCGGTGTGGGGTTCGGCCTCGTAGTGTACGATAGCTCCGTGGGGGCCATAGCCCGCAATGGTGGCGAAGCTGAGGTCGCAGAAGCCGGGCTGGGCGGCACGCAGGTCGGCCAACCGCTGTGAGGCCGAGATTTCGGTGACGCGGCGGCCGCTCCCGACCTCCTCCTGCAACCAGCGCAGGAACTGCACCATGGCCACGCCGTCGCGGAGCATGGCCTGGCGGAATCCCTCGCGCTCGGCCTCGTTCTTCACGGCGCGCATCTGGCCGACAGGGCTGGCCAAGGGTTCGGACTGCTTCAGGGGGAGGCTCAGGGGCACGCTGTCGGCGGCCTGCACGCTGTGGTGGCGGCAGAAGTCGGCTATCTCGTCGTACTCCCTCAGCTCCACATGATGACGCCGCAACTCGTCGAACGCTTCGGGGGTGAGCGTGTCGGTGTGGGTGAAGAGCGCGAAGTGCTCGTCCTCGCGGAAGTAGACCAAGTAGGCCACAAACACGGGGTTGTAGGCTATGTCGGAGCCGCGCAGGTTGAGCAGCCAGGCTATGTCGGAAAGGTCGTTGAACAGGTAGCAGTCGGCCTTGAGCCAGGGCGTGATGCGGAAGGCAGCGGCGTGGAGCTTGTCGGCCGCGGCGCGGCCCGTCCACTGTTCCGGCTGGACCACAATGGGAGCGGCGGGCAGGGCGGGACGGTCGGCCCAGATGGCATCGAAGGCATCGGGCAGCCCCGTGCGCAGGGTCAGCCCCGCCTCGCGCAGCCAGCGGGCCGTGAAGGGAGTGAGCATGTCGTCGGGCCCGGCCACGATGAAGTCGGCTCCGTTCTGCTTCTGGCAGTCCAGCCAGATAGCGGGCGTGAGGGTGCGCGGCTCCCCGTCACGCATCAGCTCGAAGGGCGTGTCGGCCAGTTGTTCGGCGGCCTGCAGCCAGTAGCGGCTGTCGGTCCAGAGGGCGGCCCGGGTGAGGGTGACAATGGCCGTTCCGGCCGAACCGGTGAAGCCGGTTATCCACTCGCGGCACATCCAGTGAGGCGGTATGTACTCGTCGTTGTGCGGGTCGGAGGTGGGCACTATGTAGGCATCGACCCCGTGGTCGCGCATCCAGCTGCGCAGGGCCTCGACGCGTTGGTTGACAGTCATGACGCTTGGTTTGAAGGTTTACTTGCTGAGTTCGAGCATACGCTCAATGGGCCTGACGGCCTTGCGGGCGACCTCGGCGGGCACCTCGACGGTGGGCCACTCGTAGCGCAGGGCGTTGTAGACCTTGGGGAGGGTGCAGAGGCGCATGTAGTTGCACTCGTTGCAGCCGCAGGTGCTGTCGTCGGGCGGCACGGGCAGGAACTTCTTGCCGGGGCAGCTCTTCTGCATCTCGTGGAGTATGCCGCTCTCGGTGACGACCAGGAAGGTGTCGGCCGGGGAGTCGATGGCATACTGCAGCAGGGCGGCAGTGGAGCCTACCACGTCGGCCAGCTTGACCACAGCTCCGCGACACTCGGGGTGAACGAGCACCTTGGCTTCGGGGTGCTCGCGCTTCATCTGCAGGAGCTTCTCGACCGAGAAGCGTTCGTGTACGTGGCAGGCACCGTCCCACAGGAGCATGTTGCGCCCCGTGACGGAGTTGATGTAGTTGCCCAGGTTGCGGTCAGGACCGAAGATGAGCTTGGCGTCGGGCGGGAAGGTGTCGACAATCTTGCGGGCGTTGCCCGAGGTGACCACCACGTCGGTCAGCGCCTTGACGGCTGCCGAGGTGTTGACGTAGGAGATGACCTGATGGTCGGGGTGTGACTCGACAAAAGCCTTGAAGGCATCGGCCGGACAGCTCTCGGCCAGCGAGCAGGTGGCGTTGAGGTCGGGCACGAGCACCTTCTTGTCCGGACAGAGAATGGCGTTGGTCTCGCCCATGAAGTGGACGCCACACATGACGATGATGTCGGCATCGGTGCGGGCCGCCTGGCGGGCCAGCCCGAGGCTGTCGCCCACGTAGTCGGCCAGGTCCTGAATCTCGCCTTCGGTGTAGTAGTGGGCCAGAATGATGGCGTTCTTTTCGCGGCACAGCCGGCGTATCTCGGCCTTGAGGTCGATGCCCTCTGGCAGGGGCTCGTCGGCATAGCCTTTCTGCATCCAGCTTTGTTTGACGGTATTCATCGTTTTTGGAAAGGGGCTATAAATGAATGGGAAGGGAGGCCGGCAACCGTGCGCCGCCGCCAGGACTGCACTCCTTATATATATAGGGCACGGTCGGAGGCCCCGAAGCGGCGCGGCCCGATTTTCGGTACACCCTTCAAGTTTAATTCGCGGCAAAGATAGGCAAACAAACATTATTCAGTATATTTGCCGCTCGAAAAATTGACACGACCAACATGAAGATACTGCATACAGCCGACTGGCACCTGGGCAACAGCTTTCACGGCTACGACCGCACCGAGGAGCACCGCCACTTTCTCGCGTGGCTCTTGGAGCAGGTGAGCGAGCGTCGGCCCGACGCGCTCATCGTGGCGGGCGACGTGTTCGACTCGGCCAACCCGTCGGCCCGGGCCGAAGAGCTGCTCTACGACTTCCTGCTCCGCGCCACCCAGGCGGTGAAGGGCTTGCAGGTGGTGGTGATTGCAGGCAACCATGACTCGGCCGGACGGCTCGAAGCCCCGGCCTCGCTGCTGAAGACGCTGAACATCTACGTGCGGGGCGGCATCCGCCTGACCGAAAAGGGGGAACCCGACTTTGACTATTACCTGCTGCCGCTGGCCGAGCTGGGCAGCGACGAGGCGGCCTGCGTGTGTATGGCCCTGCCCTTCCTGCGCGGAGGCGACTACCCCGCGGGCATGACTCCCGAGGAGGGGCTGCGCTTCTTCTTCGAGGAGATGCACCGCTGCCTGAAGCGCAGCGACTTTGCCGGACTGCCCGTGGTGGCCGCGGCCCACTTCTACGCTGCCGGAGCCTCCGTGTGTGAGGGCGAACACTCCGAACGCCTCGTGGTGGGCGGCCAGGACTGCGTCGATGCCCGCGTGGTGGGCAAGGGAGTGGCCTACACCGCGCTGGGCCACCTGCACAAGGCGCAACAGGTGGCAGGCTGCCCCGACGTGTGCTACGCCGGCAGTGCGCTGCCCATGTCGTTCGCCGAACGGGGCTACCGCCACGGAGCGCAGTGGGTCGAACTGGACGAAGCGGGCCAGGCCCGCGTGAGCCGCCTCGACTACAACCCCCTGCGCCACCTCATGTGCATCCCCACTCAGGGCACTGCGGCCTCGGTGAGCGAGGTGTTCGACGAGATAGCACAGCTGCCGCGGCGCGCCAAGGGCGACGATGGGGCCGATTGGCCCTATCTGGAAATCAGGCTGGAGGAGAAACAGCCCGAACCGACCCTGCAGCACGAAGTGTGTGAGGCACTGGCCGACCGCGCCGTCCACCTGTGCCGCCTGTTGCGCGTGCGCCCCGAAAGCCCGGCGGCCGACGCCTCCGAACCGCAACCCGAACGACAGGCTCTCGACCCTCTGCTGATGGCCAACCTCCACTTCAAGGCCCGCTATGGCGAGGCCATGCCCGAACCGCTGGCCGAACGATTCAGACAGGCGGCACAGGAGGCCGAAGAGGTCGCCCTGTAACGGCCGGCCCGCATTTTTCACAACAGATTATGCTTCCGAGCAAGGATGAAAATAGAAAAGATTGTACTGCACAACCTCACGTCGATTGAGGGAGAGCAGGTGATTGACTTTACTGCCGAACCACTTCGCTCGGCCGGACTGTTTGCCATCACGGGCGACACCGGGGCGGGCAAGTCGACGATACTCGACGCGGTGTGTCTGGCCCTCTACAACAAGGCCCCCCGCTTCGAGAACACAGAGAACATCTCGAAGGAAGACCTGAAGCTCGTGACCGACAAGGCACAGCAGGTGCAGGCCGGCAACGGAGCCGGCATCCTGCGCCGCGGCCAGAAGCAGGGCGGATGTACGGTGGTGTTCAGCAACCAGGCGGGCGAACGCTTCGAAGCGGCGTGGAGCGTGCGCGTGAAGCGCACCGGCACCTACGACTCGCCCGAACGCACCCTGCGCCAGCTCGCACCCAAGAAGGAGAAGGTGGAACGAAACGAACTGCAGGCCCGCATGGAACAGGCCATCGGGCTGAACTACGAACAGTTCACCCGCACGGTGATTCTGGCCCAGAACAGCTTTGCCAACTTCCTCAAGGCCAAGGCCGCCGACAAGGCCGTGCTGCTCGAAAAGCTGACGGGCACGGAGGTGTATGGCGCAATCTCGCAACGCATCTACACCCACACGGCGCAGGCCGAGGCCGAGGTGAACGCCCTGCAGGCACGCATGGAAGGACTCCTTCACGACAAGCTCGACGAGGAGGCACTCACCGCCGAACGCGAACGCTCGCAGCGGCTCACGGCCTCGAAGCTCACCGAGGAACAGACGCTGGCCCGGCTGGCCCGCCAACAGGAATGGCTGGGCCGCTTCTTCACGGCCTCGCAGCGGGTGGCCGAGTGTGAGGCCGCCTTTGCCCTGGCCACGAAGCAGTGTGTCGAAATGCGGACCGACGAGCAGCTGCTCGAACGCTACGACGCGCTGCTGGCACTACAGCCGCTCTACCAGGAAATCGTGATGCGCCGCGCCGACATGGAACGCGCCAGGGCCACCGAGGCGGCCAACGTGGAGGAGCTGGAACGCGTCAGGCGACAGCTCGAAGCCCAGACGGGCAAGCTCGACGTGGCTGCCGAACGCACCGCCGACGCCGAGAAGCAGCTGAAGCTGCGCTCGGCTGCCATCAACCGGGGCTATGCGCTGACGGGCGAAATCAACGTGGCCACCGAACAGCTGAAGCGCATGGAGCTGCAACTGGCCGAGGCCACGAGAGCCTGTGAGTCGCGACAGAACTTGGTGGCGCAGAAGAAGGAGATGCTCGAACGCATGGGCCACGAAATCGACCAACGGCAGCTCCACAAGCAGTCGCTCTCGGTCCACCGGCTGATGTTTGAAAAGCTCGACCTCATCAAGGACAAGCTGGCGATGCTCAACAACGAGACCCGCCGCAACGTGGAGGGACACACCAAACAGACTGCCCTCCAGAAGCGCAAACAGGAGCTGCGCACGCAGGGCGAGAAGGCCGAACAGGAGCAGCACCGCAACCAGGCGCGGCTCAACGCGCTGAAGAGCGAACTGCTGATTCACCGCCAGACCAACCAGGGCCGCGACTCGGCACAGCTACAGAAGGCAGCGGCCGACAACCAGGCCCGGCTGCAGGCCCTGAAGCGCGCCGCCGTACTGTGGCAGCACATCTCGGAGGGTTATGCGCGCATCGCCGACAAGCAGGCCGCACAGAAGCGCGAACAGACGGAGCTGGCGCAGCTGCAACTCCAGGCCACCAAGGCCGAAGCGGCGGTGAAGGCCGCCGAGGAGGACTATGAGCGCATCAGCACGGCCTACACGCTGAGCCAGAGCCAGAACATCGTGAAGCTGCGCAAGCAGCTGAAGGAGGGGACGGCCTGTCCCGTGTGCGGAGCCACACACCATCCTTACCACACGGAGACCGAACGGGAGCTGGGCGAACTGCTGACCAGCCTCAACAAGGACTACGAGGACATGCAGCAGCTGTTGGAGACCCGGCGCGCCACGCTGGCTTCGCTACGCGAACACATGGCTGCCGAGTCGGCACGCATCGAGGCTGACCGCCGCAGCCTGGCCGAACTGGAACGGAGGCAGCAGGCCGACGTGGAGGAGTGGCAGAGCTGCGCCTACCTCGACAACTCGTTTGCCGACTGTTCGGCCACCGTGAACCGCGACGCGCGGCGCATGATGATCCAACTGCTCATCGACAACACGACCCGGGCCGCCGACGAGGCAAGCCGGGAGCTGGAGACCTTCAACTTCCACCAGCAACACATCAACCGGCTGAACGAGGAGATTGCCGCGCTCGACGTGCTCATGGCCGACAACCACACGTATCTCGACAAGATACGCACCGAGGCGCAAATCGCAGCCGCATCGGCCGACGACCTGCAACAGGTCATCAATGAGTCGGACCGCGCCTGTGCCGAGCTGTACACGGACCTCGACGAGATGATCACGCTCTCGGGCTGGTTTACCGAATGGAAGAACTACCCCGACGGACTGCGCGTGCGCCTGACGGGACTCCACGAGGACTGGAACCAGACCTGCTCCCAGTTGGACAACGCCCAGCGGCAGTCGGAGCTGCTGCGCGAGGAGCTGAAGGCTGCCGAGGCCCACACGGAGGAGGCCCGCCGCACGCTGAAGACCTCACGCGACACGCGCGACGCGGCCCGCGAGGCGCTGAACCGGAAGCACGAGGAGCTGCGCCACCTCTTCGGCGAGAGCACACCGCAACAGGAGGCCGAAAGGCTGCAACTGGTGGTGGCCAACACCCGCGATGCCGAAACGCTGGTGCGCAAGGAGTGTGACAGACAGAAGGAACAACTGAAGGTGCTGGAGGGACGGCGCGACAACCTCTTGCTGGCCCGGACCGAAAGCCAGCGCCAGCTGCAACAGTGCCAGCAACAGCTCGACATGGAGATGCTGCGCTTCAACGGCTCCCACTCGCCGGTGCAGTTTGCGGAGCTGGACGACCTGTTCAGCGACGCGCGCAACTGGAAACAGCTGCGCCAACGGCTCAACACGCTGCGCGAGAACCGCGTGCTGGCCACCAACCGGCTCGAACAGGCCCGCACGACACTCAACGAATTGCAGGCCGAGACCTGCCGCCCCGAGACCTGCCACGCCGAAACGGCCACGCAGCTCGAACAGGAGCACGAGGCGTGCCGCCTGAGGCTCGAACAGGCCGAACGGGAGCTGAGCTTGGTCAACGCGCGCCTGCTCTCCCACGACAACTGCGTGAAGCAGGCCGCAGCGCTGGCAGCACGGTTGGAGGCAGCCCAGGCCGACGCGCTCGAATGGAACCGCCTGTGCCAGCTGTTCGGCTCGGCCGACGGCAAGCGCTTCCGCACACTGGCTCAGAGCTACACCTTTGCCTACCTGGTGGAGCACGCCAACTACCACCTGCGCCAACTCACGCCGCGTTATGAGCTGCGCAACATTCCGGGCACGCTGACGCTCGAAATCATCGACCGCCACATGTTTGACGAGCACCGCTACGTGTCGTCTCTCTCGGGCGGCGAGACCTTCGTGGTAAGTCTGGCCCTGGCCTTGGGCCTGGCCTCGCTCTCAAGCGACAGCCTGGCCATCGGCTCGCTCTTCATCGACGAGGGCTTCGGCAATCTCGACCGCGAGTCGCTCGACCTGGTGATGACTGCCCTCTCCCACCTGGAGAACGCGCAGGGACGCAAAGTCGGCGTCATCAGCCACACCGAACAGATCCGCTCACAGATCGCCCCCCAAATACGCCTGCTGCGACAGCCCGGCGCGAGCAGCTCGCGCATTGAGGTGAGGTGAGACTATTCCCCAAGGTGACTCCTCGTGACCGCGCAGGCTCAATTTTATAACCCGGTTTGCAAGCGTTCAAGGCACGCCCCGAAGGGGCAACGAGCGCATAGCCCAGGGCGACGCCCTGGGGAGAATGAGGCGATAAAGTGCGCCCCGCTTCCTATGGTTTTGAGCAAGCGAATTTTGTTAATGATTCTTTATGC
>CALZRA010000066.1 GCA_945828345.1 uncultured Bacteroidales bacterium
AATGTCATCTCTAAAAATCCAGCATCCAGCTCGGCCTAATTTATAGAACACCCCTGTAAAAGCCATTGTTTTCTCCCACATTTGGCATGAAGAATTGTCAGTCCGCAAGGTCTTTTATATGTTTTTTTACCCGCCGCAGGGCCAACTTCAGCCTGCGGGTGTTGAATCTCACAGATTTTATATACCTTTGCAGCCGCAAACCGTGGCATTCAGCCCAGAAAGCAGACGCAAGAACATGCACAGACTCCTTTTCGCACTCAGCCTTTGGTGGGCTGCCGCCCTCTATGCAACCGCACAAGGCCAGCCCGGCAACACCGACGAATTGGCTGTACCAGCCGAAACGCAACAAGCCGGCAACGACTCGGTCAAGGTGAGCCTGCTCACCGTCACACCGGGACAGAAGACCTACGAACTGTATGGCCACACGGCGCTGCGCGTGCGCGAAGTCGCTCCCGGAAGGAACAGTGACTGGGTGTTCAACTACGGCACCTTCTCGTTCAGCCAGCCTCACTTCGTATGGCGGTTTGTGAAAGGCGAAACCGACTACGAACTGGGAGTAGTGCCCTATGCCCTGTTCTACAACGCCTATCTGGCTGAAGGACGAGGCATCGACGAGCAGGTGCTCAACCTCACGCCCGCTGAATGCCGCAAGCTGGTGGATGCGCTCAGCAAGAACCTGCTGCCGGAAAATGCCACCTACAGGTACAGCTTCTTCTACGACAACTGCACGACACGTGCCATCGACATGATTGAGGCGGCCATCAACGGCAAGGTCGAATGGCCTCAAGCTGATGCCGACAAGTCGCTGCGCCACATCGTGGACGAATATGCACAGGCAGACCCCTGGCTGCAACTGGGCCAGAACCTGCTGCTGGGAGCCGAAGCCGATGCGCCTGCCGACCGCAAGACACAGGGCTTCGCGCCGCTGTATGCCGAGAGGTTTGTGGCCCAGGCCCGCATTGTAGACCCTCAGGGACAGACGCGTCCACTGGCCGAAGAGGCCCGGACACTGCTCCCTGCTACCTACAGGCAACCTGAGAAAACGGCTTCGCCCGTGGCCGCGCTGGGCTGCGTGCTGGCCTTGCTGGCAGTGGCCACGCTGATTGAATGGCGTCGCCACGCCTGGTGGTGGGGCATCGATGCCCTGCTCTTGCTGCTGCAAGGGCTGGCCGGACTGGCCATCGGCTTCATGTTCTGCTGCTCGGAACACCCCACAGTGGACAGCAACTGGCTGCTCTTGCTGCTCAACCCCCTGCCGCTGCTCTACCTGCCCTGGTTCATGAAGCTGGCTGCGATGCACCGCACACCCCGTGGCTATTACGGCCAAGGTGTGTTGTTAGCTGCCCTGTTGCCGGCTGCCCTGGCCGGCGTACAGCAGTTCCCCGCCGCCCTGTGGATGTTTTGGGGTATGCTCGCCGTGCGCTGGGCTGCATTTGTGGCCAAACAGAAGGCGGGTCGCACGGTCTCTCCGAAGGGCTGACACGACCTGCACGTCCAGAGAGGCCATGCCACTCCCTACACCTATTATATATATTACATAACAGCCAAGGATGAAGAAATCCTTTATTCACCCGCACAGCACCACCGTGTGCCTGCCTTTGTTCCTGTCGTTGCTTACGGCCATGACCGCTCTGGCAGCACCCGAAGCCCAGACCACAAGGGGCGGTGTGCCACGCGTGGTGGTGAACATACTGGTAGACCAACTTCGCTCGGACTACCTGAATGCCTTCATGCCCCTGTATGGGCAGGAAGGCTTCGTGCGTTTGCTGAATGAGGGCCGGGTGTACACACAGGCTGAATACCCTCACTACCGTCCTGACCGCGCCTCGGCTTCGGCAACCATTGCTACCGGCACCTCACCCTGCGACCACGGAGTGGTGGGCCTGCGCTGGATGAACCGCGAAACGCTTCGTCCCGTGTTCTGTGTGGACGACAAGCAGTATGTAGGCATTCTGACCGATGACTGCTCTGCCCCCACCTTCCTGGCTGTATCGACCTTGGGCGACGAGCTGAAGGTGGCTTCGGAGGGCCGGTCGCTGGTCTATGCCATAGCACCCTATCGCGATGCAGCCATACTTTCGGCCGGACACGCAGCCAACGGTGCCTTGTGGATTGACGACCACACCGGAAACTGGTGTACCACCTCCTACTATGGGGCGGGTATACCTTCATGGGCCATGCTGGCAGGCAGCCAGCAGCCCTTGGCCGACAGGCTGAAAAGCACGGTATGGCAACCCTCGAACGAGTTGGTAGGCAAGTTCTCCTACTTCCTGTCGGGCGGCGTACAGAAGCCCTTTGCACATAAGTTCAACAAGGGAGACAGCCGCTATGCCGCGTTCAAGACCTCGGGACTGGTGAACGAAGAGGTGACACGCATGGCGCAGCAATGCCTGAACGGCACGCTGATGGGGGCCGACGGCATCACAGACTACCTGGCCGTAACCTACTATGCAGGCAATCTGGAACACCGCACGGCGAACCAAGCTCCCATGGAGCTGCAAGACACCTATGTCAGACTTGACAAGGCGCTGGCCCGTCTGATTGAATCGGTAGAGCGCAAGGTAGGTGCCGGCAATGCCCTCTTTGTACTCACCTCGACAGGTTATACCGATGAAGAGAATGGCGACCTGTCGAAATACCGCATACCCAGCGGCACCTTCGACGTGGAACGGGCCGCAGCACTGCTCAACATGTATTTGGTGGCGGTGTACGGACAAGGCAACTACATCGAAGCCACACTGGGCACTCAGCTCTACCTGAACCACCGGCTGATTGAAGAGAAACAGATAAACCTGGGGGAAGTGCTGGAACGCACACAGGACTTCCTGCTCCAACTCTCGGGCGTGAAAGACGTGTACACCTCATCACGCCTCATGCAGGGAGCCTGGACACCGGGCATCAGCCGCATCCGAAGCGGCTATTGTGCGCGCTACTCGGGCGATGTGCTGATTGAAGTACTGCCCGGCTGGCACTTTGTCAACCAGACTGCACGCGAGAACCAGCTGGTACGCGACTCGTACGTAGCTTTTCCCATCATCTTTTTTGGCACAGGATGCGAGGCCGAACAGGTCAGCCTGCCCGTAACGACCGACCGTATTGCACCGACCGTGTCGAAGGCTGTGCGCATCCGCGCTCCCAATGCCTGTAGCGCAGCACCGCTATTCTAAGCTGCAAAACTGATTGTTGAAAGTCTGTCAGGAACCATTTTCAAGTTTCACCGTGGAAGCGTTGAAGTGTCTATATAAGCCTGCTCGCCGAGCAGCTGGTTACTGTACCCGGTAATGACTCCGTAAACCTTTCACCCATTGACTTTCAACCGAACTACGTTCTCTCATCATTCCAACCAAGCCAAAACAACCCATCATGGATATCAATAAATTCCTCAGCAAACTTTTCGGCAACAAGTCTACCCGTGACATGAAGCTCATTCAGCCCTGGGTGGAGAAAATCAAAGCTGCCTATCCCGCTATCCAAGCACTCGACAACGACGCTCTGCGCGCCAAGACCAAAGAACTCCAGTCGGCCATCCAGCACTCAGCCGATGACCTGAAGGAGAAAATCGAGGCACTCAAGGCCAAGATTGAAGAGACGCCCATCGAAGACCGTGAGGTCATCTTCAACCAGATTGACAAACTCGAAACACAGGTGCTCGACCGCATGGAAGAGGCCCTGACCGAAGCTTTGCCCGACGCCTTCGCCATTGTGAAGGACACGGCACGCCGCTTCACCGAAAACGAACAGATTGAGGTCACAGCGACCGACTTTGACCGTGAACTGGCTGCCCGCCACGACTTTGTGCACATTGAAGGCGACAAGGCCATCTACCAGAACCACTGGGTGGCCGGCGGTAACGACACCCTTTGGAATATGGTGCATTATGACGTGCAGCTGTTTGGCGGCGTCGTGCTGACCCAAGGCAAGATTGCCGAAATGGCAACTGGTGAAGGCAAGACGCTCGTGGCCACGCTGCCCGTGTTCCTGAACGCACTGACTGGCAATGGTGTTCACGTGGTCACAGTGAACGACTATCTGGCCAAGCGCGACTCGGAGTGGATGGGACCGCTCTACATGTTCCACGGCCTTTCGGTAGACTGCATCGACAAGCACCAGCCCAACTCCGAAGCACGCCGCCGCGCCTACCAGGCCGACATCACCTTCGGTACGAACAATGAGTTCGGCTTCGACTACCTGCGCGACAACATGGCCATGAGTCCCAAAGACCTGGTGCAGCGCCGCCACAACTATGCCATTGTCGATGAGGTGGACTCCGTGCTCATCGACGATGCCCGTACGCCGCTCATCATTTCAGGCCCCGTGCCCAAAGGCGAAGACCAGCAGTTCGAACAGTACCAGCCGTTAGTGGAACGCCTGGTAGAGGTGCAGCGCAAGTTGGCCACGCAGTATCTGGCTGAAGCCAAGCAGCTCATCAACTCGGGCGACAAGAAGAAGGAAGAAGAAGGCTTCCTGCAACTCTTCCGCAGCCACAAGGCCCTGCCCAAGAACAACCCGCTCATCAAGTTCCTCTCTGAGACTGGCATCAAGGCCGGTATGCTCAAGACGGAGGAAATCTATATGGAGAACAACAACCGACGTATGCCGGAGGCTGTCGAACCGCTCTACTTCGTAGTCGACGAGAAGATGCACAGCGTAGACCTCACCGACAAGGGTAACAAGTGGCTGGCAGACCAGGTGAACGACGACCAGCTGTTCATCCTGCCCGACATCACCTCTGAACTCTCTGCGCTCGAAGCCGAGAAGGGACTGAGCGACGAAGAGCGCGTCATGCGCAAGGATGCCCTGCTGCAAGACTATGCCGTAAAGTCGGAACGCGTCCACACTATCCTGCAGCTGCTCAAAGCCTACACCATGTTCCGCATCAATGAGGAATATGTGGTGATGGACGGTCAGGTGAAGATTGTCGATGAGCAGACGGGACGTATCATGGAAGGCCGCCGCTGGAGCGACGGACTGCATCAGGCTGTCGAGGCCAAGGAACACGTAAAGGTGGAGGCCGCCACACAGACTTTTGCCACCATCACGCTGCAGAACTACTTCCGCATGTACCACAAGCTGGCCGGCATGACAGGTACGGCCATTACCGAAGCGGGTGAGTTCTGGAACATCTACAAGCTCGATGTGGTGGAGATTCCGACCAACCGTCCTGTACAGCGCGTCGATATGAATGACCGTGTGTACAAGACCAAGCGCGAAAAGTATGGAGCCGTCATCGAGGAAATCGAAAAGATGCGTCTGGCTGGCCGCCCCGTGCTGGTCGGCACGACCAGTGTAGACGTGAGCGAACTGCTGAGCCGTATGCTCCAGTTGCGCCACATACCTCACCAGGTGCTGAACGCCAAGCTCCACCAGAAGGAGGCTGATATCGTGGCACTGGCCGGACAAAGCACGCTGGGTAAGGTGCTCATCACCGATGAGGACGGCAACAAGCACGAAGAGGAGCGCATGCTCGGTGCCGTGACCATCGCCACCAACATGGCCGGACGTGGTACGGACATCAAACTCTCCGACCAGGTGAAGGCTGCCGGCGGTCTGGCCATCATCGGTACGGAACGACATGAGAGCCGCCGCGTAGACCGCCAGCTTCGCGGTCGTGCCGGACGTCAGGGTGACCCGGGCTCGTCGGTCTTCTTCGTTTCGCTCGAAGACAACCTGATGCGACTCTTTGCCTCCGAACGCATCGCACGCGTCATGGACAAGCTGGGATTCAAGGACGGCGAAATGATCGAGTCGCCCATGATCAACAGCAGCATCGAACGCGCGCAGCGCAAGGTAGAGGAGAACAACTTCGGCATCCGCAAGCGCCTGCTCGAATACGACGATGTGATGAACAAGCAGCGCACCGTCATCTACGAGAAACGCCGCCATGCACTCATGGGCGAACGCGTGGGCATGGACATCGCCAACATGATTTGGGACCGCGTCATCAACATCATTGACAAGAACGACTACGAGGGATGCCGGGAGGGCTTCATCGAAATCTTCGCCATCGAGGTGCCCTTCACCGAGGAGGAGTTTGACGGCATGAAACGCGAGGACCTCTACGAAAAGGCCTTCCAGGCTGCCATGGCCGGATTCAAGCGCAAGACGGACCGACTGGCCGAAGTGGCCATGCCCGTCATCAAGCAGGTGTATGAAAACCAGGGACAGATGTACGAGAACATCCTGGTGCCCATCACCGACGGCAAGCTGGTGTACAACATCCGCACGAACCTGCAGAAGGCTTACGAAACAGAATCGCGCGAGGTGGTCAGCGACTTCGAAAAGGCCATCCTGCTGCATAACATCGACGATGCCTGGAAGGAGAACCTGCGCGAACTCGACGAACTGAAGAAGTCGGTGCAGAATGCCTCCTACGAGCAGAAAGACCCGCTGCTTGTGTTCAAGCTCGAAAGCGTACAGCTCTTCGACAAGATGGTCAACCGCATCAACAACGAAACGGTTTCGACGCTGATGCGCGGCCAGATTCCCGTACAGGCACCTGAACAGGTGCAGGAAGCAGCTCCCGAAGAAACCGTCCAGCAGCAGAAACTCACGACCACGCACGAAACGATTGATGATGCCGGCGACCCCGAAGCACGCGCCGCAGCACAACGCGACACACGCGAGCGCACCCAGCAGCCTATCGTGAAGGAAAACCTGCCCGGACGTAATGACCCCTGCCCCTGCGGCAGCGGTAAGAAGTTCAAGAACTGCCACGGACGCGGAATCGTGTGATTCTCTCCCCGAGGTTGCGGGAGATAAGGTTATCAGGTCACAAGGTCTCTGTCACGGTCCGGGCAGCATGCGCCCGGACCGTGACAGGAGAAGCTCATAACCTGATTCCCTTATCTCCCATACCCCCCAGACACAGAAGGTTCCCATAACCCAAGAACGAAACTACCCATAGAAATCGAAAATGTTTGAAAACCTGAGCGAAAGACTGGAACGGTCTTTCAAGATACTGAAGGGTGAAGGCAGCATCACCGAAATCAATGTGGCCGAAACCCTGAAGGACGTGCGCCGTGCACTCCTCGATGCCGACGTCAACTACAAAGTGGCCAAGACCTTTACCGACACCGTAAAGCAAAAGGCACTCGGACAAAATGTGCTGACCAGCGTGAAGCCCGGACAGCTCATGGTGAAGATCGTACACGACGAGCTGGCACAGCTGATGGGCGGACAAGCCCGCGAGCTGAAGCTGTCGGGCCGCCCCTCAGTCATCCTGATGGCTGGTCTGAACGGTGCCGGTAAGACAACGCTGTCGGGCAAGCTGGCACTCTATCTGAAGAACAAGAAGAGCCGCAAGCCACTGCTCGTGGCCTGCGACGTGTACCGTCCCGCTGCCGTAGAGCAGCTGCGCGTACTGGCTGAGCAGATTGAGGTGCCCATCTACATGAACCTGGAAGAGAAAGACCCCGTGAAGATTGCACGCGAGGGTATCCAGGAGGCCAAGGCCAAAGGCTACGACACTGTCATCGTCGATACTGCCGGACGCCTCGCCGTTGATGAGGAACTGATGCAGGAAATCGCTGCCATCAAGGAGGCCACCCAGCCCGACGACACGCTCTTTGTGGTCGATGCCATGACCGGACAGGATGCGGTGAACACCGCCAAGGAGTTCAACGACCGCCTGGACTATGAAGGCGTGGTGCTCACCAAACTGGACGGCGACACCCGAGGCGGTGCAGCACTCTCCATACGCACCGTAGTCGACAAGCCCATTCTCTTTGTAGGTACCGGTGAGAAGATGGAAGCACTCGATGTGTTCCACCCCGACCGTATGGCCGACCGTATTCTCGGCATGGGTGACATCGTCAGCCTTGTGGAACGTGCCCAAGAGCAGTTCGACGAGAAGGAGGCCCTCAAGCTGCAACGCAAAATACAGAAGAACCAGTTTGACTTCAACGACTTCCTGGCCCAGATTCAGCAAATCAAGAAGATGGGTAACCTCAAGGACCTCGCTTCGATGATTCCGGGTGTGGGCAAGGCGCTGAAGGATGTGGAAATCGACGACAATGCCTTCAAGGGTATTGAGGCTATCATCCTCTCCATGACTCCCCGCGAACGCCAACACCCTGAAATCCTGAACCAAAGCCGCAAGAACCGTATTGCCAAAGGCTCGGGCACAACCATTCAGGAAGTGAACCGGCTGGTCAAGCAGTTTGACCAGACCCGCAAGATGATGAAGATGGTGACCGGCACGAAAATGGGCAAAATGATGGCCCGAATGCCGAAGATGCGATAAGGACTACTGGAAACCCCGGAAACTCTGGACAACCCGGAAACTCCGGAACCCCCGGAAACTCCAGACTCTCCAGACTCACACCCCCGAAACAACTGACCATGCAACTGATAGACGGAAAGGCTACGGCGGCCGCCATCAAGAAGGAAATAGCCGAAGAAGTGGAACGTATCGTAGCTGCCGGAGGCAAACGTCCGCATCTGGCTGCGGTACTCGTGGGACACGATGGAGGCAGCGAGACCTACGTGCGCAACAAAGTGCTGGCCTGCGAAGCCTGTGGCTTTGAATCGACACTCATCCGCTATGAGGATGACGTGACCGAAGCCGAACTGCTGGCCTGCGTAGACCGGCTGAACCACCATGACGAGGTGGACGGCTTCATCGTGCAGCTGCCTCTGCCTGCCCACATCTCGGAGCAGAAGATCATTGAAGCTATCGACTACCGCAAGGACGTGGACGGTTTCCATCCCATTAACGTGGGACGCATGGCCATCGGCCTGCCCTGCTTCATCTCGGCCACACCCAAGGGCATACTCGAACTGCTGCAACGCTACCACATTGAGACCACAGGCCGCAAGTGCGTCATCCTGGGCCGATCGAACATTGTGGGCAAGCCCATGGCGCAGCTCATGATGCAGAAGCTCTATGGCAATGCTACCGTAACCGTATGCCACAGCCAAAGCACAGACCTGAAGAAGGAAGCACGCGAGGCCGACATCCTGATTGCTGCTGTGGGTAGTCCGGCATTTGTCACAGCCGACATGGTCAAGCCCGGGGCTGTGGTGATAGACGTTGGAACCACCCGCGTACCTGATGCTTCCCGTCCCAAGGGATTCAGGCTGCAAGGCGACGTAGACTTTGAACAAGTCGCCCCGCTGTGCTCCTACATCACCCCAGTACCGGGCGGCGTAGGCCCCATGACGATCTGTATGCTCATGATGAACACGCTGGCAGCCGGCAAGAAGGAAATATACGCGTAAGCACGCCGAAGGCTTTTCGGCATCATACTCCTATAATTATTGTGCAAGCAACGCCTTGAAGTCTGGTTCAAGGCTGTTGCCTGCACATTTTTTCGTTTCTCGGAAAAGCGGCTAAGATTTCTCCAGAAAGTGAATTATTATCGAAGAAGATGGGAGCATGGAGACAGAAGTTCTCCATTACGCTCCCGCTGCCCATGCCTTGGTCACCTAAAAAACTAAAAACGCCCCCATCATCCCATACACCAGACAGCTACTCACGAAAAATGTATACCTTTGCACAGTGTTAGTGAATCCAAAGCAGACATGAAACAACAAGCAAACCAATTCAGCGCGTTGGCCGAAGAGCCTGTAGGCAAACTGCTCATGCAGTATGCCATACCGGCTATTGTGGCCATGGCTGCCTCATCGGTCTACAACATCATTGACGGGGTGTTCATCGGTCAGGGCGTGGGAGCTGAAGCCATTATGGGCCTTGCGCTGACAGGACCTATCATGTCGCTCACCGCAGCCTTCGGAGCCATGGTGGGCGTAGGTGCTGCCACCCTGATGAGCGTCAAGTTGGGACAACGAGACTACGATACGGCACAGCGCATTCTGGGAAACGTCGTGGTGATGAACATCACGTTGGGACTCACCTTGGGCCTCGTTTTGCTGGCCTTCATTGACCCTATCCTGCGTTTCTTCGGTGCGAGCGACGTGACACTGCCCTACGCCCGTGACTTCATGGGCATCATCCTTTTAGGCAATGTGTTCACCCACCTCTATTTGGGACTGAACGCCATGCTGCGCTCCACCAACCGGCCGCAGAAGGCCATGTATGCCACCTTCGGCACCGTGCTCCTCAACTGCATGTTTGCGCCCCTCTTCATCTTTGTGTTCGACTGGGGCATCCGTGGAGCGGCCCTGGCCACCGTATTGGCACAAACCACCATGCTGGTGTGGCAGCTGAAGCTGTTCGGCAACCGCGCCGACTTTATCCACTTGGAACGCAGGCAGCTCCAGCTCGACCCGAAAATCGTGAAGGAATCACTCATGGTGGGCCTTCCGCAATTTCTCATCAACCTCTGCGCCTGCTTGGTGGCAGCCCTGATGACACGCAGCCTCACCGACTATGGCGGTGACGTGGCTGTGGGTGCCTTCGGCATTTGTAACCGCCTGATACTGTTTGTAGTCATGGTAACCATCGGCCTGAACCAAGGCATGCAGCCCATTGCGGGCTACAACTTCGGAGCAGGACGCTACGACCGCGTCATTGCCGTGCTGAAGCGCGCCCTGCTGGCAGCCGTGTGCATTACCACTACGGGCTTCGTCATCGGCACCTTCTTTGCCACCCCGATTGTCACTCTCTTTGCCAAAGACTCGCCCGAGCTCATCAGCATGGCCGCACACGCTCTGGGCTGCATCGTCATGATGTTCCCGATTGTGGGCATGCAAATCGTCTCGACCGCCTTCTTCCAGAGCATCGGCTATGCAGGCAAGAGCATCTTCCTGTCGCTCACGCGCCAGCTCATCCTGCTGGTGCCGGCCATATTCATCCTTCCCCACCTCTTTGACGACCCGCTCGAAGGCCTGTGGCATGCCTCGCCTACGGCCGACGCACTGGCCTCACTGATAGCCCTGGTACTGCTTGTGAAACAAGTGCGCAAGTTCAAGGCGCAATATGCCGCCACTGGGCGTCCCGACAAACCCTAAACCTCTCTTCACCATGGAACCTTACGTTGTGAACATAGGCCGTTCGCTGGGCAGCGGCGGCCGCGCCATCGGACGTATGCTGGCCCAGCAACTGGGCATTGCCTATTATGACCGCGAAATCCTGCTGTTGGCTGCGCGCCAGAGCGGACTCTGTCCCGAAGTGTTCGAACGCTCGGACGAGAAGAACCGCTTTCTGCGCACGCTCGGCAACATCATCCCCTTTGTCGGCGGAGGCAGTGCCTACTACACCCACGAGCTGTCGAACGAAAACCTCTTCAGCATACAGAGCGAGGCCATACGCCAGGCAGCGCGCAAGGAGTCGTGCATCTTCATCGGACGCTGCGCCGACTATGTGCTGCGCGAGCATCCACGTTGTGTCAATGTGTTTGTGACGGCCGACATGGCCGACCGCATGGCCCGTGTGTGCCAGCTCAGCGGATGTGACGAGAAGAAGGCGCACGAACTGATCGAAAAGGGAGACCGCGAGCGCGCCGCCTTCTACAACTTCTACAGTTCAGGCACATGGGGCGCAGCCAGCACCTACCACCTGTGTGTCAACTCTTCGGTGCTGGGCATCGAGCGGACAGCCCAGTTCATCCGCAGCTTCATCGAGCAGAAACTGAACCTGAACAATGATTAAGAACCCCTTTCAACATACTCCATGAAACAGTTTGTCATCATCCTCATCGCCCTGCTGGCACTGGGCCACACCGCCCGCGCACAACAGGTGCAGGAACTGCGACGCAGCCGCAGCATCTTCCTTTTCCCTGAGTTCCAGGATGCCAAGATCAAGCAATCCTTCGGACGGTATGCCAAGGCCAAGGCCAACATTTACCTGAAGGACGGCTCGCTCATGTATATGGAAGGCGACAAAATCATGCGCGCCTATACGAAGAACATCTTCGGCGTGACCTTTGGTGACACGCTCGAATTTGTCAAGGTCGATTCGGTCATGGCCCGCGTGGTAGCCCGCGACGGCTACAATGCCCTGCTCTGCCTCACCACCGTCAACATGGTCCGCTATCGCGAAGAAGAATCGGGCGGCAGCGACCTCGACTACTTCCAGCTCGAAAACTTCAACGTATTCATGACCCTCAACGAAGACCGGCGCGATGACGACCTGGGCATCCCCCTGCAAGACAAATATTTCTTCAGCGCGAAGGGCTTCGTCTTCCCTGCCAACGAAACGGCATTCAAGAAGGCTATCTCCAAAGAGCAACAGCAACCCTTCAAGGTGCTCATGGAGAACCGTTTCTGGAGTTGGAAAGACCCCGAATCACTCAAGATGCTGCTCGACTTCTTACCCAAATAGCCTGCACAAAGATGGGAAAGACAACTCTCCGACACTGGCTGTTGGCCGCACGTCCCAAGACGCTGACAGCAGCCCTTATCCCCGTGGCCACAGCTACTGCGCTGGCCTATGCCGAAGGCTGCGGCCAGTGGCAACCAGCCTTGCTCTGCGCCCTGTTTGCTGCCTTGATGCAGGTGGCGGCCAACTTCATCAACGACCTCTTCGACTTTACGCGGGGCAGTGACCGCGCTGACCGTTTGGGCCCGGAAAGAGCCTGCGCCCAAGGCTGGATAACGCCCCGCGCCATGAAGGCCGGCATAGCCTGCGTGTTGTTGCCTGCCTGTTGCATCGGGCTGTGTCTGCTGCCTTACGGCGGCTGGCCCTTGGTGTTACTGGGCTTGGCCTGCGTGGTGTTCGCCTTTCTCTACACGACCCTGCTGTCATACAACGGCTGCGGCGATGTGCTGGTGTGGACTTTCTTCGGCTTCGTTCCCGTATGCGGCACCTATTATGTACAGGCGGGACATCTCAGCGCTACAGTCTGGTGGTTGGCCGCAGCCTGCGGATTGGTGACCGACACGCTGTTAGTCCTGAACAACTACCGAGACCGCGAACAAGACGCAGCATCGGGCAAGCGCACGCTCATCGTGGCATGGGGCGAACGCTTCGGCTCGCTCTTCTACCTGCTCCAGGGTGTACTGGGTTATGCCTGCGTGGCTGCGCTGGCTGCCTACGGACACATTTGGGCTGCCATTCTGCCGCTCTTCTACCTGCTGCCGCACTACCTGACTTGGCGCAAGATGGTACAGATTCACCAAGGGCGGGAGCTGAACCGCATACTGGGTTACACCTCGCGCAACATGCTCACCTTCGCCGTACTGGTGGTCGTGGCACTGCTCACACGCGCATAAGCGCGCTTTCTGGTTATAGGGGATGAGGTTATGAGGGATTGGGTTATGAGGTTATGAGGGATAAGGTTATGAGGTTATAAAGTTAGTGTTTGAAGCGTTCAGGGCACGCCCCGAAGGGGCAACGAGCGCATAGCCCAGGGCACAACTCAAGGATGATGAAGCGTTCAGGGCACG